>DAIRTX010000183.1:0-1806 GCA_036803685.1 Verrucomicrobiota bacterium | reverse complement strand
AATTTTTCGCGGTAGGCGTTGTTGAATTCGTAGCGGTGGCGGTGGCGTTCGTTGATCACGAATGAGCCGTAGAGTTCCGCCACTTTTGTGCCGAGCACCAACTGGCACGGCTGCGCGCCAAGCCGCATCGTGCCCCCCTTCTTCGTCACGCGCCTTTGTTCGTCGAGCATGGCGATGACCGGGTGCGGCGTGGCCGGGTCAAACTCGGTCGAGTGCGCCTTTTCCAATTTCAAAACGTTCCGCGCAAATTCGATGGTGGCGATTTGCATTCCGAGGCAGAGGCCGAGATAGGGAATTTTATTTTCACGCGCGTATTGCACGGCCTTGATTTTGCCTTCGATGCCGCGCTCGCCGAACCCGCCGGGCACAAGGATGCCGCCCAGTCCTTTGAGGGTTTTTCCCACGCCCTCTTTTTCAATTTCCTCGGAGTCCACGCGTACAATTTCCACGCCGCAATCGTTGCCGATGCCGCCGTGGCTGATCGCCTCATACACGGACTTGTAGGCGTCCTGCAGGCCGATGTATTTGCCGACGACGCCAATGCGGACGCGGTGCTGCGGCGCGATGAGTTTGCGGATGATTTCCTGCCAGTGCGCCATGTTGGCGGGCGGCACGTCGAGGCGCAGCAGCCGGCAGATCAGCTCGTCGGCGCGCTCGCGCTGAAGCATGAGCGGCACTTCGTAAATCGAGTGTTCCACGTCCTGCTCTTCAATCACCGCCTCCACGGGCACGTTGCAGAACAACGAAATTTTCTGGCGCAGCTCCTTTTCCAGCGGCTTTTCACAGCGGCAGACGATGAGGTGGGGCGTGATGCCGATTTCCCGCAGCTTGGCGACCGACTGTTGCGTGGGTTTCGTTTTCAATTCGCCCGCCGCCTTGATGAACGGCACGTAGGTAACGTGAACAAAAACCACGTTGTTGGAGCCGGCTTCCAGCGCGAACTCGCGGATCGCCTCCAAAAACGGCAGACCCTCGATGTCGCCGGTCGTGCCGCCGATTTCGGTGATGATGACGTCGGCCTTGGATTTTTCGGCGAGGAGGTGAATGCGGTTTTTGATTTCGTCGGTGACGTGCGGGATCACCTGGACGGTCTTGCCGAGATATTTCCCCTCGCGCTCGTTGTTGAGCACGGTCTGATAAACCTGGCCGCTGGTGAGATTGTTGAGTCGGGTCAGCTTGACGTTGGTGAACCGCTCGTAATGGCCGAGGTCGAGGTCGGTCTCCGCGCCGTCGTCGAGCACATAAACCTCGCCGTGCTGATACGGATTCATCGTGCCCGGATCCACGTTGAGGTAGGGATCGAACTTCTGGAGCGCGACTTTCAGCCCGCGATTTTCGAGCAGCGTGCCGAGCGACGCCGCCGTCAACCCCTTGCCCAGCGAACTCACCACACCGCCTGTGACAAAAATGTATTTCATTTCAAAATTTTAACCACCAATGAACACGAATAAACACGAAGAGAAAAATCAAGACCGACCGACCACTTCAAGAATTCGTGTCCCTTCGTGTCTGTTCGTGGTTTTTTAATAATTTTTCGACCCGCGCCACGTCTTTCGGCCCATCCACGCCCACGCTGTCGTAATCCACTTTCACGACCGCGATTTGAATGCCATTTTCCAGCGCGCGCAACTGCTCCAGTTTCTCCGCGTTTTCGAGCGGCGACACCGGGAATTTCACCAGCCGCAGCAGCGTCTCGCGCCGGTAGCCGTAAATGCCGAGGTGCTTCAAAAAAGCAAATGCCGCCAACCGTTCGCTCGCTGAACGACTGGCGGCCTCGCGCAGATGCGGAATCGTGCGCCGGGAAAA
>DAIRTX010000182.1:0-1858 GCA_036803685.1 Verrucomicrobiota bacterium | reverse complement strand
GGTTTCCGCTGCGGATGTCTCGGGCTGCTGCACATGGAGATCATCCAGGAGCGGCTGGAGCGCGAGTATGGGATGGACATCATCGCCACGTATCCGAGCGTCGTCTATCGCGTGACGATGAGCGACGGCACGGTGAAGGAAATTGACAACCCGGTCTTTCTGCCGGAGTCGAATTACATTCTCAAAATCGAAGAGCCCATGGTCAAAGCGTTTGTGATTTGTCCGAACGAAAGCATCGGCGACATGATGGCGTTGATCTCGGAAAAGCGCGGCGCGGTGGATCACACGGAAACGCTCGACGCGCGGCGCGTGATGCTTACGAGCCGTTTGCCGCTGAACGAAATCCTGATTGATTTTCATGACCGCATCAAAAGCATGACGCGCGGTTTCGGCTCGATGGATTATGAGTTCGACGGCGATATGGAATCGGACATGGTGAAGCTCGACATGCTGGTGAACACCGAACCGATGGACGCATTTTCGTGCGTCGTGCATCGCAGCAAGGCAGAGGGCAGGGGACGCACGCTGGCCGAAAAGTTGAAAGAGGTCATCCCGCGCCAGCAATTTCAGGTGAAAATCCAGGCGGCCATCGGCGGGAAGATTGTCGCGTCCGAAGTCGTGAGTGCGTTCCGCAAAGACGTGACGGCGAAATGTTACGGCGGCGACGTGTCGCGCAAACGCAAGCTGCTGGAGAAACAAAAAGAAGGCAAGAAACGCATGAAATCCATCGGCAACGTGAACATTCCGCAGGAAGCGTTTATTGAAGTGTTAAAAGCATGAACGAATAAAAATTACGAATGCAAAATGGAAAAAAGCTTTAATCGTGAGGTTGGCCGGAATTGTAGTTCTTGCAGTCTTGAATTTTTTTGTGAGTGTTCAGCAATACCGCATGGCGTCTTTCTTTGCAAAAAGTCGTTGACATTTGCCCGCCCGGCTGTTTAGCTGATTTCAAATCAGCCATTAAGTTGACAAATATATGGTCCATTGCAAACATTCATTGGCCACGCCTTTTGGAAAGAAGGCCGGAATTAGGGATTGCTAAATAGGTATTGATTGCGTCATTGGTGCCAGTTCCCCGCCACATTTGTTGACGATAAAGAACAGGATGCTGGCGGCCAGATTTGCCTTGGACTTGCTGTAGTTGTGCGTCCGGCGCTTGAGGCGGGCCAGATAGCACCGAATGCGGTTGTTCAAGCTTTCGATGGTAAAGGTGTGCGCTTTGCCCTGGACATGGTTTTGGCCGCAGAAGATTTTCGCGTAGGGATGCCAGAAGTCGGTGGCAAACTTGACCTGGGGGGCGTAAGGCAGTTGCGCAGCCAGCCGCTCGGCCGTTTCGGTTCCACGATCCCCCAGCGTCCAACCCAGGACCGATTTGGAAGCACGATCAACAGCCCACCAGAGCCAGCAAGCATCTTTTTTTTGGCGATATAAGTCCACAATTCATCGGCCTCGACCCACTCCACCTGTTCGGCGGGTGTCGGTTTTAAGGCTTTGCCAAACACCGCCTGTTTCACCCAGTTGGTGATGGAGTTGTGGCTGACCCCCAGGAGTCGTTCCGTCGCCCGCTGGCCAACCCCTTCCAGATATTGCGCCAAAGCGGCGGCCTTCTTTTCGGGGGCCACCAAGCGCCGGTCTTTTTCCCCGAACGTCTTATGGCAGGCTGGGCAGCGCCAGCGTTGGTGGCCGTGGCGGGAAGTTCCATTCTTGACGCAGTGGGTGGTGTGGCAGTGGGGGCAGTTCATGCCCAACCCTACCACGCTTCAACCAGCATATCAATACCTATTTAGCAATCCCCAGTTCTCAACCTTCCAATTTTAAAAAGGGACTTGCCCGGAGTGTTTCCGGGCGGCGGGCGGCG
>DAIRTX010000181.1:0-2065 GCA_036803685.1 Verrucomicrobiota bacterium | reverse complement strand
CGGCAATTCGCCGAAGTCGGCGCGAAACTCGGCCTCAACGAAAATGCCGCGCGGATGCGGGTGGAACGCGCGCTGGAAAAATTGCGGGCGGTTTTTCTGCGACGAGGCGTCGCGGCCACCGCGACGTTGGCCTCCATAATTTCGGCTAACGCTGTCCAACTGGCGCCCGCCGGTCTGGCTGCGACGCTTGCCAGCGCTTCGCTTGCTGGTGCAGGAACTGGAACAACATTAACACTTTTAAAACTTATGACAGCGACAAAATTAAAACTCGGCATCAGTGCGCTCGTCGTAGCCGGCGCGACCACGGCTTTCGTGGTTCAACATCAAGCGCAGGAAAATCTGCGCACGCAAAACGAATCGTTGACGCAACAACTCACGCAACTGAAAACCGACAACGAAAGCCTTTCAAATCGGCTGGCGGCGGCGGGCGATACCAAATCGCTTTCGGACGTCAAGTTGAATGAGTTAATGAAATTGCGCGGGGAGGTGGGAGTGCTTCGGCGGCAAGTTGGTGCGCTAGGAAAATTACAGGAACAAAATCAGCAGCTTCGCAATGAAGTTATGGCCGCACATCAGGAACCGGTTCAATTGCCAACACAAGGCCAATACGAATGGCATCAAACCAACACAATGAATGCTGCGAAACTTGTCTTGCTTGGAATGCTTTTGTTTTCAGGTGATAACCATGACCAGTTTCCTACAAACTTCAGTCAGATTTCTGATCTCACAAAAGGCATGACAAATCAAACGGGCGGCATCGGAACAGGGGGTTTTGAATTTTTAAATGCTGGTTTAGCGGCAAGCAATCAAAATGCCAATAGAACAATACTTCGCGAGCGAATTCCATTCCGAACCACTGTTGGAAAATGGGCGCGAATATATGGTTTTGGTGATGGCCACGTTGAAGAGCAAATTTCAGAGGACGGAAATTTTGATGCTTTTGAACAAAAATACATGGTTTCGCCGCCGCCAAATCAATAAGGCAGCGGAAATTTCGCCGTCCGTTCGCGCCCGCGCTTCAATCCAAAGCCAGCGTATGTTTCAAAGCTGCGTCCACGGTTTTCAGATTCGGCAGATGGCCGAGAATGGAATTCATTTCCATCTCGAAAACTGTGGCGAGATTGTCGGTCATAATTACGGAATCCAATCTCAATCCGGCGGCTTTGCCTTCCGCCGAATCGCGGCTGACAAAAATGCGGCTGGCGTGGCCGCGACGCGCGAGGTTGCTGGAAATCATGGCGACGATGGTTTGGGCAAGTCCGCTGGACAATTCGTCGCGCTGAATGACGAGGGCAGGACGGCGCCTGGCGGTGTGCAAATCGGAATTCGGAAACAAGACCAGCCCCACGTCACCGCGTTTGGTCTTCATCGTAGATGGAGGCTTCGGGACGTTCCCAATCTTCAGCGAAAGTTTTCAGGCGCGAGCGCAAATCAGCGGCTTGGACTTCATCAATGCCCCGATCATGCAATGCAATGGCGGAATTTTCCGAGGCGATTTCAGCCAATTTTTTTTGCACAGCCAATCGCTCGACGGAACTCAACTTCGGCAATTCCGCAATGATTTCAGTTGCGCTCATGTTTTGAATTTAACTTGCGATGGCAGATTTGCAAAGAGTAATTCGTGCTTGTAGCAGCCGACGTGAGTCGGCTCATTCTTTATCGGAAACTTTTGAAGTCAGAGCGGACTGATCCCGCCTGGCGGGACTGTTACAACCTTAATACGGCAGCGGGAATTTTGCGGTCAATTCCCGCACGCGCTCCCGCACTTTATGCGCCGCCTCGACGTTTTTGATGTCCAGCAACACCTCGGAAATCATGTCCGCAATCGCCGCCATTTCGGCTTCCTTCATGCCGCGTGTCGTTACCGCGGGCGTGCCGAGCCGGATGCCGCTGGCCTGGAACGGCGAGCGGGTTTCGAACGGAATCGTGTTTTTGTTGACCGTGATGCCGGCTTCGTCGAGCACGATCTGGCAGTCCTTGCCGGTCACATTCTTCGCGCCCACGTCCACCAGCATCAAATGGTTGTCCGTGCCGCCGCTGACGAGCCGGTAGCCGTTGCGTTTCA
>DAIRTX010000180.1:0-2146 GCA_036803685.1 Verrucomicrobiota bacterium | reverse complement strand
GGGAACAGACGGCGATAACGCAACTCATTGAACCGGGCGTCAATGAGCAGCACCACTCCACGGTCGGTTTCCGACCGGATGACCCGCCCGATGGCTTGGAGCACGCGGTTCATGCCGGGAAAGGTGTAAGCGTAATCAAATCCCGCAGCGTTCTGTTGCTGGAAGTAGTCGCGGATCAAATCACGTTCGACACAAAGTTGAGGCAGGCCCACGCCGACGATGACCGCACCGATCAAACGCTCGCCGACCAGGTCAATCCCTTCTCCGAAAATTCCGCCCAGCACTGCGAACCCGGCCAGCGTTTCGCCAGGCACAACCGAAAAGGCGGCCAGGAAGGCATCGCGTTCCGGTTCGGTCATGCCTGGTCGTTGGACGAGAACCGAGACCGACGGGTAGCGGGCCTGAAATTCCTGTAGCACGGCGTTGAGGTATTGATACGAAGGAAAATAGATGAGGTAGTTGCCGCGTCGTCCTTGCACCAAAGTTCCGATCGCCTCCACCACGTCCCCGAGCGATTCCGCCCTGCCCTTAAAATGGGTTTGAATCCTATCTTGAATGAACACCGCAAGGTTCTCGGTCGGAAAAGGCGACGGCAGCTGCAACACGGGATCTTCAGGCGTGCCGCCCAGCAGGGTGAGATAATAGTCCATCGGTGTGAGGGTGGCGGAGAAGAAGACAGCCGCATGGCCACGGGCCAGCGCCTGCCGGAGCAGGAAGGAAGGATCCAGACAAAACAGTCGCACCTTCACTGATGGGGCATTTTCGATGATGGTCACATAGCGCTCATCGTAAAGTTCGGCGGTGCGCCGGAACGAATGGAGCCGGTAATATAGCGCGAGCAAATCCTCTCGAAACTCGGCCGACTGGTTCTGGGCCAGCCAGGTCTCCGCCTCGGCGAGCGCGGCTTCCAGCAACGCGATCAAAGTCTCGGGAAACTCGCGGCTCGTGCTGACACCAATTTTTCCACCTCTGGCCGCCAGCGACTTTAGGCCGCTCGAATTGGGGGCGGGCTTGCTGGCCGCCGCTGCTTGAGCTGGAAACAAGTTGAGTTCGACGGACGGATCGGAAACTTCAGCCGGTTCTTCGGGATACGCGGTGGGGCCGCCAAGTTTCCGCATCCCCGAATTCAATTTGGCCAGTGCTTTGGCGCAACGCGGCGCTGCCTGCTTGATCGCCCGTCTGACCTTAAGAATCTCCCGGCCATCAAGATTGGCTGAGAACATTCCCCGCGCACGGTCCACCAGGTTATGGGCTTCATCCACGAGGAAGCCGTATTGGCCGCCGCCCTCGGCGAAGTGCCGGCGCAAATAAACCTTGGGATCAAAAACGTAATTGTAATCACAGATGACGGCGTCGCTCCAGGTGGACACATCCAGTGAAAGTTCAAAGGGACAAACCTGATGTTGCTGGGCCACGACTTCGAGGGTGGATCGGGTGATTTCCTCCCGTCCCAAGGCATCGCGTATCGCTGGTTTGACGCGGTCGTAATAACCAAGAGCCAACGGACACGTTTGTGGATCACAGGGCTGGCCAGCGCGAACGCAGACCTTTTCCCTGGCGGTGAGCGTCACGGTGCTAAGCTTCAATCCGCCCTGGCGCAAGTTAGCAAACGCTTTCTCGGCGATGGCTCGCCCGACCGTGCGGGCCGTCAGGTAAAAGATGCGTTCGAGTTTTCCTTCACCCAGCGCTTTGACCGCCGGGAACAGCACGGAGATGGTCTTGCCAATGCCGGTGGGAGCGGCGAGGAACAGTCGCCCGCCATTGGCCAGTACCCGGTAGGCGGCGACGGCCAGATCGCGCTGCCCCGGACGATAAGCCGGGAATGGAAAGGCCAGTGCGCGTATGGACTGGTCCCGTTCCTGACTCCACTGGTGACGTTCGCGGAGCCAATCCAGATAAATGCCGGTGGTCGCGGCAAAGAAATCGGACAGTTCGGCCAACGAGAATGACTGGCGCAACTCCGTCACCTTGCCGGTTGCCAACTCCAGATACGCCAGTTGAATGACGAGCTTATCCAAGGCGTGGCTGCGGGCGTAGATGAAGCCGTAAAACTTGGCCTGCGCCCAATGCAGCGGGTCGGCCAGGTGATCCCAGGTTCCCTGCACGGTTTTTATTTCCTCCAGCAACACCTCCTGGGGCGTGGACA
>DAIRTX010000179.1:0-2281 GCA_036803685.1 Verrucomicrobiota bacterium | reverse complement strand
ACGCCGATGCCAGCGCTTGATTGGTGATTCCCGCCAGCGGCTGCACCGCTCCGCCGGGCGTCACCGTCAGCCCCTGATCGTCCTGAACGAACGTCAGCGGAACATCGGAGCCAAGCATTTCAACTTTGGAGACTTTTCCGAGCGTCGCTCCGCCGGCGCGCAGAGCTTTGAGTGTGATTGGGCCGTTCGTCCAATTCATCAGCGCTGCATAAAGCCGGCCGTTGTTACGCGAGTAGCAAATTGAATTTGCATTTTCCTGACAGACTTCAAACGGCCGCGAGGCATAGACCGCTTCCCCGTTGAGCCGCAACCACGCGCCGATGTCTTTGGCGATTTGAGTCACCTGCGGATCAAGATCGCCGCGACCATGCTGGGTGAGGTTGAGCAGCATCGTGCCGTTTCGCGAAACGTTCTGCATCAGCAGTCCGATTATTCGTTTTGCGTCCATGTATCGTTGTCCGGCTTTGTAGTGCCAGTCGGCGATGGTGGTTTCAGTCTGGAATGGATAGGCCATGATCTGCGGCTCGATGTCGGCCTCGGTGCTCTTGACCAGCGCGCGTTCCACGATGGGAATCAGTTCGGGGTTGTTTTTGAAGCTGTTGTAACGCCCGCCGATGCACTTGAGGTTGATCACAACATCCATCTTCCCATCGTTCCACTTCAGGGATTTGTTGTAGTAATTTGCGACAAGCGGCGGAGCGAGAAAACCCAGCCCCATCTTCACGCCCAAATCCAACAGGGTGTCGCCCGCAGCCTCGTCAAAATAGATCACGTCGGGATGATATTTGGAAATCGCGTCATCCACCCGCCACATAAATTGATTGGCGAAGGGCGAAAGCAACGGATCCCTGTTGTTGTGAACCGGCCCGTAAAGGTCCACCGGATCCATGCCTTCCCACCATTTCCCTTTTCCGTCCAGAATCGTTTGCAGCGCATCGTAGGGCACACCCTGCTTCGGCCCATTTCTGTCGCTGGTATAACGGACCGGCATGAATTGGCCCCAAGTCCGGGGCGGAGAGGCGTGAAAGCCGATGCCAAAACGCATTCCATGTTGGCGCGCGGCCTTTTCCCAAGTGCCGACAATGTCCACCTTGGGGCCGACATTCACCGAGTTCCAGGGCTGGTAGGCTGAATTCCAGTTATCGAAATTGTCGTGATGATCGCCCATTGCCATGAAGTAACGCGCCCCCATTTCGACATAAAGGTCCATCAACTCATTTGGCTTCCATCGGTCAATCACCCAGTTGTGGGCGATGTCCTTGTAACCGTATTCCGACGGATAACCGAAGTGATTGGTGTGGTATCGGTATTGCGCGCTGCCCTCCTGATACATGCCGCGCGCATACCAATCGCCATCCTCGGGCATGGACTGCGGGTCCCAGTGCGCCCATGCGCCGAACTTCGCGTCGCGCCACCACTCCGGCGTCTGGTAAAGCCGGCTCATCGCCTTCCAGTCGGAGGAATAAGGACCGTCAGCCACCGGCAACGGCGGCAGGTTCCAGATATCCGGCGGCAGCCCCAAGTCTCCGTCGCCGACAACTATCTGATCAATGTTCACTGCGACATCGTTGGTCGCCAGACTGATCATCAGCATGGCCTTGGCGGGAATTGCAATGTCAATGATGGCGTGGAGAGCGGAATTGGTGAGCGCTCCCGATGAATGAACGTTCACCTTGCGCGCCGGTTGGTTGTTGACCGCGACGCTGATCGTGCCATTCGTCACTGACGCGTAGCGAATCGCCAACTTACTGGCCGCCGGCAGACCGGTGAAGTTCACGCCCTGGCCGGGCTGGGCCAAACTGACCAGAAGACCTCCTGAGGCCGCGCCATCGGGCACCTTGGCAGCCCCGCCGACGGGTTGGGCGGCCTCCGCCTGGAACGTCTGCTTTTCAGCGGCGACGGCGGAAACCAAACCGGCGACAACCAGCAATAATCCGAACACAAAAACTCGGTTGTCGTGGATGATTTTGGAGAGCATGATCGTATATTGCATAAAGTTAAAGTGAATGCCCAGTCAGAAAGTCTGACTGGACCAGACGTTTTTCACGCATATCTGCTGAACTTGCTCGTATCATCGGCAGTTTGGTGTCGCCGCCATTTTCAGAACCTGCCAAACAAATCTCCGGGGACTATCTCTCACAATTTTTCAGTGCTGCGGCGTGAGCGTGACCAGCACGACATCGTTTTCGCGGAGGTCGAATTGCTGCTCGAACTTTCCGTCGCGGCCAATCTTCACGATTTTAGTTTCCAACGGCGCGCCGCTGTTTTTGGATTTGATTTC
>DAIRTX010000178.1:0-2379 GCA_036803685.1 Verrucomicrobiota bacterium | reverse complement strand
TGGTCTTCGTCTAGTTTGGGGCACATGAGCAACACGACGGCAACCCGGATAGCGGCGGCGTTAGGTGCGCTGGCAGTGACTCTCGGAGCCTTTGGCGCGCATGGACTGAAGGAATTGCTGGCGCAAAATGGAACGGCGGCGATCTGGGACAAGGCGGTTTTCTACCATTTCATTCATACTATGATGTTGTTCGTATTGGCGCAACGCCAGCCGCTGAAGGCCGGACCCTGGTGGTGCTTTTTCTCAGGGATCGTGATTTTTTCCGGTTCGTTGTACCTGCTGGCGGTGACGAATATGCATTGGCTGGGAGCCATCACACCCGTCGGTGGCGTCAGCTTGATCGCCGGATGGATTTGGTTGTCCTTGGCGGCTTGGTGATTTTGAAGTCCAAAGTTCAGAGTTTGGTGTAAACCCCACCTCACTGCCGCTCTCGATTCGTCTTGTTCCTCTTCGCATTGCTCTCGACAAAATACATGCCCAACAAACCCCGGCCTGTTTCTGATTTCGGCTTGGATTTGATGAGGTTGGTGAAAAATTCGAGGAGATTGATGAGGCGGGAGAGGAGTTTGGACATCGGCGGAGAAGTTTGAAGCTGACTTTATGCGGGTCAATTAAAAAGCAGGAATTCCCGAAAACTTGGAATTATTTGAGGGGGAATTTTGGATACTGCTTGCCCGAAAAATGGGATCGCTTCGCAGACGGAAAAGGGTGGTAAATTCGATTAGCCAAACATCAGTGAACATCAATAACACGAGTGAATCAATTTGGATTCGTTGTTAGTTTTGTTGTTAGTTTGGCCTTGAAAAATCATAAAAACATTGAAAACAAAGGATGGTGCGCGCTGCAGGGTTTGAACCTGCGACCCCTTCCGTGTGAAGGAAGTGCTCTACCGCTGAGCTAAGCGCGCGACCGTCTAACAGGGTATTCACCACCCGCGTTATTTCAAGATTTTCTTAAAACCGTGTCACGCTGCGCCCATTCGGGATTTGCCTCCGGGTAATCCAGATTGTAATGCAGCCCGCGGCTTTCGGGTCGCATCAACGCGCAGCGGACGATCAGTTCCGCCACCGTGGCGATGTTGCGCAATTCCAGCAGGTCGCTCGTCACGATGAAATTCCAGTAATACTCGTGAATTTCCTCCTGCAAATTCGCGATGCGCTTCTGGGCGCGCGCCAGCCGCTTGTTGGTCCGCACGATGCCCACGTAGTCCCACATCAGCCGCCGGATTTCGTCCCAGTTGTGCGATACCACGACCATTTCATCCGGGTTGTGCGCGTTGCCGGATTGCCACAGCGGAATTTTGAACGTAGCGTCGGGCATCTTGCCTGACGTGGCGCCGGGCGACAAGATGCCGCCCGCTACGGCAGGCGGGACGCCCGCCGCTACTTTCTCCGCCGCGCGATGCGCACAAACCAGCGCTTCCAAAAGTGAATTGCTCGCCAGCCGGTTTGCGCCGTGCAATCCCGTGCAGGCCACTTCGCCGACGGCGTAAAGTCCGGCAATATCCGTCTCGCCGTCCACATTCGTCACCACGCCCCCGCACTGGTAATGCGCCGCCGGCACGACCGGGATCGGTTCCTTGGTGATGTCGATGCCGTAGCGCAGGCAGGTCTGGTAAATGTTCGGAAACCGCTCGATGATGAACCGCGCCGGTTTGTGCGTGATGTCCAGCCACACGTGTTCCGCACCGCTCTTTTTCATCTCGCTGTCAATCGCGCGGGCCACCACGTCGCGCGGCGCGAGCGATTTTAACGGGTGATACGCGTCCATGAATTCGACGCCGTCGAGCGACTTGAGCACGCCGCCTTCGCCGCGCACGGCTTCGCTGATGAGAAATGACTTCGCCTGCGGATGATAAAGACACGTCGGGTGAAACTGGACGAATTCCATGTCCGCCACCGACGCCCCGGCGCGATACGCCATCGCCACACCGTCGCCGGTCGCAATGTCGGGGTTCGTCGTGTAAAGATAAACCTTGCCGCAACCGCCCGTGGCCAAAATCGTCACGGGCGCGGCGAATGTCTCGACGCCGCCCGATTTTTTGTCGAACACATACGCGCCGAGGCAGCGGTTGCCATCTTTCAAACCGAATTTCTGGCTCGTGATCAAATCAATCGCGATGTGGTTCTCGAAAATTTCAATGTTCGGCTGCCGCGCCGCCGCATTCAGCAATGCCCGCTCGATTTCCCGGCCCGTTACATCCTTCGCGTGCAAAATCCGCCGCTTCGAATGACCACCTTCGCGTCCGAGATCGAGTTCCCTGCCGCCGTCTTCGGCCGGCGCGTCGCGCTCGGAAAATTTCATGCCCAGTTCGATCAATTCCGCGATGCGCGCCGGGCCTTCCTCGACAATCGTGCGGACGACGTTTTCCTTGCACAA
>DAIRTX010000177.1:0-2475 GCA_036803685.1 Verrucomicrobiota bacterium | reverse complement strand
CTCCAGACTTGGGTGCGCACCGCGTTGGGGCTGGTGCCATAAAAGGCTTTGATGCGCAGATGTTGCTTGATCCATTTGAAGAACAATTCGATCTGCCAGCGGCCCCGATACAGTTGCGCGATGGTCAGCGCCGGCACGGTGAAGTTGTTGGTCAGGAAGACGAACGATTTGCCGGTTTTGGGATCGCGATAGCCGATGCGGCGCAGTGGAGTGGGATAATCGTGTTGGGCATCCAGGCCGGTCAGCACCACGGTCTGGTCGAACCGCAAGCCGGTGGTTTTGTCCACGGGACGGGAGTAACGACGGGCGCAACGGAAGTTTTGTTTGGCACGGGTGACGAAGAAA
The DNA here is from genome assembly GCA_036803685.1 of Verrucomicrobiota bacterium. Lineage (GTDB taxonomy): Bacteria > Verrucomicrobiota > Verrucomicrobiia > Limisphaerales > UBA11358 > UBA11358. The sequence continues at coordinate 2,130 of DAIRTX010000177.1, read as the reverse complement.
GCGCCGCACTGATGCATCCGATGCCAGCGGGCGAAGTCGAGATAGCCGCGATCCATGATATAGAAGGAACCGGCTTCCCAGACCAATTGGTCGAGGAGGTTGACATCATGAACACTGCCAGTGGAGACAATGATGACGGTGGGAAAGTTGCCTTGGAGGGTCAACAGGGTGTGGAGTTTGATGGCGGCCTTGTGCCGGCGGAAAGTAGCCCACGGAAAGAGCGAGAGGCAGAGGTCAATGGTGGTGGAGTCCAGCGCATAGGCGGCGGCTTGGAGTTCAAAGCGGAACGGTTCATCGGCGTAGAGCGTGGTCGCTTGCTGGATGAGGACATGGGCGAAATCGGCAAAGATGCGCCAGTCCCGCTTTTCGTTGGCCACCGCCAACGTGTTGCGGGCGGTGGGTTGCCGGATGCCGGCGTGATAGAGCTTCGGGCCGAAGGACGCCAGACAGGTTTCGATGTCGCGCAAACTTTCGCGCCAGGTCAGTTGGGCGAACGCCAGCACGAGGAACTGTTCGTAGGTGGGCAGCTTGCGGACGCGGAAGTTGCCGTGGTAACGGGCGACACACTTGTCGAACTCGTATTTGGGCAGGAAGTCGAGGAGTTGGGCGAAGACGGTGCGACCTTCGTTCATAAGGTGAAAAACCGCCAACCGGCGGTGGAACACCCTCGGGGAGTCGTCGCAGAATTGAAATCGAAAAATGACCGGACAACAACAAAACGCAGATTTTATAGGGCTGAAAACGTTGTCATTAAAACCTTAACGGGACAGTAGTGAGTTTGTAACTGTTTTCAGCGGGCGTTGTTAGTATATTCGGGAAATCAATGAAGCCGGACGAACAAAACCGTTCGCGTGGCGAACCGCTTGTCAGTTTGGAAACGCGGCCGGGCTTCACGCTCATCGAATTGCTGGTGGTCATTGCCATCATCGCGATTTTAGCGGCGTTGCTGCTGCCCGTGCTGGCAAAAGCCAAGGAAAGGGCCAAGTCTGTCGGCTGCCTCAACAACATGAGGCAAATAATGCTGGCGACGAAATTATATGTGGATGACAACCACGGAACCATGATCCCGTTGTGGGTGGAACAACGCTCCCCCGGCTGGGGCAGTTGGAACTACGATGCCGCAACCTTCGTCGTCCAAAAGCCGACCTACCTCTGGTGGCCGGACAAACTCCGGCTGGGCGGCCAAATTTCGTCGCAAAAGATTTTTGATTGTCCCGCCCTGACCCAGCCCGCCACCGACGCCCACGGCCAGTCCTTCAGCACCAATTACACCCTCGGCATCGGCATGAATTATCCCGAATACGGACGCATCATACCGGCGGCGGGAAATCCGGACCCTGTCTACGGCTCCGCCAGTGAAAACCAGGTGATCAGGCCCAGCCAGTCCATCGTGTTCGCGGATGCGGGATTTGTTTCCAATCCCGACGACGACTATGACAATTGGAAGGAACTCCCGGCCACCGGCTGCACCTATTTTCGCGTGCCGAGCGATATCAATGATTATTCGAAAGTCGATTTTACCCGTTCGGTTCCAAGACATGGCGGACAGTTGAACGCCGCGTTTTTCGACGGTCATGTTCTGAAACTGCGCAACAGCGCCATTGGCTACGACCTGCCAAGAACCAACGGCGCCGCCCTGTGGACAAAGAACAACAACGGCGACGCCCCTTGATTAAAAAATGAGCGGGCAACGCAACACCGATAAAAATTTCGTGCGACACGAAAACAGCCGGGCATTCACTTTGATCGAACTGCTGGTGGTGATTGCAATCATTGCGATTTTAGCGGCGATGCTGTTGCCGACATTGTCGGCGGTCAAACAGCGGAGTTGGACGGCCAGTTGCACTTCCAACCTGCGCCAGATCGGATTTGGCATGACATTGTTCGCCGACGACAACGACGAGCGCTATCCGATGTCCGGTGGCAGAATTTTGTGGAATCAAACCAAGCCCGACGCGACGACGAACGGCTGGCTGCAACAGATTTTCACCCAGGTCCAAAACATCAACGTGTATCATTGCCCGGGCAACATTCAATTGCCCGTCGCGAACCGATCCCCATTCAATTATTTCAACGGCGCGCGCGCGGCTTACATCGCGTCCGATCCGGTGAGTCCGCATTTTGATTCTG
>DAIRTX010000176.1:0-2560 GCA_036803685.1 Verrucomicrobiota bacterium | reverse complement strand
TGACAGTGATGCTCTTGTTTGTGCCATCGTCGGAAATGGTGAAGCCAGCGGTTGACCAATTGGCGGTCGCCAGATTTGAATTCTGCTGCAGCACAAATCCGGTCGAAGGCGAAGGCCATGAAACTTTCACGCTGGTGCCGGAATGCGTGATGGTCAGCGTCGGTGCGCCGGCGGTTTGCACAACGGAAATCAAACTCCAGAAACCGCCGGTCAAAGAATAATTGCCGCCGGTCATTGCGCCGCTGGCATCTGGCTGGCCGATGGTGCCGCTGACAGAATAGACGCCGCCAGTGCTGGTGCCGCCGCCACCGGCGATTTTATACCAGTCCACCGAGTAGGTTTGCGCGATGCAAATAGTCGGAATTATCAAGAACAGAGACAAAAGCAACTTTTTCATAAACGCCTCATTTCTTTTCGACGATGGTTTGCACCAGCTTTTTCAATTCCGCCAGGTTTTGTTTCAAGGCTTCTATCTCCGCGTCCTTGGCCTTCGCTTCGCTTTCCAGTTTCTGGTTCAAGCCTTGGATGGCGGCGAGTGCCACGCCGCTTTCGTCCACCGAGCCAATGGCCTTGTCGCTGTCACCCAGACCGAAGGCCGCATGAAAATCCTGCGCGACCGGGCCGATGTGCTTGATGCCGCTTGGTTCGATTTTGTATTTCCATTGCGTGATGGGCAGCGAAGCAACCTTGGCCAGCACTTCGCCGGGGGTGATGGCCGTGAAATTTTCTTTGACGTTGCGGTCCGAGACGCTCGTCCACACGCCCGCCACGCTACAATACGCGCCGCTGCCCATTTCCAGCGGATAAACCGGCGCGTTCATGCCAATGCCGACATTGCCGCCAGCGGCATTGAGCACGAGGTTGCCAAAAGCGCTGCCGTACGATTTGATGGCCTGCAACTTGGCATAACCATTGGAGATGGAACTGACATCCATTTGCAGCGCCGTGTAACCGCCGTCAAAAGCGTCCACCCCCACGATGATGCCACCGCCGCCGGCATTGGGAGCGACGTGCAATGGCGCTTCCACGTTATTCACACCAATACCCACGCCACCCGCAGCGCGGATCAGAAATTGGTTGTTGCCCGTTGACGCAAAATCCGCATCCGTCGAGTCCGCCCAGACGAATGTGCCGGGGTAATTGGCTTTGGCGCGGTGGCCGGCGGCAAAACTGTTTTGTCCAGCCACATTCTGGTCGCCGCCCGGCACGGTTGCGTAACTGCCGGTGTTCGTGTTAGCAGCCCCTCCGCCAATGGTTGAGCGAAAAGCGTAGGGCTGAATCGTGCTCAAGAAACCACCGCCAATAACCGACTGGTTAGCATTGTTCTGGATCAGGTTGCTGTCACCTCCAGCAATAGTCGAAGCCGAGGCATTGGTCTGAATGGTGTTGTTTTTTCCGCCGCCGATCCCTGAATAGATATTGCTCAAAATCGAGTTTTCCCCGCCACCGCCAATGACGGAATCTGCGGCGGTGATCATATTCCCCCTGGCACTCGATGTGTAGGGATCCCGGCCACCGCCGCCGATGACTGAACCCGTGCCGGATATTTGGTTCTCCATGCCACCACCAATCGTCGAATTGTAAGCGTCAACCAGAATCATATTTCCCGCCCCACCGCCAATCGTCGCCACAGTAGATCCCTGCTGAATGGTGTTGCCGGATCCTCCGCCAATCGCGGAAAAATTAGCGTAGGATTGTATCGTGTTGTTCACGCCGCCGCCAATCGCTCCAAAATCAGCAGCGACGCTGTTAGTATAGCTGGAGCCGGAATAATTCGTTGCACCCCCGCCAGAAATCACCGCGCCAACTGTGCCCGGAAGGACGAAATTCACACTGGATCCGCCAATTAAACTGGGTGCTCCATTGGGGTTCGGCTCCAGCCGTAACGCGCGGGCGCCATTGACTTTCAATTCCAGCGCCTGATTGTCCGTGGTTCCCACAAAGTTCACGCCCGGGGTGGTGCTGCCGTTGCCGGTGGTTTTCCAGAAATTGGCCGCCGCAAAGCCACCTAACGTGGTGGCACCGATGTTCGTCAATCCGCCACCGTTACCCGTGAACGCCCCCGTCATTTGGTTGGCCGGGTTGTTAAGAGTGAAGGCGTTACTGTAGGTTCCTGCCGCCAATCCGCCAATTGCCACCGTCTGGGCCAGGACGGCGTAGGGTGTCGGCGTAATCTTCTGCCGCGGACTCAACGGCGCATAAACCGCCGCCCCGTTGGTGCGCACGCTGATTCCCAGCCAGCGATCCGATCCGTTGAAAACCCCGGAACCAAAATCTATCGTGGCGACAAACAGTCCGTTGCTCACCGAAACCGCTGCCACCGGATATCCGCTTACCAGTGGCAGAGACGTGTTGGTATCCGGGTAAACAATGAAGATAAAATCGTATATGCCGTTGCCGGGACCGTTGGTGTCATTCAACCGCCCTTGATAGGTGAAGGCCGTGCCTTGGGCGAACGCGGTGGCAAGATGAGCGTTGAGGGTGGCGAGCGCCAGCAAGGCCAGCACGAAGAACAGCGAAGGGAGTTTGGTTTTCATAATGGTTTGGATGGAATTAGATT
>DAIRTX010000175.1:0-2746 GCA_036803685.1 Verrucomicrobiota bacterium | reverse complement strand
GTTCCCGCATCCGCTCAAGCAACTCCTCACGGGACGCACGCGGTCCGTTAAAACCGAAACCACCGCCAGGACCTCGGCCCATTCTGCGACCGCTGGGACTATTTGCCCCAGTGGCGTCCGCAGCGACCGTTGACGGAGTGTTCGTCATCCCGGGCGGCAAATTGGTTCCTTGGAAAACCCAGCTGGGCGTCTGACCGTGCCAGACGAGCGTGTGTCCCACGATATACATTTTGTTGCTCAGGCCGAAGTTCACATAGGCGTCGGCCGGGCCAAAATTGTAGCCGTCCGCTCCATCTCGTGGATGGATCAGTTGCCACTTAAGGTCGTTCTCCGGGGAAATTTGGTTGAACTGTTCCCTCACGACGGCAATATCCTGGTTGATTTGATCTATGTTCCGGTTGACGTTGTCTGCCCTGACCGAGGTGCTGGTCGCAATGGTTCGGTTGATGGCCACGCCCACATAGAAATGATCTTTGTAGGCTTCCTTCAGCGTGGATGGTGATTTGGATTTTGTCCCGGTCACACAACCAGCCAGCGCGATGGCAAGCAAAGGGGCGGTTATGGCAAAGGCGGTTAAAATGTTGCGATTCTTCATGGGAGGTTCGAGTGATTTGAGTTTTTAGGTTTCTTCACCGTTCGGCCAGTTTGTCGGCCATATGTATGGTTGTTTGCTTTTTACTCATGATGGCAGTAGGCCATTGGCGAATTATTTTAAAAGTCGGTAGAATGTTGAAGGAGTGCTGGCGGTAACCGGCAACGTCACCTGCCACTGGCCGCCGACGATTTGAGGTGTGGGCAAGGTGACATTCACCCAATTACCCAAGATGAGATTCGTGCGCGATTGCACGGTGAAGCCGGCGGAGTCTAGCGGCCACGACAGGGTCGGATTATTCGCTGACATTGAGAAGGTGATCGTTGGGCTGTTGGTGCTTAATAATTGATTGGATCCCAAGGCATAAGTCGCAGCTATTTCTGCTGGAGACAGCGCAACGCTGTAGATGCGGAACTCATCCATCAAGCCATTCAAATAAGGGTCGGCATACTGCGACTTCCCAAGGTAGTTGTTGCCCGTGCTGCCCAGACCTGATGGCCGGAGCGTCATCGCATTGTTGGTGCCGACCGCCACGCCGTTCAGATAAAGTATCCCCGTATACCCGTTGAGCGTCACCGCGACGTGATACGAGGTGCCCGCAGCCAAAGCCGACGTGCCGTTGATCTGCTGCTCACCGCCACCGCCGCTCGTGGTGATGGCAAAGCGCAGCCGGCTGGTGCTGCCGTTCTGCGGGGTCAGGAACATGTAAGTCGTCGTGCCGCTGCCGAAGTCGAAAATACGGCTCCAGTTGGCCGTCGTGTTCAGCTTCACCCACGCCTCAATCGTGAAGTTGCTGAACGTGCTGATAATTCCGGCGGGCAGGCTGACGTATTGCGATGAGGCGGATACCAGCGTCAATTGGCCGCTGGAAAAAGTTCCGCCGCCGGGCAGCGTGCCGTTCCAACCCGGCCCTCCGATGGAATCTGCGACCGTTGTGCCGCCGGTCACGCTGAAACTGTAGCGATGGGCGAGTGCGGGCACCGGCGCCGTGCTGAAGGACCAGACCGCGCCAATGTTGGTGTTGGCACCGATCATTTCATCCACGCGCCAGAAATTGGTCGCCCCTCCAGCCAGTGGCGGATAGAAATTGGTGACGGTCATCATTCCCAGGAATTGCGGCGACGCCGGCGTGGCCTGCGCGACGGCGTTCGAATCAACTCCCAGATAAACCGCGTGCGCCAGCGCGTTGCTTCCCGGCGTCCAGCTCAACGCGGAACTCAAGGCAACGCCGGAGGCACCGCAGGCGGGCGACGGATTCGTGGCCGGACCGACGTAAACATTCTGGTCGAGCACCACCGTTGTCAGTGAACGCGGCGGCAGCACTTGTCCGTTCGTCAACGACCCAAGCGACCGGAAATAATAATTTGTATTGGCGGTCTGAGACACGCTGGATTTGCCGACGCTGAAGATGCCGAGGTTGAAACTCATCGCGGACGAAACGCTGGCATTGGTGTTGATCAAAACCACTACGAGCCGGAGACCGTCGGGCGAAAGGAAGGCCGAAGATCGGACGTTGTTGTCGTTGTCCGTGACGCTCACACGCTTGTAACCCGGATTGATGAAATACGAAAAATGTTTCATGGACCAGTAACTTGGTGAATACCACCAGCCATGCGACTGCGTGGGCGTGCCGGGCGGCGCGTTGGTCCAGGTGGACTGAGAGGCGAACGGATTCTCAATCTGAATCAGCCCGCCTGTTGTGCCGGGCCAGACCAGATTCCAATGGTTGTAGCCGCTGACCTGTTCGACGACCAGGGAATTGTGGATCAAATTCGCGCATTCGATCATGTCATTAACATCGCCATATTCGGTCATGAAACGCGGCTTGCTGGGGAAAACATTGGTCGCCGAGCTTATAGCGCTTAAGAAAGAATCCCCCGTCCCGCCGCCGTCGCCATAAAGGTGGTGTGCCACGCCATAAAAGCTGTTCGGGTTCAGTGTCGCGGCGTAGTTCTTCAGGTCGTTGAAGGAGATGTGGACGACTTCCGGCGCGAGCAGCTTCGGCGGCGACGGCAGATTAGTCAGCTTGTTATAGACCGCGTCCAGCGCCTTGGAATAGCTCGCGTAGTTCGTGCCGTTCACCGTGTCTTCGGTTGGGTGGAAGATGCACGAATCATAACCTGCGACCCAGTCCGGTTCGTTCTGGATGCTGAT
>DAIRTX010000174.1:0-2800 GCA_036803685.1 Verrucomicrobiota bacterium | reverse complement strand
GCTTTTTTGACGCTGCGCGGTTCAGGGAGAATTGCTTTTGCGTCGGGTTCATTTTTGGCGATTCTGCGCCTTCGTCGGGAAAGGGGTCAGTCCGGAGTATTTACACAAGGCGGAGTTCATGTTGGTTGTTCGGTTCACTTTTGTCTTTGGCCGGTTGCAAACGGTTCGCCACGTGCGTCCATGTTCCCATGTGTAACTGTTCGGCGATCCACTTTAAGGTCACCGCCGTTTCTACACGCAGCCGTCGGGCGATGCGCACTTTTCTCGCTTCGCCTTTGGGTCGCCGCGCCAACTCTGCCGTCGTCCAGCCCAGCTTGTCCAGTTCTTCATTCAGGATGCGTCGCGCCTTTTGCCCGGTCGTCTCGATTCATCACATGGTAGATCGCGCCGGGATATTCAATGCGCAACGCGCGGGGCATGACCAAACTCTACCGAACAGCCGGACTTGTGTAAATACTCCGGACTGTAGAGCATTAAGCGTGAGCTTGCGAAAGGGTGGTCTCCGGGCGGGCGGGTGGATAGTTTGAGGTGTGTGAACAAACTCAAACCAAAACCTCAACCACCGGAGAACCACCATGAAGATTATGACTGGCATTGACCTGCACAGCAACAACGCCCTCTGCGGGCTGATGGACGAAAGCGGCCAACGCCTCGTCCACAAGCAACTCCCCTGCGACCTGCCGGCCATCCTGCAACTGCTGGATCCCTACAAGGAGCGCATCGCCACCGTCGCCATCGAGTCCACTTACAACTGGTATTGGCTGGCCGACGGCCTGCGGGATCACGGCTACAATGTTGTGCTGGCCAACCCCGCGCGCATGAAACCCTACGACGGCCTCAAACACACCGACGATGTTTCCGACGCCTTCTTCCTCACCGAACTCTTGCGCCTGAACATTCTGCCCACCGGCCATCTCTACGACCGCAAGACGCGGCCCGTGCGCGATCTGTTGCGCCGCCGCCTGCTGCTGGTGCATCAACGCACCAGTTTGATCCTGAGCTTCAAAAGTCTCAACGAGCGCACCCTCGGCCAACGGGTCGCCCTGGCCCGCGTCAAGGCCATGAAGGCCGAAGAAGCCCGCGCGCTGTTCACCGATCCGGCGGATCAACTCTTGAGCGGCACCGAGATCGAACTCATGGGCCATCTGACCCAGGCCATCCATAAGATCGAAGCCCACGTGTTGAACGTCGCCGGGAAGTGGAGCACCTATCAACGCCTCCAGGAACTGCCCGGCATCGGAAAGATCCTGGGACTGACCATCGCCCTTGAGACGGGCGACGCCAAACGCTTCGCCGACGCGGGAAACTTCGCCAGCTATTGTCGCTGCGTGAAAAGCCTGCGCACGAGCAACGGCAAAAAGAAAGGCGAGAACAACCGCAAATGCGGGAACACCTACCTGGCCTGGGCCTTTGTGGAAGCCGCGCACTTTGCCTGCCGCTACGACGACCAGTGCCGGCGCTTCTACGACCGGAAGAAGCAACAAACCAACCCGGTCATCGCCACCAAAGCGCTGGCCTGCAAACTGGCCAAAGCGGCGTGGCACATGATGGCCGAGGATGTGCCCTATGATAACGAGCGGGTCTTCGGGCCTGGGAAGAAAACTGATTTTGGGGAGACCGGACGTGAACCGGCGAAGGGGTCTGGACACCCGAGCCAAAAGAACTGAATGGAAACGGCTGGTCTCCCCCAGCCCCAAAAAGCCGGAGCAGAAACAGGCAACAAGGTAATTTATGGTGATTCGACCGAGCCGTGAGTCAACGAGACGTTGGACGCGTTGCCGTGAGGCGACGCGAGCCACCAGTCATTTACCACTGAATGAACACGGTTGGGCACTGAACGCTTTCTGGCTTCCGGGCGACCGGGAGGAGGGCGTGCGCGGCGGACCGGCGAAAGCCTTCCCGCCGCAGACGGAGGCCCCACCCGGCCTCGTCGTGACACGCTGGCACCAGATGGGTGACTGAACGGATCACCGCCCGGGTGGGCGGGAGGCATCCAAATCAAAAAGAAGAAACGACAGGAAGGAATCGCGCCTTGAACGCCGCCTGCACAGCCGGAAAAAGACCAAGACAGCTTTTAATAAAAAGGCTTTCTGACCGAATCGCTTTTTCACGCTTGACCGCTCACGCTAATGGGTGACCCCTTTTCGGTTTACAACTTGAAAATGTAGGAGACGACGTGAGGAGTCTCTGAATAATTTGAGCCTCGTTACCTCGTCTCCTACAAATTACCAAGCCGCAGCAACAATCTTCTCAATCGCAACCGGTCGCCGGAATTCATCTCAAACAACCAAGCCGTTGTGCGTCCAACCGGCGTCTTGCCGATGATGTTTGCTCCCTCACGCGAAAAGTTTTCATCCCAACGATCTCGGCGCGGATTAAAGAGCGTTGTGATTTTGCTGGTGTCAGGATCAATGCTGGAGAGATTCGTGCCTTTGTGGAAATTACATTCCGGGCAGGCGAGCGCGAGATTATCGGGATTGTCCGTGCCGCCATGTTGCCGGGCAATGATGTGTTCGATGTGAAAACGGAGGCCGGAGAGCTCCTGCGGCAACCGGCAGTATTCGCAGCGGTTTCCGGCGCGCTGGCGGACAAGTTGGCTGGTCGCCGCGTCCATCAGGCGGGTTTGGCGTGCGCGAGAACGGATTGCGCTTCAGCCTTGAGCAGACCCAACAGTGTGTTGGCGCGAACGATGGCTTCCAATTCCTCCTGTTCGGCTGGCGTCAACTTGCCTTCCGTCCGCTTTTCGGCGAGTGCGTCGTAACGAGTTTGCGTCTCCGTATCAGCGCGCAAATTGATCAGG
>DAIRTX010000173.1:0-2813 GCA_036803685.1 Verrucomicrobiota bacterium | reverse complement strand
CGGCAAGGTGGTTGACGCGGCCAATTCCAGCCTTGGGTTGCCCGGCATCATGCTGACGATGCAGTCCGCCAACGGCCTCATGGGGATTGGTTTCACCGACACCAATGGCAATTTCACCGTGCGGGTCACCGCCGGCCAGTGGGGGATCCGGGCGGACGACACGACGCTGATTGTTCATGGCTATTTGGGGCTGCAAAACCGCTACAACGCCAACGCTGGCGCGACCGGGGTGATCCTGACTGTCCCCAAGGCCACGGCGCTGTTTTACGGCAGTGTGAAGGACAATCTGGGAAATCCCCTGCCGGGCATTGACGTTTATGCCTACGACCACAATAACTACTTGTATCAAACCGACGGCTACACGGGCACGAACGGGAACTATGTCGCCGGCGTGCTGGGCGGCTTGGGTAGCAACGACCCCTGGCAGGTGGAGGTTGGCAACTCGAGCAGTTTCCCCAATTACATCTTTTCCCAATCGCCGTTAAGTCAAAATGGCGGCACGAACATGACCGTCGGAAAAGTGGTGCTTCAAAATTTCACGGCGATTCTTGCCACCAATCACATCACCGGCAATGTCCAGTATAACGGCAATCCCGTCAGTGGTGTCCAGGTTTATGCCTACGCCAATATCAATGGCGTGGATTACCAGTCATGGATAGACACCGATACCAGCGGCAATTATTCATTGAACGTAGGCAACGGAAATTGGGGTGTCGGCGTCAATTGCCAATACGGCGGTGGCGACAGCTTGGACAACATTCTCGGCAACGGCAATTATCAGTGCCCGGGCAACCAGAATGTCACCATTAACAACAACAACGGCACGGCGAATTTCACCGTCCAACCTTGCGGTGGCGTTCAAATCCTCACGACCAGCTTGCCAGACGGTCAGGTTGATTCCTACTACGACAACTGGCTCGATGCTTCGAGTTGCAGCGGCAACATTTTCTGGTCTTTGAACGACCCGCAGGATTTTCCATCCAGCCTGGCTCTCGATTCCAACGGGGAAATTTATGGCACGCCCGACACCGGAGGCATGTATAACTTTTCCGTGCATGCCGATGACGGCAACGGCAACTCAACGAATCAAAATCTGTCGCTTTACATCGCAGGCGTTTCTTCGCTCTTGCAAGTAACAACGACGTATTTGCCCGACGGCACCGTGAATACATTTTATTCTCAAACACTGCAGGCCTCCGGCGGACAGACGCCGTATAGCTGGTCCATTCCCGCTTATTCCGCCGACCCGCCGCCGAATCTGAGTTTGGCAGCCAACGGCGTGCTCTCCGGCACGCTCGCGACGACCGGCATATTTTATTTTGACGTGGAAGTGACGGATGGCGCGGCGAACACGGCCTATCAAACCTTGTCGGTGTATATTGCCAACCCGCCTTTGCCGCCGTTGGTGATCACCAATATTTCTTTGCCCAACGGCAACGTCGGCGCGGCTTACAGCGCGCAACTCGGCGCGACCGGCGGACAATCGCCTTACAACTGGCAGCTCGCCGCCGGTTCGGCCCCTCTGCCGGTGGGATTGTCGCTGGATTTCAACAGCGGCCTTATTTCCGGCACGCCGACCACCAACAAAGTGTCCACTTTCAAAGTGCAGGTGACCGATGCGTATTCTACCACGACAAACAAAGTTCTTTCCATCACCATCAATCCCAAACCCGTTCTTGGTTCGCCGGGCTGGCTGACGAACCAATTCCAAATGCGGCTCACAGGCGCGTCCAATCAAAATTACACGGTTCAGATGTCCACCAACTTGAGTTCCACCAATTGGATTTCCCTGTTCATCACCAACAACACGACGACCAATTCGTTCAATGTGATTGACCTCAACGCCACCAACAACCAGCGCTTTTATCGCATTTTGATCGGGCAGTGAAACAATGAAAGCCGGGACGAATTCCGCGCTAAATGTTCCGCAAAGATATTACCGGCTCATTGAGCAATAACAATCCACCCAACAACAACGAATAATCCCATGAAAACATACATTAAAAATCTGTTCCTTCTGCCCGCGCTGCTTGCTACTGCAACTGGGCTTGCATCCATCCTCACTCCGATCAGCGCCCACGCCGACATACTCTATGTGTCAGACTCCAACAACAATAAGATCGAGAAGTTTGATTCGGTAACCGGAGCCGATCTGGGCGTGTTCGCCACCGGCTTCTACCCCAACGGTCTGGCCTTTGACAGCGCGGGTAACCTCTATGCGGCAAAAGGCGGATATAGCGGCCAGATCGAGAAGTTCTCCTCAACGGGAACCGATCTAGGTGTCTTCGCCAGCGGCTTGGACCTCCCAGGCGATTTGGCCTTTGACAGCGCGAGCAATCTCTACGTTGGAGAATACGGCCCCGGCAGGATCTCAAAGTTCACCCCGGGCGGCGTCGGCTCGCTCTTCTCCCCTGCCAACTGGCACGTATCAGGCCTGGCCTTTGACAGCGCGGGCAACCTCTTTGCGGCAAGCTTCGACTCCACCCAGATCGAGAAGTTCACGCCGGGCGGCGTCCGCTCGGTTTTCGCCAACCTCGCCGTGAGCGGCGGAATAGGCGTGGCCTTTGACAGCGCGGGCAACCTCTATGCGGCAAACGGCAACAACACAATCGAGAAGTTCACGCCGGGCGGTATCAGCTCGGTTTTCGCCACCGGCTTGAGCGCCCCATTCGGCCTGACCTTTGACAGCGCGGGCAACCTCTATGCGGCAAACTCCGGCAGCGGCACAATCGAGAAGTTCTCCTCAACGGGAACCGATCTAGTGTAGTGTCTCACAAACGACTGGAGTTATTTTGATTTCGTTTTGGCTCGTG
>DAIRTX010000172.1:0-2888 GCA_036803685.1 Verrucomicrobiota bacterium | reverse complement strand
CCTTGGCAAAGGAGGACTCTCTCGTCAACAGTTCCGAGCTACGGATGGCAGGCCAGCTTTTTTCAGGGCGGAGAACAAAAATTTGTCGCCAAGTGACATTTTCCCAGTCATCCCTTAAAATCCTTTGTTTATGATCCGTTGCCCGCTTTTAGTTTTAGCCGTGCTTTTGGAGTTGGGGATTTGCACCGTCCCTGCCCAATCGAATGACGTTCCGCTCGTGCAAAGACGCTGGTTCGAAACGCGCACCGCGCATTTCAACATCTACAGTTGCGGCGCGCCCCAGGACGTTTACAAACTCTCCGCGCGCCTGGAGCAGTTTTGCCAGGCTTACACCCTCCTGACCGTGACGCAGGCGGTGGCCTCCCCGCCGATTGTGGTGATGGCTTTTCCCGACCACGAAACGATGAAACCGTTCCTGCCGCTTTACCAGGGCCAGCCCGCCAATCTGGCGGCCTTCTTCCAGCGCGGCAGCGACGAAAACCTGATCGTGCTCGCCCTGCCGGGCACCAATTCGGCCTACACCGACCTGGAAGTCATCTTTCACGAATACACCCATCTGCTGTTCCGGCGTAACGACCGCATCTGGCCCCTCTGGCTCAAGGAGGGAATGGCCGAAGTCTATTCCACCTTCGAAACGACCGGCTACAACTTCCGCATCGGCAAACCGATTGGCCATCATTTGCGCCTGCTGGCGCAACAACCCCTCCTGCCGCTGGCCGAGTTGTTTGCCGTCGTCCACGATTCGCCCCAATACAATGAGCGCGACCGCCAGGGCATCTTTTACGCCGAATCGTGGCTGCTCACGCAATTCCTGATGGCGGGCGACAACCCCGCTTACCAGGACCAGGCCCGTTTTCGACAGTTCACCCGGCTCCTCCACGAAGGCCAGCTTCCCGAACCAGCCTTTACCAACGCGATGCAAACCACCCTGCCGGCGATGGAAACCGAACTTCGCCGCTACCTGAAGAACGGACGGTTGGCGCCGTTGGAACTGCCCTTGCGGGCAAACGTCTCCTCACCCATAACCCTGACCACGCGAACCATCACACCCGTGGAAAACTATTTTCGCCTGGGCGATGAACTCCTCCGGATTCATCGTCCAGATGCCGCCGAAGCGTATTTTAAACAGGCGCAGAAACTCGCGCCCGCCAGTCCCCTGCCCGGCGAAGGTTTGGGTCTGCTCGCCGCCGAACGCGGGCAGCGCGAGGCAACGTTGCAGAACTTGAAGACGGCGCTCCAGCACGGTTCAACCAGTTTTCTGGCTTTTTATATTTATGCCCGGGAACAGTACCAGCTCACAGCGGATTCCCAGGACCGGCATGCCCCGCTCAAAAACGAGGCGGCGGCGGAAATCCGCGGCGAACTCCAGAAATCCCTCGCGCTGATGCCGGACTTTGGGCCGGCGCATGAACTGTTGGGCTTTTTTGAGATGGTCCAGGGCGATGATCTCGCGCTGGCGGAGCAACACCTGCAACGCGCCATCCAACTGGAACCCGAAAACCCGTCGTATCTGTTTTCGCTGGCACAGGTGCAACTGAGAAACCATGACACCGATGCCGCGCGCCGCACATTGCAACCGCTGCTTCTGCCTAATGCGGACGCGAAACTCCGCGCGCACGCCGAGGAGATGATTCAGGGAATCACCCAAAACCATCCGGTTTATTGACCTTCGCGCGCGCCCACTTGCAGAACCGGCAGGGAGGCTTATGTTGAACCAGAGGTGAGGAGTTGCCTGTGAAAACAAAAAGCCAAACAGCAAAAATCATGGAACAGCCCAGCCCATTCACTCCGGGTGTCACCAAAAGCATGGTGCGCGAACATGCGTATTGCCTGTATCGCGACAAACTGCCGGATCATCCGTTGACACTGGAAAATTGGGTGTTGGCTGAAAAGGACCTGGTGGCAACGATGGAAGCCGAGCGGGAAGGCTTCGCGGTCTAGGCGTTGGCTTTCAGACCTTGGGCCGCAATTTCTTCCACAGCCAGCCGAACGGGTCGTAGTATTTGTCCACGACGCGTTCCTTGAGCGGGATGATGGCGTTATCGGTGATGGTAATGCATTCGGGGCAGAACGGGCCGTCGAAGATTTTTCCTAACCCACTCCACCGTCAGCGCTCTTTTTGAGTTCACCCTTGACCAGGGCCACAGCGTAGTCGCGGTTCATCTTGGCAATGAAGTCGAGGCTGATTTCCTTCGGGCAGACGGCTTCGCACGATCCGGTGACGGTGCAATTGCCAAACCCTTCCTTGTCCATCTGCGCCACCATGTTTTTGACCCGGCGGTCTTTCTCGGCCTTGCCCTGCGGGAGGTAATTGAGGTGGGAAACCTTCGCCGCGACGAACAGCATGGCGCTGGCGTTTTTGCACACGGCCACGCACGCGCCGCAGCCGATGCACGCCGCCGCATCCATCGCGAGGTCGGCAATTTCCTTTGACACCGGCATCGCGTTGGCTTCGGGCGCATTGCCGGTGTTCACCGAAATGAAACCGCCGGCCTGCATAATGCGATCGAACGCGGCGCGATCCACGATCAGGTCTTTCACAATCGGGAACGCCCGCGCGCGCCAGGGTTCGATGGTGACGGTCTGGCCGTCCTTGAAATACCGCAGGTGAAGCTGGCAGACGGTCGTGCCTTTGCGACTGCCATGCGGGATGCCGTTGATGACCAATGAGCACGTGCCGCAGATGCCTTCGCGGCAATCGCTGTCGAACACAAACGGTTCCTGGCCCCCGGCGATGAGGCGCTCGTTGACCACGTCGAGCATTTCGAGGAACGACATGTCCGGGCTGACGTCGCGGGCCTCGTGCGTCTCGAAGCATCCGGGTGACGCCGCGTTCTTCTGCCGCCAGATTTTGAGGGTGAGGTTCATTTGTAACTGCGCGTCGCCAT
>DAIRTX010000171.1:0-2985 GCA_036803685.1 Verrucomicrobiota bacterium | reverse complement strand
TTTTCATGAAAGCAAACCCCCGCGCTCCCGGAAGCCATGGCCGGATCGAAACGGCCCGCAGTTCAGAAGGCGTGTTTTTAAAATGGTGGCACGGGCGTCGCGCCCGTCAAATCCGGCGTTCCGCCAGATTTCGTCCGCTGTCGTCCGTTGCGGGTTATCAGCAGAAATCAAACCTGTCGCACATCTCACAACGGTTTTGGGCGGGACGCCCGAAACCACAGGCCGGAGGCCTGTGCCCCCCATCTGATTTTGAAGGCACGCCCTGATCGAAGAAGGCTAAAAGCGATATTGGAGGCTGGAGAAAATAACGTGGGCGTTGAAGTTGTAATTGCCCGCCGAGGCAAAATCCTCGTAGTGGGTGAAGGCGTATTTCAGGTTCAACCGCAGGTTCTTGGTCAGCCGCCGGGTGAGGGTGGCGTTGATGCTGTGTTCCTCGGCGTCGGTGCCGAGCGGCAGGCCATTGACGACAGCGTTCTGGCCGTCGGCGGCGCGATAATAAAAATAGCCGACGTTCAAGTCCGTCTTGTCGTCCAGCACAAAGCCGGCGTTGAAGTTGACGGTCCAGTAATTGTTCTGCGAATTGAGAATGGCCTGCGTGTAATCGGAGGCGGGCGTCTTGGTTTCGCTGATGACGTAGTTGGCCCCGGCCTGCAGGCAGAGCCAGTTCAAGGGCGTCCAGCTTAAGTTCTGGCCCAAAATGTGGCTGTGCATCTGCGAAGAATCCACTTCACCCAGACCCGACGCCGCGTCGGGGCGCGTGGCGATGGTGGAGAACTGGTATTCGTAACGGCTGACCAGCGTGATTTTGCTTAATGGATGAAGGGTCAGACGCGCGTTGCCGTCCCAAGTTTGAAATCCCTGATAGACCAGAAAACCGGGATAGGCATTGCCGGTGCTCAAATCATTGGGCGTGCTGTCCTGCGTATTGGCGTAATCGTATTGGTTGATTTTGTAATAGCCGCCCACGTCCACGCTGGCCTGCTTGACCGGATACCACCGGGCGCTCACGGCATATTTTTGGAAGAAGCGCGAGTCGTCCATGCAATTCGTCACCGTGTCAGGACCGATGTGGTTGATCTGGCTCAAGCCGCCGTTGATGTTTAGGTTCCCCTGCCCCTCGGTCCATTCGCCGCTGGCGCTGAAAACCCAGTTGGTCACGCCGATGTAACGGGCGTCCAACCGTCCGCGCACATCCAGCGAATCGCGGCTGCTGTTGGAATTGAACGCTTCCGGTGAAAAATTATCCAGCGTGCCGGTGCCAGTCGAGTTGGCATTCCAGTCTTCCTTTTGCACGCGCAACGACGGGGTGATGGTGAAATTTTTCGTCGGCAAATACATCCAGTTGAGGTTCGCCACATACTCGTTTTTGTGGGAACCGCCATTGAGGTCGTAATAGCCCAGCGGAAATAATCCCGGCGTGTAGATGACGTCAAAATCATCCCCGTAAATCTGGCTGCCAGTGAACGTGTCGTCCAGATTGGCGAACATGAAACCGGCGGAAAGAAACTGGTTCGGCTTGATCCAGGATTCCGCGAAGGCATGGACGCTCAACATATCGTAGGAGGTTCCCTGCCGGTCGGTATCCTTCTGCTGGACGGATTCTCCCGCCCAGGAAGTCCGCTTGTAGGCGTTGTTGATTTCGCCCGTCTCGAAACGGACGCCCAAGCCGACATCCACTTTTTTGATGTGATGCGCCACATCAAGCTGGAAGGCATCCGACTTTTCATCAATGTCGTAAATGCCGGGGAACAACCGGAACACGCTCAATGTGGGATCATGAATCGGCCCCCAGATCGTTGTGCCTTTTTCGCCATCGCGATAACGGTGGGTATATTTGAAGGTGACCTTGGGCTGACCTGCCTTGTTATACCCGGCTTCCAACGAAATCTGTCCGCGATCCAGCGCCAGCGCATCGCCCGAATTCGGATAAGCAACTCCATTCACCGGGGAATAGCCGCCGTTGCCGGAATCCCAGGTGCGGAAATTTTCAAAGTTGAAACGGATGAAACCCAAACCCTCGCGTTCCACGCCGAGGCCGATCTTGTAATCATGATCGTCGTAAATGCCGCGCCCATCCAGCTTGAGCGTGGTCTTCTTGGCGATTTCCGTCTGGTAATGCAAATCCTCAATGCCGCCGAACGCGCCGCTGTTGAGGCGCGTCCGCTGCTGGGCCTGGGCCGTGTTGCCATCGCTAATCATTCCGCCGGCGGAAAGTTCGATCCAGTTGGCATAAGCATTCGTGCCGCCTTCATACATCTGCTCCGGCTTGACCGCGTCGGCCGCCGGCGCCGACACACCGGCGGCGAGGAGTGACGCGCCCACGACATAACCGGCTTTCCGGCGCAGGGCGGAAAGTTTTTTTGATTTGCGAGATTGTTTTTTCATTGGCTTCCGTGGCGTTGGTTAAAATCTTAAGGACGGGTTCACCCGCGAACCATGGACGGCTTCGTGACAGCCGGCGCTCCAGCAACTGCCCTGGGTCACGCGGGCGGTGTGATCTACTCCGCCGATCAGGATGGCGGAACCATTCTTGACCTGCTGAAAATGGCATTTCAGGCACAGGTTGGCATTCCGTTCGGTGAGCATCCTGGCGTTGATGGTGCCATGCGGCGAATGGCAGGTGGTGCAGCCTCCGCGCAAGGCTTCGTGCTCAAACACAAACGGCCCCTGCTGGGAAGGATGGCATTGGAGGCAGTTCTCCTCCTGCGCCAGCAGTTGCGTGCTGCCGCCGACATGGGCGATGCCTTTGTGCGGCGGATGGCATTGGATGCAAGTCATCCGGCCTTCGGGCACGGGATGATGGCTGGGCAGATTGAACTGGCCGCGCACATCCGCATGACACGTAAAACAGACGGTTTCTACCGAATGGGCGGGCGTCAAGGCCAGCCGCGCCCCATAGCTGCTGGACTGGGCGCGTCCCGAGCTAAAACTATAAGGAGGTTTGACATCGCCGCCGGCGGCAGCGTGAAGGCTGGCCGGGCCATG
>DAIRTX010000170.1:0-3203 GCA_036803685.1 Verrucomicrobiota bacterium | reverse complement strand
CACTCAATTTCCTGAGTGGAGTTAAAAGCGGAGTCCCCGGAAAAAGTCTCTGCCATTCCCCAGACCCGTCCGGGCTCAGTGCGGCGGGCCAGTCTTTGCAGACGGCCATCAGTCATTCGGTTGTAGGAGTCGAGGTGACGAGACTCATTTCAAATCTGATTTGCCGGTTTTCAGTTAGAGCCTCCTCACGTCGTCTCCTACGGTTGGGCGGTGGTGCTCTCCGAAACAGGAATGGGGAGGATCGGGCAAACGACCGTGGCGCAGGCTTCCCAGCCTGCTGTATCGCGGGTTTCCAAACCCGCGACGGATGGAATTGTTTCATACCCCGCGAATGGCGAATGCTCTGCCGGCTGGGAAGCCGGCGATACAGCAGGTTTGGAAACCTGCGCTACAGAGAATTCGCCATCCCATTTCGGAATCCGGATTTAATCCCTTCGGGATATGGCAAAGCGCTTTATCGCCGGGATTGGCCGGCCTCTGAAAAGAATCTTACTTCGCAATCATTCCCGTTTTCCGCGCGTAATTGAACAGGCCGCCGGCGTCCACGACCGGGCGGACGCCGCCGAGCGATTCGAATTTATTTCTTTGGCGGCAGTTCACGGATGAAAGACCACGAGACTTCGGCCGTCTGGCCGTTGTCGTAATGAACGTAAAAACCGGCCTGGCACCAGTCGTCAATTTCCAAATGGTCGAATCTGGCCTTGGGTGAAATTTTATTGGCCTTGCGGATGGTGGCGTGCGGTTCAAGGATGCAAAGGCCGTCGGCGAATTCCACGTCAAAGGCGTCTTCCCAGCTCAAGAAGCGGACGTTTTTCACCTTCGAGAATTTTCCTTTCCCGAACGGCACTTTGGCATTTTGGATGGCGGTTTTCATAGTCGGCCTTCGCGTTTCAATTCACGTATCAACTCCAAAACTTTACGCTCAATTTTCGGAATGTCCATCGGTTGCATGGTTTCCAAATCCACGCGGGTGATCAGCCTGCCATTTTTGTCGAGCACATGAATGTGACGCGGCTTGTGGTCGCCCATCCACTACATAAAAACATAACCGCCGCGCCGGACTTTGCCCATGATTCAAAATTATTTTTGCGCCGGAATCATGCCGCTTTTCCGCGCGTAATTGAACAAGCCGCCGGCGTCCACGACCGGGCGGACGTCGCCGAGGGGTTTGAATTTGAACACCTTGCCGGTCGTCTTGACGGTGACCGTGGCCGCATCGAGATCAACGGTGACCACATCGCCATTTTTCAGCGTATCGCAAAGGCGTTCGGTGATTTCGCAGGGATAAAGTTCGCCGGTCGCGACGGAGTTGCGGAAGAAAATGCGCGCGAAACTCTCGGCCAAAACAATTTTGCAACCCGCCGAACCCAGGGCAATCGGCGCGTGCTCACGCGAACTGCCGCAGCCGAAATTTTTTCCGGCAACGACAATCGGATATTTGCTGTCAAGCTGGCCATCCTTGACGTAGCGCGCCGGGTAGAGCGATTCGGGCAGGCCGGCGAGCGCGTGGCTGCCGAGTTTCTTGTATTCGTCGGGAATCGTCGGTACCAGCGTCAAATACTGCGCGGGGATGATCTGGTCGGTGTCAATGTTGTCGCGCACCACGTAAACCGGCCCGGTAAAAACTGATTGCATGACGCCAATGTGCGCTGAAAGAACGCGATTTTCAATCAGATTTCGACGATCGGCTGGGGCGGCGGAATGGCGCGTTGTTCGCGCTTGCGCAACGCCATCACCGCAATCGTGCAGGCCGTCCACGTCGGCAACATGTCTGTCAACGGAATGAATTCGACGATGAACGTGGGCAGGAACAGCCAATGAAAACCGACAGCCCAACTCGTCAACCCCATCGCCAGCACATCAATGGCCTGGTCAACGAACGCCCAGCCGAATGGGCCGAGGAGAAATTGCAGTCCGTCCGCGATCACGGCGATGGCCAGTGCGATGATGATGCGAACGCGCGTCAATGGCGGCGTGCGGAACAGGCGATTTGGTTTTCCCGGCAACTTCATTGGCTTTGATGTTCAACCAACCCGCCCGCATTTTCAACTGCGGGTTTGCCGGCAGCCTTCCACCGGGCGCATCCGCGCACTGCCCCCGGAGCGCCCGCCCTAGAACTCCCTCTCCTCCATGGAATGGAGGAGAGGGCCGGGGAGAGGAGGAGTATTTCGACCAAGCTGGACGCGTCGCTCGACCTCAACGGATTGCCCTCTCCCCGACCCTCTCCCACTCCTGCGTCGTGGGAGAGGGAGAAAATCTCGGGGCAGTGTCAAGATACGCCCCCTTCCACCTTGCCGCCGACGGTCGAATTTCTATAATGGCCCGGTGCTCGACATTAAATTGATTCGTGAAAAGCCGGACTTTGTCCGCCAGCGCCTTGCCACGCGCGGGGCAGGGGATGAAGCTTGCATTGACGAGTTGCTCAAGCTCGACGAGCAGCGGCGGAAGTTGCTCGCGGAGGTCGAGACGCTCAAAGCCCAACGAAATCGGGCGTCGAAGGAAATCGGCGCACTGATGGGACAGAAGAAAACCGCCGAGGCCGAGGCGAAGAAGGGGGAGATGCGCGAGTTGGGTGACCGTATCGCCGCGCTGGACAAGCAGGCGTTGGAAGTCGAGGCGGCGCGAGATCAATTAATGCTGCGTCTGCCGAATCTGCCGCATGAATCGGTGAAGATCGGCAAAACAGTGGAGGACAATCCGGTGGTTCGTGTTCATGGTGAGAAGGCGGCTTTCGCCTTCAAACCGAAGTCTCACGTCGAGCTTTGCGAGAGTTTGAAACTGGTGGATTTTGCGCGGGCGACAAAACTTTCCGGCAGCGGCTTTTTGCTTTACACGAACTGGGGCGCGCGGCTGGAACGGGCGCTGATTCAGTTTCTGCTCGACCTGCACGTTCACGAGCACGGTTACACGGAAGTGTCGCCGCCGTTCATCGTCAACCGGGATTGCATGGTCGGATCGGCCCAGTTCCCCAAACTTGTTGATCAGGCATACGCGATTCAGGAAGGACTCGATACAACCACTTTGGGAAAACACTTTTTGGTTCCCACGGCCGAGGTGCCGGTGGCGAACATTCATCGCGAGGAAATCCTCAAGGAAAGCCAGTTGCCGATTTATTACTGCGCCTACACGCCGTGTTTTCGCGGCGAGGCGGGCGCGGCGGGCGTCGGCACGCGCGGCATGATTCGCGTGCATCAGTTCGACAA
>DAIRTX010000169.1:0-3267 GCA_036803685.1 Verrucomicrobiota bacterium | reverse complement strand
ACGTTCACGCGCACGACGTGGTGACGCTGGCCGACCAGGCGGGCGTGGCGTTGCGTGGCGGCCATCATTGCACCCAACCGCTCATGCACAAACTCGGGGTGGAATCCACCGCCCGCGCCAGCTTTTATTTTTACAACACGAAAGCTGAGGTGGACCGGTTCGTGGAGGTGGTGAAGGAGATTCAGAAGTTTTTCGCGCAGTAGTTAACCACGAAATATACGAAACACACGAAGGGGTAGCGCAGTGCGTCTCGCCTGCCCTTTCCGGCTGCCCGCCGAAAAGATCCAAAACCACAACTTTCATTCGCCGCAAAGGAACGCAAAACGAAGGACAGTGCTTCAAGCCTATCCCGCTACTTTGGGCCATAAAGAAACCAGCTCCTCCTGACGAAGCCACGATTCGCAATCCAAATAAACTTTCTTGAATGGATTTTGGATAATCTTGAGCTTCTGCATGTCGAAGCCGTTTTTGGAAACAGGAACAAGATAGAGAAAATAGTTTGGGCCGTGAACTCGTGCGGTTTCAATTTCGTTTCTCGACCAATAAAACTTGAAGTCAATCGAAGACACAGCCTTCACTTCAATTAGCCTGTCAGAAAAGCCGCCAGGGTTTGCCTTTTTGGTGAAACTCAAAATATCGTAGCCAACACCGACGTTTTCAGACGCGACGTGTTTAATTCGTTTCGCCAAGCCGGGACAATCTCGCAGTCTTGCCGACTCGAATTTCAAAACTTCAAGCTCTGCTTCGTGGCCCAGCTTTTCGCGAGCACGAAGAACGTCTTGAAGTTCGAGCGGACTCGTGGATGAAATGCTTTTCGCGTCAATAAATGCCGCGAGGTATTGAGGAGAAATCCAATATCGTGGCTTGTCTAAATCGTGGTCGAGAAATTCTAACTCCAAAAAAAGGTTGCGAATGCCGCCGAATAGCCGCCGCCTTTCTGAATCCATCAAGACTTCAAACTTCCCTTCCACGCTTTCAAAATGGCCGAGGAATTCATTTATGTGAAGCCAGTAGAAGCGCCTCGCAGTCGAACTCTGTAGCCAGCTTCCCCCGCATAACGCTTGGGTCGAAATGTTTTGCGGCTCTGCCGCGCTCACTTTGGCCAAGTTGCCCGCGCCCATCGAAGTCATCAATGATCTCGACAAGGAAATCGTAAATTTTTTTGTGCAACTGCGAAAAAATGAAAAGCGACTTTGTCGGCTCATTGCCCTGACGCCGTATGCCCGCGAAGAATTGCACCGCGCAAGAATCCCGCAATCAAAGCCGAGCGACCTCGAACGGGCGCGACGCTTTTTGGTTTCTTCCATGATGGCTATCAACGGTGTTTTTGGAGAAGAACGCGGCGGATTTTCGTATTCTGATTCTTACACCCGCGATGGACGCGACGCGCGGGTAAATCGCTGGTATAATTTGCCCGAGAGAATTTCAAAAGTCGTTGAACGATTGCGTAGTGTTCGGGTCGAGAACAAAGATGCCAAAGAATTGTTAAAACAATATCTGCATCGGCCAGCCACACTCGTTTATTTGGACCCGCCTTATTTGACAGACCGAACGAACGGCTACACTCACGATGAAAACAATCCTGAATTTCATCGTGCGCTTCTGAAGCTGGCGAATCGCGCCCATTGCATGATTTTCATTAGCGGGTATGCGAACGATTTATACAAAAGTTTGCTGACTCGGCAAAACGGTTGGAGTCACAGAACCATCGAGGCAACGACCAGAGATTCATCCGGGCAAATTCACAAAAGAACCGAAGTTGTTTGGATGAACAAACACTTTCGGAAGGCCCAGGCATCCAGAGAAATTCCAATTGTCCTCACGAAGAAGGAAGCAAAACAGAAGAAGTTGAATCCTTCACGAAGGAGAGTCAGAAACTAAGCACTGTGTCCGGCGAGTCGCCCGCGCTACACATTTGCGTTCCTTGTGCCTCTTTGTGGCTAACATGAATTGAATTCGCGCAATTCGCGTCACGATTTTGCTTTGTACCTAAGCAGCGGATTTTTTGCCCAAAGCGGCGAGCCGCTGAAATTTTCGTTCCTCCAATTCCCTCTCGGTGCGCTTGTATTCCGCCCACTCCTCCGCGAATGGCTTGTCGCCGGGCTTTCGTTTGAGGCTGCCGCGCAAGGCGTGGATATATTTCCGCATTTCCGCAGGAGACAATTTCTTCCGACGCGCCATGCCACGATATTGCACCCGTCAGTCTTCGGCAGCCAGCGGAATTTGGCCGCGCAGCAGCACGGCCCTACCACAAACAGAAATCAATTCGTGTCAATTTGTGAAATCCGTGCCGCCGGTTTTGATTTCGGTGACCAACGATTTCCCCAGTGCGCAGAGGGCGTTGTTCCGGCGGTATCACATCGGCGGGGGCAGCTGTTGCGGGTTTAGCCGCGTCAAGCCGCTTGCGGGAGGTCGTTCCAAAGATTAGAGTGCCAACGTGAACTTTGACCCTCAACCCATTTTTCGACGCCACAATCGCATTTGCACAACCAGAATATCTTTCTTTGCTTACTGGTATGAGGACCAATAACAAAAAAGCGCCCAAATTTTTTATTTGTCAGATCAATAAATTGCCCCATGAATTGAATGGTAAATTTTGATATGTTTAAGTCAAGGATTGAGGCTTCAGCTTGCTGGCTGTTACGCACATTCCGCAATTTCCCATTCGACAGCCGTAGTCGTTTGGTTTAGTTTCTTGGCATGAACCTGAAAATCGAGGTTGAGCGCGAAGTGGATGGCCGGTGGCTCGCCGACGTCGCGGATTTGCCGGGCTGTATGACTTACGGCAAAACGCGCGACGATGCCTTGGCCAAGGTCAAAGCGCTCGCGTTGCGCGTGCTGGCCGACCGTCTGGAACACGGCGAGCCTGTGCCTGCGGGTGAAGAACTGTTTTCCATCGCATGAGCCATTGGGGTTCTTGCAAATCACGGCGCGTCCTCGCCGCCTTGCTTGGCATCGGCTGGACAATCAAACGGCAACGCGGCACTTCACATCGGATTCTCGCACGGGAAGGCTGGCCGGATTTCGTTTTCGCATTTCACGATGGCGAAGAGATCGGGCCGAAAATGTTGTCGCGCATTGCCAAACGCACCGGTCTTGAACCGGAAGATTTATGACTGTTGCCTTTGAAAATTTCAGGGAATTTCCAGCCAGACTTTAATTGCCCGAAGGATTGTTTCCATTTGCGATTCGTTCAACGCGCCGAGCCGGCGCACCAGCACTGAACCGGGAATGTGACGCAATCCTTGCACGTCGAACGCGCCGTTT
>DAIRTX010000168.1:0-3274 GCA_036803685.1 Verrucomicrobiota bacterium | reverse complement strand
TCTGCTTTAATTTGTCATTCTCCCGGCCTCTAAGCAAGTTGATTGAGACGGTTTTAACAGGAGGGTTTGTGGTAGGGCGGCAGCGCAGCCCTACCGATTTTATGGTAGGGCGGACGCTGCTGCGCCGCCAGCGGAGCGGCAACTCCGCCCTACCGATTTTGGCGGAGCGGCAGCTTCCGACCTACCGGGATTTGGCGGAGCGGCAGCTTCCGCCCTACCGGGATTTGGCGGAGCGGCAGCTTCCGCCCTACCGGGATTTTGGTTTGATTTGAAGGCTGTGCGGCAACACAGCCCTACCGATTTATGGTAGGGCGGCGGTGCCCCGCCGCTGGCGGAGCGGCAACTCCGCCCTACCAATTTTGGCGGAGCGGCAGCTCCGCCCTACCGAATACTGAATATGGGCAATAAAAAAGCCCCGGATGGCTCCGGGACTATGATGAAAACAAACTGATTATTTGCGCCGACGGAACACGCCCGTCCACCCAAAAAAACCAGCGTGATTTGGAACCGGCAACATGTCTGCGCGCTCCAAATCCGGGCTGCGGCTGGGTTTTCAAATTTCGACCGGGAAGACACAGGGCACGGGCTGGCTGCCGTGTTTGCGGTAAACCGTAAAATCTCCGCGATCCAAAGTGAAGACCACGGCGGCACGATCGAGTTCTGTCATGCGCACCAGGCAGGCATCCGCCAGGTCCATCTTGCAATCCTGATATTTGCCGAGCAATTCCAGCAGTCGCTCCGCTTCAGATTCCGCCGCGAACCGCACCTGTAAATCACCACGCGCCACCAACTCCATCACCTTTCTCGGCGCGCCGGTTAAGTGCGCCGCCTCTGTCAGCACGGCTTCGCACGTTGCCCACGGCGCATGTTTCGGGAACACTTCAACCGCCCACGGATGATATGGGTCGTTGCGATCCAAAAGCGCTTTGAGCAAGCCGGTGTCCGCTACCGCCGGCATCCTCCCATCACCTTTCTCACCCGTTCATTGGTCGCAGGGATGCCATCGCCGTCCACACTGCCAATCAAATCTGCCGAAGCAAACTGGTGCCGTTTTGCCTGCAATTCGAGTGGTTCGACCCGGACTTTTGTGCCGTCGGCCCAGCTTGCTTCCGGCGGCAGTTTGACGACACCGCCTTCAACTGTTCCAGTGAAACTCATAAGTTTGTTTGGTTTACACTGGGATATTATCGCTGAAATGACTGGAATGCAACTTTCTCTTTTCACTTTCTCTTTTCACGACCTCGCACGCGCCCGCAAGATGCGCCCAACAGGAGAGTTTGAGCCGACTGACGTCGGCTGCTACGGAACGAGATACGGCATTAATAAAAAAGCCCCGGATGGCTCCGGGGCTTGGATGAAAACAAACTGATTATTTACGACGGCAGAGCAACAAGAGTGACAGGCCGCCCAAACCCGGCAGCGCCAATGTCCCGGGTTCTGGAACCGGCCCGGCAAAGCGTGAAAAATTAACGCGCCTCGATAAGGCGATCGCTTTGTTCAAGCTGGCGCACGATGGCGGGCAGCATCGGATCAAGCCAGACGCGCAATGCGCGATTGGAGCAATTGCCAATGCGCAACCAGACCACCGCCGGGCCGGGACGACCGCGAAGAACCCATTCCGCAAAGTCTTCGTCCTTGGTCATTATCACCGCCCATGTTCCTGCGCATGGCGCCAAATGGGCATATCCTTGCCCTGGGCCAGACCGATTTTCAGCACGTGTTCGGCTTCGTGACCATGCTCACGCAACCAACCGGCGAGAGCTTGGGGAAGTTGCGTGTCAACGAGAAAGCGCACACGTTCAGGCGCTGACCAGCACGGGATGATTCACCTGCCCGGCGGCAAATTCCAGACAGGCGCGGATGTCCTCCGGCTCCAAAAAAGAATAGTCCTCCAGAATTTCCTGCTCGCTCACTCCCGCAGCCAGCATGTCCAGAACGTCCTTCACGCGAATGCGATAGTGGCGGATGCAAGGCCGGCCACCGCATTGTTCCGGGTCAAAGGTGATGCGCTCTGTGTATTTCATGTATCGAACCTAATTCCTTAATCTCTGAAGTCAAGACACTTTCCACTTTCCACTTTCCGTTGGTGGCAAGGCGGCGGTATTCCGCCCTACCGATTTGGCTGCGCGGCAGCGCAGCCCTACCAATTTGGTAGGGCGGCGGTGCCCCGCCGCTGGCGAACGGCAGTTCCGCCCTACCGGGATTTTGGTTATGGTAGGGCGGACGCTGCTGCGCCGCCAGCGGAGCGGCAGTTCCGCCCTACCGAATACTGAATATGGGCAATAAAAAAGCCCCGGATGGCTCCGGGGCTTGGATGAAAACAAACTGATTATTTGCGCCGACGGAACAACAACAATGACAGGCCGCCCAAATCACAACGTTAATCGGATCGAAACTAAACGCCCCTCACCCCGTCCCTCTCCCCGCTTGGGCGGGGAGAGGGTGGCCGCAACAGTCCGGCCAGACCGGCCAAGGCAAGCGTCGTCAGCTCGGGAGAAACCAGACCAAACTCTCGCGTGAAATCATGCCAGATTGATATTTCCACTCACGCCGGATTCTCCCGCCCGACGCAGAAGGGACAACAGATGGGCACATTCCGACTGCCGGGTTCGCCGGCGTATGAGAATAATCAAGCCTGCAAAAGGTTGTTCCTTTAAGACGGCTTCCCGCGCCAGGTTCAAAAAATGATCCCGATTGCAACTGATGATGATTTGCCGCTCCCGCTGTGCAAACTCGAAGATGACATGATCCGCCGTCGTGGCCGGCAGAACCTCGCGCAGTCTTCACACCTCGTGCTTCCAATATCGGACCAATTGCTCCACCTCATCCGGCACATCGTGGTCGAGCAAGAACTTCATTACAAAGTCTCGCTCATTTGTTCTGTCACCAGCGCGTCAATTTCCGTGCGATGGTCTTCGTAGTAGGCAAGGCATTCGTAGATTTGCGCCTTCGTCAGGTCAGGGAAACTGCGCTGCACACTCTCAAGGGAAGCGCCGTTGAGGATCAACCCCATTACATCATGGACCCCAATGCGCGTGTCGGCGACAATCGTATGGCCGCCGCAGACTCCAGGCAGCTTCACCAGATAACGGTAAGCGGTTGTTTCCATGCCTTTAGCATACGGTTTTAATGTCTGAATGCAACTTTCTCGTTTTTTAGGCTGCGCGGGCACCCCGACATCCAATGTCGGGGCAACTCCGCCCTATCGTTCTTCTTTGGTTTGAAGGCTGCGCGGCAGCGCAGCCCTACCGATTTTGTGGTAGGGCGGACGCTG
>DAIRTX010000167.1:0-3293 GCA_036803685.1 Verrucomicrobiota bacterium | reverse complement strand
TCATTGATTTCCCAGGCAAGGTCGTTGAGGAATTTGTTTTCGATGACGCCTTGATAAAACGCCGGATCTTTGCGCCCGCCGCGTTCGCGCGGATCGTCCACGAAAAATTCGCTCTGGCCGATGCTCGTCGCGGAAAACGTGTTCGTCTCGATGATGTCCGCGCCGGCTTCGAGGAAGCGCCGATGAATGTCGCAAATCGTGCCGGGCTGGGTGAGCGAGTAAAGATCGCCGTTGTTCTTGAGATCCTTCTTGGAATCTTTAAACCGCTCGCCGCGAATCTCCGCCTCTCCCAGCCCGTAACTGCGGATGGTCGTCCCCATCGCACCGTCAAGGATGACGATGCGTTCGCGGAGGGCGCGTTGAAGAAGTTCAAAATTTGGCATAGCGTGACAACAAAATAACTGTGGACACCTTAACGAAAAGCCCGCGCTGATGCAAATAATAAATCAACGTATCTGGATACGATGATATAATGCCATCAAGTCAGGATGGGAATTGGGCTTTTCCGCGAAGCCGCCAGCTTGCGCCATCACGCCGCTGTGCAAGTCCTGGTTTGAAGCCCAAAACCCGGTGGCGAACCCGGCTAAAACCGCCGGGGAAGTTCCTTTTTCCGTCATGGAAGCAGTTAAGTCCGTTGTTAAAGTTCCCAAGTCCGCTTCTGACTTGGGTAAGTTCGCCTCCGACTTAATTAAGTCAGGCAACAAAGTTCCCAAGTCGGTCATGGACTTAGTTAAGTCGGTCAAGGAAGTTTTTAAGTCAGGCTCCGACTTAGTTAAGTCAGAGAACAAAGTTCCTAAGCCAGCCGTCAAAGTTCCCTTTTTAGTCTCGGAAGTTGCCTTTTCCGGGATTGCTCAATAGGTATTGATTTTGCTTGGAAGCTCTGTTAAGAGTTGGGCAAGAAGTGCCAACATTGCGGCAGCGAAGCGGTGGTAAAAAATGGCTGCAGCCGGCACGGGCGGCAACGCTGGTTGTGTCGGGAGTGCCGCAAGACCAGTGGGGAGCGTGACCATCGCCGGGTGGAGCCGGCGAAGCGGGCGAGCGCACTGGCGCACTACCTTGAGGGGGTGAGCATATGACCGGACGGAAGATGACCGTGCCCTTCACCCGCAGCCGGGCTTACCGCAAGAACGACAACGCCCACTGTGAACAGAAAAACTGGACGCAGGTGCGCCAACACTTCGGGCACGAACGGTTCGAGCAGCCTGAACTGGTGGCGCTGATGAACGACCTCTACGCCCAGGAGTGGCGCCAGTTCACCCATCACTTCAAGCCGACCTTCAAACTCCTGAAGCGGGACAAACGCGGGAGCAAAACGGTCAGAATTTACGGGCCGACGCCGCAGACACCGTATCAACGGTTGCTGAAAAGCCCCGACATTGATGAAGCCACCAAGACCAGGCTGCGGAAGGAACATGTGCGGTTGGATCCGTTCGAGTTGAAGAAAAACATTGAACGAAAACTCAAGAACTTCTTCACTGTCCTCGGTAACATGGATCGTGAGTCAACCAAGACCTGACGGCCCCCCCCGGTAACATTTAGCCGTGAGTCAACTCGGCTCGTTCAAACCAGCAGTTGCACCACACGAAAAATCCCAGTGTCTGTGCCGACGGGTAAGTTTTCATGGCTCGCAGCTTAACCATCATGCCCGGCCTCTGCCATTGCTTGCTCAGCTATCCCAAACTTTTTACCCAGTTTCCGGAGGGGTCCTTATGAAAGGCGATTATTTCAACGGCGGATTGACGACGACTGAATTCTCATCCCCATCCACCGTCACGGTCGTGCCGTCGGCGAAGGTGGAGCGTTCCTTTTTGCGGGCGGCGTTCAGAAATTCGTGGTTGGTCATTTTCAACAAGCGCAATTCGTTTGTGTAGCGCGGCCATCTGCTTGATGAGCGCGAGTGATTTTTCGCCGGCATTGGTGACGGGCAGTTCGGGCACGCCGCCGCACAACATTCCGAGCAAAAGATTTTTTTGACCGCCGTTCCGCGCTTCGCCATACGAGATAAGAATGGCGTCGTGATAAACCAGATTGTAAAGCGGCACGGGAATGCACTTGCCCAAAGCCAATGCCAATCGTGGAATCGAAAATGACCCGCGATGATCTGGGTGGAGCCGGGGACGGATGCACGCGGTCAGTGTGCCAGCAGTTGCGCGCGATATTCGGTCGGCGACTGGCCGAGGATTTTTTTGAATACGCGGTTGAAATGCGTGAGCGACTGGAAGCCGACTTCAAAGGCGATTTCACTCACGCGCAAATTCGGGTTGAGCAGAAGATTTTTGGATTTTTCAATCCGCACGCGCGCGACGTAATCGGTGAAATTGATGCCGACAATTTTTTTGAACGTCTTGCAGAAGTAATAACTGCTCATGTTCGCGGCCTTGGCGACCTGGCCGAGGGAAAGTTCCTCGGTCTGATGTTCGTGGATGTAGGCGCGCGCCTTGGCGATGACCGGCGGCTCCGCGTTTTCGCGCTGGATGAAAACCTGGTTGCTCAACATGGCCAGATGTTGCGCAAAAATACTCAGGAGTTTGATGGCCGAATCATGTTCCTTGGGCGTGACTACTTTGCCTGAAAAGAATGCCTGCTTAATGGCGGCACGGTCGGTTTTGATCCCCCATTTGTCCGTCTGCCTGGCAACTTTTTCAAACTGCGCGTCGGTCGGTTTTTTGCGGAACACCTGTCCGATTTGGAGAAAGCCAATCAAGCGGTCGCTCATGCGCACCGGCACCGCACTGTCGGAAAGACCCAGGGGACAGGTGATGGTATGGGGTTCCATGGCGGCCTGCAGGCACAGGCGTTCCTGCACTTGCAGACAGGCCGCGCACGCGCTGCTTTTCTGCGACATCAAGGCGCAGAGGGCGTTCTCATTGCGCTTGCCGTGATGCGGCAGTTGCCACGTCTCGACCGGCTGGAGGGCGACGGGCAGGCCGGTGATGTCGCCGAACGCGCGTTCGTAATCGCGATAGATGCGCGAGTTGACGAGGGCGTCCACCAGCGCACGGTTGCCGTTGCCGTTTTCGGCGGGCGCGGCGGTGAAAGGGTTGGGCCGGAAAGTTTCAGCCGCTTCGTTCGTCGCGGTTTCTGGTTTGACAAAAATTGTTCGCATGAGGCCAATTTAAGCTCGCACGGCGTCGGCTTCAATTTATTTTTTCACATAACCATTCGCCCGGAACCAGCGGACGGCATCGGCGAAGGCTTGTTGCGGCGGGGTCTGGGGCAGGCCGAGTTCGCGGATGGCCTTGCTTGAATCAAACCACATTTTGTGTTTCGCCATCCGCACGCCCGCCAGCGTC
>DAIRTX010000166.1:0-3305 GCA_036803685.1 Verrucomicrobiota bacterium | reverse complement strand
GGGCGAGGACTGGGGCGCGGTGGACGGTGACCTGCGCGAAGCCATGGCGCACGATGGTCTGCGCCGTACGTACGTCGCCCAGTTCGCCATCGGACACGAATCATTGGAGCCCGTTCCCGCGGGTGCGGTGGCGTCGTTCGGCACCCACGACACGCCGACGTTTCTGGGCTGGTGGAGCGAGTCCGACCTCGACGAACGCGTCGAGGTGGATCACCTGAGCGAAGAATCGGCGACGCACGCGCGACAACAGCGCCGCCACGACCGCGAACGCCTGGTACGGGTGCTCGGCTTGGCTCACGACGTGGATTCAGGAACTGTTCTGGGTGCGGTGCACGCCCAATTGGCGGACTCCGAGGCGGGGCTCGTGATGGTGCAGATCGAGGACTTGCTCAAGGTCGACCGCGGGGTCAACCTGCCCGGCACCCACGACGAGCGCTCGAACTGGAGCCAGCAGACGCCCCTGTCGCTCGAGGAGATGGCGTCGACCACCGTGCTGGCCGAAACACTCGCGCCCTTGCGTGAGCGTCGCGGTTTCGCCGCCGGCGGTCACGGGAACGGGGGCGGGAAAACCCAAGGCCAGCTTAATCTGCCGCGGGGCCTGCGGATGGAGACCGTCCGCGCTCCGGTTAAAGGCGCCTTTCCCCCTCCCCTTGGTTGGTCAAAGGCATCATTCCATTTTTTTTAATATTTGTTGTTGACAGGAAAGTCATTGTCCGCTAATAATTCAACAGTTATTTGAATTGCAATGAACTCCCCTAAAATTATGAAAACACTAAAATATACAATGTCTTTCCTGGCCGCCATCGTTCTGGCGACGGCCGTGAAGGTGAGCGCGGGCGAAAACAACGGTGCCAATCCGTTCTTCGCATCTTTGAGCGCGGCAACTGCCGCAGAACTGCCGGCCAAGGCGGCCGGACTGGTTTCGCAGGCCGACCCCAAAAATCTCAAGCAAACAACCATGGACGTGGTCAAGGCGGCCGTGGGTTTGAATCCGGCAGCCGCCCCGGCGATTGTTGGAAGCATTGCGCAATCGTCGCCGGCGATGGTGGTGATTGCAGCGGCCACAGCGGTCAGCCTGGTGCCGGATCAGGCAGCGACCATCGCTCGCGCCGCAGCCGTAGCTGTGCCAACCAAGGCTGGACAGATTGTCGAGGCCATTTGCCGTGTGGTTCCAGGAGCCTACCAAAAAGTTGCAACGGCAGTGGCTGAAGTGGTTCCCGGCGCGGGGCGGGAAATTTTGACCGCCGTTTCCACCGCCATCCCCACACTCAAAGATTCAATCAATACAGTCCTGGCCAGCTATAATGGAAATGTTCCATCGGTGAGTTCGGTGCTTGCTCAATTGTCGCAACCAACGTTTAATTCACCTTCACTGGCGCCACCGACGTTTGGCCCGCCTTATACTCCGAGTTCTCCGAGTCACACATATGTTGATCCAAATTCCGGCACCAAGGTGCCGGCTGGCGGCCGCGATTACGCAACACCCTGATTTTGAAATTTTCCACTTTACCCCATCTTCATTTGTTGAAGATGGGTTTTTTATTTGTTATATTTGGGAATTCCGAACATTTTTGACCTGCAAACGCACTGGCAGGTTGATTTAATTTGCGCGTGGCCGGTTTTGACCCGACTTTGAAGGGTAAGAAATGATTTGCTGTTGCTTGTCTTTATGCAGAAGGTAAAAATCCTTCGTCTCGTTGCCCTTCTGGCAATGGCCGTTTGCGCGTCAAATTCATTGCGCGCCGATGAACCGACGCTCGGTGATGCGCCGAAAGCGCCCACGGATGTTTCGGGATTGCCCGGCCGCGGGCCACGTCCCTTGAGCGTCACGGGCGGCTTCAACGTGGACACCAGTTCGCGCGAACAAGTGCGTTCGTTTTACAACGCGGTTTATACTTCATCGGATGGCGTGCCCATCGGCACGACGGCAAATATTTCGAGTTGCACACCGGGAACGAATTCGCCCGCCTTTCAGGAAGCCGTGCTGCGACGGATCAACTGGTTTCGCGCGCTGGCCGGGTTGCCGGCGGCGGTCACGTTTGATGCGGGGGAAAGCGCCAAAGACCAGCAGGCCGCGCTGATCATGTCGTCGAATGGCAGACTGCAACACGTCGGAGATTGGTCAACGTGGACTTGCATCACTTCGGATGGAACCAATGCTGCGGCCAGTTCAAATCTCGCGCTGGGCTACGACGGCCCGGACGCGATCACGGGTTACATCTGGGATTTCGGCGCGGGTAATTATGAAGCCGGCCATCGCCGCTGGATTTTGTATCCGCAAACGCAGGTGATGGGTTCGGGCGATGTGCCGCAACAAAACAGTTTTGACGCGGCCAATGCCACCTGGATTTTCGATGCCAATTACTGGGGATCGCGTCCGGCGACGCGCACGCCTTATGTCTCGTGGCCGCCGGCCGGTTATGTGCCTTATCAAGTCGTGTATCCGCAATGGTCGTTTGCCTTGTCAAATGCGAATTTCAATCTGGCAACCGTCAACATGAAAAGCAATGGTGTGAGCATTGCCGTGGCGATTCAGCCATATCAAACCGGCTATGGTGAAAACACTTTGGTGTGGTATCCGTCAACTCTTGATCCAACGAGCGCCAGCACGATATTTCCATTTAACGGAACGGACGCGTTTTATTCCATCACGGTGAGCAATGTCTTCATAACCGGCAGTGGTATTTCGCAGAACTTCTCCTACACCAACACCGTGTTCGATCCCGGAGTGCCGGGCACGGATTTTTTTCCACCCATCATCAGCGGGACAAACCGACCGTCGGTCAACGTGAGCAACGCCTACATTTGCAGGCCGGTGCCGGATCCAAACGTGACGGGTTACCAATGGCGGACGTCGCAAAACACCAACGGAAATCTTTTTGACGGCGCCGAAGGCGGGCTGGTGAACTTCACGGCCACGACCACACCCGGTTATTCTGTCATTACCAATTCTCCGGTTGCTTCAGGCACGCATTCATTTCACCTGGCGATGCCGTCGCCGCCGGCGGATCAAATCCTGCAGTTGAACGAATTACTATTACCGGCGACCAACACGACGGTCACGTTCAAAAGCCGGCTCGGTTATGCCACCACCAATCAGATTGCAAAAGTGCAGGCGTCCGCCGATAACGGAACGACGTGGCGCGATCTTTACAGCCAGATTGGTTCAGGCGGATCGGGAGAAACTTTGTTCGCAACCCACTCGCTTTCCCTGTCCAATTACGCGGGCAGGCCGGTTTTGCTTCGTTTCAATTATCATTTCAGCAGCAGCGGCGATGGATTTTTTAACACGAATATCCTCACCA
>DAIRTX010000165.1:0-3394 GCA_036803685.1 Verrucomicrobiota bacterium | reverse complement strand
TGCCGACGGTCGTCAGCACTTTCATCAGCCTCTATGGGATCACCGTTGAGATGCGGTTGCTGGGACTGCTCTACTTCACCAACAAGTCAAAGCTGGCATGGTTTGAGTGAAGCCGGATTGCAGGTCCCGGGAGCGCCGACGTTTCGTCGGCAGGTGGAACTGTCCATTGCAACGCGGCCAGCCGGCAACGCTTTCTTGACTCGCCGCGCGCAACTTTTATTATGTCCGTTTCGGATTTTGAAGTTGGAAAATTTAAAAATAAATTATGAGCAAAATTGTTGATATTCAGGCGCGCGAAATTCTCGACTCGCGCGGTAACCCCACGGTGGAAGTTGATGTGTCGTTGTGCTGCGGCGCGTTCGGGCGCGCGGCGGTGCCCAGCGGCGCGAGCACCGGCGAACACGAAGCCATCGAACTCCGCGACGGCGACAAGAAACGTTTTCTCGGCAAGGGCGTGCAGAAGGCCGTCAAGAACGTCACCGACGTCATCGCACCCAAGCTCATCGGCCTTGACCCGTTCGATCAACTGACCGTGGACGCCACCATGCTCAAGCTCGACGGCACGGAAACGAAGTCCAAGCTCGGCGCGAACGCCATTCTCGCCGTTTCGCTCGCGAATGCCAAGGCCGCCGCCGCCGGGCTGAACCAGCCGTTGTTCCGTTACCTCGGCGGGCCGAACGCGAAAGTCCTGCCCGTGCCGATGGCCAACGTCATCAACGGCGGCGCGCATTCGGACGCGCCGATTGATTTTCAGGAATTCATGATCATGCCGCTCGGCCTGCCGACGTTCAGCGAAGGCCTGCGCGCGATTGTGGAAACGTTTCATGCGCTGAAATCTGTTTTGAAAAAGAAAGGCTTCAGCACCGCCGTCGGCGATGAAGGCGGGTTCGCGCCCAAGCTCGGCAGCGTGGAAGAAGCCTTGGAAACCATTATTCAGGGCATCAAGGACGCGGGTTACAAGCCGGGCAAGGACATTTATTTGACGCTCGATCCTGCCGCATCCGAGTTTTACGACGGCAATGCCAAATATACTTTCAAGAAGAGTACCGGCGAGACCGTCAGCGGCGATGACCTCGTAAGTTTTTACGCCAAACTCGTGGCCAAGTATCCCATCGTCAGCATTGAAGACGGCTGCGGCGAAAGCGACTGGTCGACGTGGAAAAAACTCACCGACAAAATCGGCGACAAAGTTCAGCTCGTGGGCGACGATTTGTTCGTGACCAACGTGAAGTTCCTGCAAAAGGGCATTGATACCGGCACGGCCAATTCGATTCTGGTGAAGGTGAACCAGATTGGTTCGCTCACTGAGACACTCGACGCCGTTTCGCTGGCGCAAACGAACAAATACACCGCCGTCATCTCGCATCGCTCCGGCGAGACCGAGGACGCGACCATTGCC
The DNA here is from genome assembly GCA_036803685.1 of Verrucomicrobiota bacterium. GTDB lineage: Bacteria > Verrucomicrobiota > Verrucomicrobiia > Limisphaerales > UBA11358 > UBA11358. Next base: position 1,995 of record DAIRTX010000165.1, on the reverse strand, counting down.
GACATCGCCGTGGCGACGAATTGCGGCCAGATCAAAACCGGTTCGTTGAGCCGCACGGATCGTCTGGCGAAGTACAACCAGCTTCTGCGCATCGAGCAATTGCTCGGCAAGAACGCCGTCTATGCCGGCACGAGCGCATTGCCGAAGGGGCGGTAAACGTGCTGCCAGCATCTTGCTGGCGGTTCCAATTTTGTTCTGCCGGCAAGATGCCGGCAGCACGCTGATTCAAGACCGGAAACCGGGCGACCGGCTTCCGGTTTTTCATGTGGTGGGCAGCCGCCGGTCTCAAGCCGGACGGATCTGTTTCTGGCGCTTTAGCACGGCCGGGTTACCGGTAAGGCTGCATGAAATCCTGCTGCTTCAACCACGCAATCAACTCATCGGCCAGGGCGCGGTCGTCGGCCACGCGCGGATGGTTTTGGGTCCAGTGTGTGAAAACGAAGTGGCTGATGGCCGGGTCGGTGGCTTCGAGTTGCGTCACGGCGGATTCCCAGGCCTGGCGCAGGGGCTCGCTTTGCGCGCCGCCAAACATGCCGCCACGCAGAAGCACGACGTGGGCAGCCGGATACGCCGCACGGATGGCGCGGACGAGTGCGATGTAGCCGTCGGTGTAACCTTCGGGGAACAGTTGTCCGTGGGCTCTCGGATAGGAATCGTCGTTTTCGCCAAAATTCACGAAGACGACTTGTGGCACCCATTGCGTCAGGTCCGCACGTCGCGATGCGGGGTTGGGATAGGTTTTGTCCCAGACCTCGCCGGCCTTCGGCGCGACCCAGCCGGTGACAATGCCCATGCCGCTGACGGCGATATTGCGATAATCGGCCGAGAACGTGTTGGCCGTCAGGGCGGCATAACTGAGGGCGGCGTTGTGTGTGCGACGATTGTCCCACTGGTCGGTGTCGCCGTCTTCATTGCACGCGCCGACGGTGATCGAATCGCCAAAAAATTCCATTCTGAGCGGGTAAGCCGGCAGTGGCGGCGCCCAAGCCTTTGCGCCGCCGGTCAGCCCGACACCGCGAAAACGGACCGTGCCGGCGTCTGCTTCACTGCGCTTGAAAAGCACCAGATGGTGACGCCCGGGGCCAAAGCCCGCGAGCGTCGCGGGCGTGACCGGTTTTCCTTCCCGGACTTCGACGACCGTGTTCGAGCCGTCCACCTCCGCGTTGAAAAAGCACTGGCCCTTGGCGTCATCGAAGAGCAGGCCGACCGCGTCACCCTCGAAGTCGAGGCTGATCCGGCTGGTCTGCCAGACGACCATCGGCGCATTCGAATCGGAAAAATCAAAGCGGCCCTCATATCGGAAACGCGCGTCCGCCGCGGGAATTCGCAGCGTCAGGCGGCCGGTTTGAAGCTCCGGCGCGGCCGGCTGGAAATTCTGCGTCGCGGATGGACGGGGTCCCAAGGTGCAGGAACCAAGCGCCAGCAGCGCGAGAACGAAGCCGGTGCGGAAAACGTTGACGATTTTCATCTGCCTGGACGAATCAATACCCCTGTTTCAACAGCCAGTGAACCGCGAACATCAGCGCGATACAAGCCAGCGACATCAGTAACGCGCTGCTGATTAAAAAGGATGCGGCAGTCATCGCCACGCCGCCGACAAACGGTATCGTGGCCCGCTGGCGCCAGCCGTAAATCAGATAACCGCTGGCAATCGCGCCCCAAATGCACGATGCCCACAGAAATCTTTGATTCATCAAATCCATGGCCATCAGCATTATGCCGCAACCTCGCGCCATCGGCCAGTAATTGATGAATGATTCGCGGCAACCAGGGCCTGGCTGAATTTACGATTTACGATATACGATTTGCGAATCCTTCCGCAATCGCTGCCCGCAGCCGCCCGGATTGCCGAATGACCGCACGAAATTTTACGGGTTTTTGGGTGGTCGAACGTGCTGCGGCTGGAAGCCGCGCTGACTGGCAGGCAGGATGCCTGCCGTCACGGTGTAGCGGCACGCTTCCCAGCGTGCCAGTGATGGCGGCTTCCAGCCGCCA
>DAIRTX010000164.1:1769-3423 GCA_036803685.1 Verrucomicrobiota bacterium | reverse complement strand
TCGCAACAAACCAGCGGAGCGGTGTAACTGCCGGTGAAGTTTAAGAAGCCCCCCGGCGCCAGGCTAATGGGGCCGATGACCGGCGTGTTGTTGCTGGGCTGGTTGTTGACGACGAAGACATTGTCCAGCGTGACATTCCCCATATTAGTGACCGTACCGGAGAAGATCAACTGGCCACCGTGCCGGGTGCGTTCCGGCGGGCATTGCTTGCTGACGCCAATGAGGGGAGTCGTGATAATGGGACAAGTCGCCGTCACGCTGTTGGTCACGAGTGCGTAGGAGCAGGCATCCAAACCGCTCGCGGTGACCGTGTCACTTCCGCAGAAATCAGGCGCAATAATGTAGGAGCCGGTATAGGTTTTTGATTCACCGGGTGCCAGCGTGTCGGGGCCGAAGACCGGCGTGTTGTTGCCCGGCTGATTGTCCACCACAGTTACATTGAACAGGGTGATGTTGCCGGCGTTGCTGACGGTGCCGCTGTAGGTCAGGAGGCCGCCCGGTCGCAGGCGCCACGGCTTCGTGGCGCACGCTTTGGTCACGACGATCCGCGGCAATGTGAACACCGTGCAAGTGAGCGAGTCGGTATCGGTGACCGTGAACCCGTCGCAGCCTTGGCCGCTGGCAATAACCCAGAGCCAAGCCTGGCAGCAGTTTAGGGGCACCAGGTAGCTGCCCGTGAAGTTCGTCGTGGCCCCCGGCGCCAGGGAGGCCGCAGTGAAGATCACGTTGCTGAAGGGCCAATTGTTGACCACGATAATGTTGGTCAGCGTGATGTTGCCCGCATTACTGACGGTGCCGCTGAAGGTCAGGAGGCCGCCTTGCCCCACCGGGTTGGTGGGACAAAATACGGTCACTACGATGGCCGGCGTAGTCAGGATGAGACAGGTCGCGCTGTTAGTACTGGTGACGGCCATGCCGCAGATGCTCCGGCCGGTGGCGGTCAAGGTGTCAGTCACGGAACAATTCGTCGGCGCCACATAGCTGCGGGTGAAGTTGGTGACAGCGCCCGGAGCAAGAGAGGCAACTGTAATGACCGGCGTGTTGTTGGTGGGCTGATTGTTGACGACGACGATGTTGGTCACGGTGATGTTGCCGGTGTTGCTGACGCTGCCTGAAAAAGTGAGTAAGAAGCCTGGAGGGACCGGCTTTAGACACGTTTTGGTGACTGTGATGCCCGGCACGGTAATCAGCGTGCAGTTGGTCGTCGACGCGGTGTTCGTCACCAGGAGCTGCGTGCAGTAGTCGTTGCCCATGACTGTCACCGTGCCGCTAACCGAGCAGGCGTTGGTGGGCGCGGTGTTGGTCACGGTAAAGGGCGCGGACGCATGGACCGACAGGCTCCCCACGGGCAATACGGTGCCGGACTGGCCGTCAACGACAATCACGTTATTCAAAATGACGTTGCCGGAATTCGTGACTGTCCCGGTGTAGATGATCAAACCACCGGGGGCGGCGGGCAAGGTCGGACAATTCAGCTTGACCGCGATGGCCGGGGCCGTGATGACCGTGCAGAAGCGCTGAAAGCTGCTCGTGACCGTGTTGGTTGTGCAAAGGTCCTTGCCGGTTGCGGTGAAAGTGTTGGTGACCATGCAGGCGTTGGCCGGAACGGTGTAAGGGCCGGCGGTGAAGTTGGCGGACGCTCCGGGCGCCAGCG
>DAIRTX010000164.1:0-1669 GCA_036803685.1 Verrucomicrobiota bacterium | reverse complement strand
TAATCTGGGGCGCGGTCGAAATCGTACAGATCACGGGACCCGTGGTGTTGGTGACGGCCACGCCGCAGATGCTCGAAGCGCGGGCAATCAGCGTGTCGCTCACGGAGCAATTGGTCGGCGCCAGGTAACTGTTGGCGGAGTTGTCGAAGTTGACCACCGCGCCGGGCGCCAGAGAAGGCTGAAAGAACACCTGCGTATTGGGAACCGGTTGATTGTTGAAGACCACGATGTTGGTCAAGGTCACGTTGCCGGTGTTGCTGACGCTGCCAAAGAAAATGAGTGGCTGGCCTGGGACCACCCGTTCGGGACACACCTTGGTCACTTTGATCCCCGGAATCAGAGAGTTCTGACAGGTGGTGCTGGCGGAACTGGTCACCGTCTGGGGACAGTTCGTGAATATGTCACCGGCTTGGGCCGTGAATATGGCCGTGCTTAGACTGCAAGGATTCAACGGGATCCAGCTTCCGCTAAACGAGGCGACCTGGTTGGTGTTGAGAGTGGGGAAGAACGCAACCGGGAACCGCACGCCATTGACGAAGTTCGTGATCGTCACGCCAACCAGCATGGTGTTGCCGCAATTGGTGACCGTGCCGCTGTAATTAATCGCGCCGTTTTCTCCCACACTGTTGGTGCATGTCACGGCGATATGAATGCACGGCAGACTCACTTCCGTGTTCACGCCCTGTTCGTTGGTGCTCCAGCTGGTGGTGTCGTTCTGTAGAATGTTAGCGATGTCGGTGGCCGTGGCGCGCACCGTGCCATCGGGGCGAATATCCGCTGGAGCGATGACATAACTGACGACGTTGGAATAGTAATCCCATTGTCCGTTGCTCAGGTATGTGCGCCCTACGTGGGCCCCATCGCTTTCGTAGGCAGTGGTGATGAGGGTCCCCAATAAGAGGGGATGGGATACGCCGTTAGGCGTGACAACGTACGCTACAATATTGCTGGCGTCGCAGTAAAGCCTTCCCCCGATGCCTCCGTTGAAGATGGTGACGCCGTAATTGATCGTGCAGCCGATGTGACTATCAGCAGGAGGGGTATCGAGAAAAATCCCCAAACCGCTGCCCTGGCATCCCGGCGGAGTTCCTTGGGCGCGGGCCGCCGGCGCGCTGAATAAAAGCAAAAGCAGTCCCGCGAGCAACGCCACGAAGGTGAAACGACCGGGCAGTTTGTGCCAGGCGGATAATGTCCCTTCTCTCCGGGACGAATCACCTGACGGTTGAACGATGCCATTCGGCCCGGGATGTTGGATTGAAGTATTCATGATTTCTTTTTGCTTTCGGTTTCGGTTTGGTGCGAGTCCGTGGTTGGCACTGGCGATAACGCGCGGTCTGAATTTCCTTTTTGGAAAAGCATTTCGTTTCTCACGGCGCGACAATAAGTGAAATCGCCCCGACTCGTCAAGTAAAATTATCTCGACCATCTATGGGGTGTTCACCCCATGTGAAATTTCATGAATCCTGCGCCGACACCGATGTCGGGGTGGCCGTGGGCTCAATTGGGAGCGAGGAAAAAGCCGGATTTGCGATCCCTTGCCACGGCGTGGAGCGCACCGCTTGCCCGGTTGGGGAACAACCGCGCGGCGGCGAACCGCAAACTCAGTTTCGGCGACCCCGGCGGCGCGGTTGCGCAAGAGTTCCGCAATCGGGGGAATCCGTGCGGGGGC
>DAIRTX010000163.1:0-3486 GCA_036803685.1 Verrucomicrobiota bacterium | reverse complement strand
GCCTACAACCAGGACGACGCCACCGGCTTCATCCGGCTCAACGCCCTGCGCCTGAAAGTCGCGGCCAAGGTGCAAAAGGAACGCAGATAATTCCTGCAAAAATTTATGGACACGCAAACAATTCAAACGATTGCCGGCTATGTTGCTTTGGCAGTACCGATAACCGTTGCGATTACAAACCTATCTAAAATAGCGCTTGAATGGCTAAATCAGCAGCACTTGGTGAAGACGGCTCGCATCCAGCAGGCACATGAGATCACAACTCACTATCTAAATCGCGCACTTGATCCTACCGTTCCATTGGCGATAAGACATCAGTTATTGAGGTTTCTTGCTACTCCAGATAAAGACGGATCACGATTGAATGATTGGGCAAAGTCCGAATTGCAGCGTGTTCAAAGCGTAGTGGACGAAACTGACAAAGAAGTTTCAGAAGCGGAAAAAGGCCTGTTGGCTGCCAAAACCAGCGCCGATGTTGCCGCTGCCGAAAAAAAGTTGTCACTTGCGACGAGCAAGAAACAATCACTCTTCGAGTCGCCAAAGCCCCCACCTGTAACTCCCGCTACGTTGCGAGCCGGTTTAATACACGAAAAAGAGCTGGACGGTTTGGTAATGAAAGATTCGGATCTAAGCGGCATGGAGCTGCAATTCCGAAATTTGAGCAGAGCCGATTTTAGTAACTCCAAGCTCTGTAACGGAAATTTTCTAGGAAGCAATCTTCGAGAAGCCAGCTTCGAAAAATCAGATTTATCAGGGGTTGGATTTCGCCACGCTGATTTGCGCAACGCGAACCTGCGAGGAGCTAAACTTAAGGGCTCTAAATTTGCGAGCGCGCGTCTGGAAGGCGCTGACTTCACTGGTGCGGTCTTCAGCGATCCAGAATTATCACGTGCGGCTTTCGACGATAATACAAAATGGCCGGAAGGGTTCGAGCCAGAGAAATATGGTGCTGTAAAAATTATTATCTAACAGTTCTCATTTTACTGGCCCATCACTGTGTTCAAATCCCCCGCCTCCGCCCGCCGCCCCGCCCCGTGAGGAGCGGAACCTTTGTCGCCACCTGATTTCCTTAACCCCTCCAGCCTCGCCAGACGTGCAAGAAAGCGGTGCTAAAGCAACCGCACTCCAGACGCTGACGCGACAGCCAGGCGTCTCCGAACCTCGCGAAACGTTTGGACTGCGTGCGGTTCACCGCCGCTGTTCCTGACGGACGAACTTTGCTGACGCGCTCCTGTGTTCAACTCCGAAAGCTTTCGCAAGTAAAATCCCCTGCCACCGCCCGCCGCCCCGCACCGTGAAGAGCGGAATCTTTGGCGCCATCCGGTTCCCTTAACTCCTTTCGCCCCGTCGGATTGTGTTTTTGGACTGCGCCGGCAGAGCGCAGCGGCGACGGCGCTTTCGCACGGTGTAACGCACTCGAAAACCCCAGCCTCGCCAGACGTGGGAAAGCGGTGCTAAAGCAACCGCACTCCAGACGCTAAAGCGACCACCGGGCGTCTCCGAACCTCGCGAAGCGTTTGGACTGCGTGCGGTTTACCGCCGCTGTTCCTGACGGACACCCGTTTCCCTCAAATCCTCCCACCCCGTCGGGAACGAGATCTTCTCCGTTGTTTAAGGTCGCAAAATGCGACCTTGATTCGGACAGCCATCCGGTCACAAATTGTGACCGGATCACCGAATCACCAACGACAGGCTTTGGCGCAGAAAATTTGAAAACTTGAGGTGCCAAATTGCGACTTCAAGTTGGATTTTGAACTTGTCGCAATTTGCGATGGGTTCGGCCTGCGGTGGGAAATCTGGTTAAACATCGCAGACTGCGATCTTAAACGAAATGGGTATGCGGTCGCAAATTGCGACCGCATCGGGACGGAAGGGAACGCTATGAGCAACGGAACGCTGTCACACATTGACCAAATCGGTTCGATGATTCGAACCATTCGCGGCCAAAAAGTGATTTTGGACAACGATTTGGCGCGTATTTACGGCACACCAACCAAGATTCTCAACAAGGCGGTTAAGCGCAATTTGGAGCGATTCCCGGATGATTTTATCTTTCAATTAAAAATGGAAGAATTAGAAAACTTGAGGTTCCAATTTGGAACCTCAAGTTTGCACGGCGGGCGGCGCTATCTCCCCTACGCCTTCACGGAAAACGGCGCGATCATGGCGGCCAATGTTCTCAACAGCCCGGAGGCCGTGCGCATGAGCGTGTTCGTGGTGCGCGCGTTCGTGAAGATGCGCGACCTGCTCGGCGGCACGAAGGAACTCGCGCGCCAATTGGCCGACTTGGAAAAGAAATTAACTGCCCGTCTGGATGTGCATGAGAGCGTGATTGTGGACGTGCTCCGGCGCGTCATGGAAATTCTCGATCCGCCGCCACTGCCGCCCGAACCGTCGAGGCGACGGATTGGTTTTCATGTCCGGCCGGAGGATGACGCGGGAGCCAAAGGAAGGAAGAAAACTTGAACTTCCGGCGCGCAACCTTGAACGATTGTGCCCTGCTGGTGGAACTCAACCATCAGTTGATCCGTGACGAAGGACACAGGAATCGCATGACGGTTCCTGAACTGGAGCAGCGGATGAAAGGCTGGCTCGCATCCGAATACGCGGCGGTGCTTTTTGAAAATGACGGAGAAGTGGTTGCTTACGCTTTGTATCGCGAGCAGCCGGAGGAAATTTATTTGCGCCAGCTTTTCGTGGCGCGCAACCGGCGCAGAAAAGGCATTGGCAAGGAAGCCGTCAAAATTCTGCGCTCAAAAATCTGGCCGAAAAATAAGCGGCTGACGGTTGAAGTTTTGGTTCAAAATGAAGCGGCGGTCGCGTTCTGGCGGGCGGTTGGTTACAAAGATTATACTCTGACACTCGAAATTTTGCCGGAAATCTCATCATGAGAAAAGCTGAGTTGCCTCGAATTTCTGCCACCAGCAAACGTCTCATCGCCGCAGCCCGCAGGCTTTCGGCCCAAGTTGACCGTTTGAAATTCCAGCCGCCCGTCACGCACGTCTATAATCCGCTGACTTACGCGTGGAAGGCGCATGAGGAATATCTGCGCCGGTTCGGCAACAGCCGGAAACGGGTGGTCTTTCTCGGAATGAATCCCGGGCCGTTCGGCATGGTGCAAACCGGTGTGCCTTTCGGAGAAATTGCCGCCGTGCGCGATTGGCTGGGCATTCGCACCAGAATCGAGAAGCCCCGCTCGGAACATCCCAAACGGCCCGTCCTGGGTTTTGATTGCCCGCGCTCCGAAGTCAGTGGCCGGCGATTGTGGAAACTTTTCGCCGAACGCTTTGGCTCGCCGGAAAGATTCTTTGCCGGTCATTTCGTGGCGAATTATTGTCCGCTGGCGTTCTGCGAAGCGGGCGGTCGCAATCAAACCCCCGACAAACTGCTCCGGACCGAACGCGACCGTCTCTTTGCCATCTGCGATGAACATCTGCGCCACGTCCTGGAAATTCTCCAGCCGGAATGGCTGGTGGGGATTGGCGG
>DAIRTX010000162.1:0-3541 GCA_036803685.1 Verrucomicrobiota bacterium | reverse complement strand
CGGCGGATTCCTTGGCGATGTCCACCGCGTTGTCCACGGAAATGCCCACGTCGGCAGCGCGTAACGCCGGCGCGTCATTGATGCCATCGCCCATGAAGCCGACCACGTGGCCTTTTTGCTGAAGCGCCTGCACAATGCGTTTTTTGTGCGCGGGCGAAAGGCGCGCGAACACGTCCATGGTTTCCACCGCCTCGGCCAGTTGCGGGTCGGACATCGTTTCGACCTGGCTGCCGAGCAGGATTTTTTCCGCGTGAATGCCGACTTCGCTGCAAACCTTGCGCGTGACCAGGTCGTTGTCGCCGGTCAACACCTTGACCGTCACCCCATGCTGCCGCAAAACCTCGATGGCCTTGGACGCGGTGTCCTTGGGGGGATCGAGGAACGCGAGGTAACCGGTCAAAACCAGATCACCCTCATCGGCCTTGGAAAAGGTGGTTTGTTTGCCGAGTTTCTTCGTGGCGACCGCCAGCACGCGAAAACCGTCTTCGCTCAATTCATCAACCTGCTGGACGAGGTCGCCGGCCAGAATCGGCTCCATCGGAAAAATCTCACCCTCGCTCTCAAAGTGCGTGCATTTGGCAAACACCGCTTCCGGCGCGCCCTTGGTCAGCAGTTGCCGTTCGCCGTCCGGTCCTTCGACGGCCACCGACATCATGCGCCGCGAAAAGTCGAATGGAATTTCATCCACCTTGGTGTATTTATCGATGCCGAGTTCCTTGTGCAGTTCCTTGTAGCGCAGCACGGCGCGGTCGAGGACGTTTTTCAGGCCCGTTTGGAAATGGCTGATGAGGTAGGCGTCGCGCAGCACCGCCTCGCTTTCGTTTTTGAACACGTCGCAATGGATTTCGAGGATGATGTGGTCAATGGTCAGCGTGCCCGTCTTGTCGGTGCAGAGCACGTCCATGGCGCCGAAGTTCTGGATGGAATTCAGGCGTTTGACGATGACCTTCTTCTTCGACATCGCCAGGGCGCCTTTGGACAGGCAGACCGACACAATCATCGGCAACATTTCCGGCGTGAGACCGACGGCCACCGCCATCGAGAAGAAAAACGCCTCTTTCCAATCGTGCTTGGTGAGGCCGTTGATGAAGAAGACCAGCGGCACCATGACCAGCATGAAACGGATCATCAGCCAGGTGAACCGCTTGATGCCCCGATCAAACGCCGTGTCCACCTGCTGGCCGGCCAGGCTGCGGGCCATTTTCCCGAAATACGTCTGCGCCCCGGTGGCGACGATGACGCCGGTGGCCGACCCGCTTTCCACGCTGGTGCCCAGGAAACAGATGTTCGAGTGTTCAATGGAGGAAACCTTTTCGCGCGGGTCGCGCGCATCGGTTTTCTCCACCGGCATGGACTCACCGGTCAGCGTGGCCTGGATGATGAACAGGTCTTTGGCGGAAAGGAGGCGGACATCGCCGGGAATCATGTCGCCGGCGGACAATTTCACCACGTCGCCCGGAACGAGTTGTTGCAGTGGAATTTCCTTCGCCTGGCCGTCCCGAATGGCCGTGGCGGTGACGCTGATCATCGCCTTAAGTTTGGCCGCCGCATTGTCCGCCTTCGTTTCCTGGATGAAACGGAGTGCCAATCCCAGCACAACCATCACCAGCATCATCGTGCCCGCCCGGAAATCCCCGGTGGCGAAAGACAGGATCGCCAGGATGGTCAGCAGAATCACCAGCGGGTTGCGGGCGGCGATGTAAAAACGTTGCAACCAGCTTTGCTGTTTTTCATGCGCCACCTCGTTGAGGCCGTATTTTTCCAGCCGGGTGGCCGCTTCCGCCTCCGTCAAACCCGCCGGCGAGGTGCGCAGCCGTTGCAACACGGCGGCCGTCTCTTCCATCGCGGCCTCGTGGACGAGGTCGGACGTTTTTTGATTGGTCGAAATCGGGCCCACCATAAATCAATCAGCTACAGCCTTTACGGAACACCGGAAAAATACTGCAACCCAAATTGATTTGGCCAGCTTTGGCTTTGCATAATTTTTGAAAACGGATTTCACGGGCTTGACGCTGCGCGCGAACGAGCCTAGCTTTCCATCTATTCGGGGAGCCAACCGGCCGTCCGCAGGGACGACGAAGGCTGAGAGTTCGGCGCGGAACGCCGAAGACCCGTGGAACCTGATCCAGGTAATGCTGGCGTAGGAATGTTCGACAACCCTTCGCCATCTAACCCGGTCACGTCACCTGACACCCGACACGTGTCACAAATATATGATCGCAACCAAAGACTCATTCGAGCCCGCACGGGCAGCACAGCCCCGAAAGCATTCGGGGCTGTCCGGCGACGCGACTCGCGTCGCTGAATTCTCGCCACACAGTTCTGACCAACTGCCCGGCAGCAAACGCGTTTACGTCGCCGGCAAAATTCACGCGGGCGTCCGCGTGCCCATGCGCGAAATTGAACTCACGCCCACCAAGTCATACACCGGTGCCATCGAGCAAAATGAGCCGGTGCGCGTTTACGATTGTGCCGGTCCGTGGGGCGAGCCTGAATTCAAAGGCACGGTGGAGGAAGGGCTGCCCGCTCTGCGCGCCAAATGGATTCGCGCCCGCGGCGACGTTGAGGAACACGACGGCCGCCCGGCACAACCCATTGACGACGGCTATCTTTCCGAACAACACCGCGGCCTCGCCCAGGCGCGCCGTCAGGATGAAACGTCATTCCACCTCGACAAAACCGCCTTGCCGAAGCGGAAGATTCTCCGTGCCAAATCGGGCAGGGTAGTGACCCAACTCGCCTATGCCCGTCGTGGCATCATCACGCCCGAGATGGAGTTCATCGCCCTCCGCGAGAACATGAGGGTAGCACAGGCGCCTCGCCTGTCCGCCGATGCGCCCCGCATCGGCGATCTTTCCCGCGACAATGTTCGCAACGACCTGAACAAGCAGCACGCCGGTTCGTCATCACTCCAAAACTCCACCACTCCATCGGTTTTTACCCGTTTTCCACAAAGAATTCCGAAGGAAATCACGCCTGAATTCGTCCGTGACGAAGTGGCGGCGGGCCGCGCCATCATTCCGAACAACATCAATCATCCCGAATCCGAGCCGATGATCATCGGGCGCAACTTTCTCGTGAAGATCAACGCCAACATCGGCAACAGTGCCGTCGCGTCGAGCATCGAGGAGGAAGTCGAGAAAATGCGCTGGGCCACCAAGTGGGGCGCGGACACCGTCATGGACCTTTCCACCGGCAAAAACATCCACGCCACCCGCGAATGGATTCTCCGTAACTCGCCCGTGCCCATCGGCACCGTGCCGATTTACCAGGCGCTCGAAAAAGTCGGCGGCAAGGCCGAGGAACTCACCTGGGAAATTTACCGCGACACCCTCATCGAACAGGCGGAGCAGGGGGTGGATTACTTCACCATCCACGCCGGCGTGTTGCTGCGCTTCATCCCGCTCACCGCCCATCGCATGACCGGCATCGTCTCGCGCGGCGGCAGCATCATGGCCAAATGGTGTCTCGCGCATCACCAGGAAAGTTTCCTCTACACCCACTGGGACGACATCTGCGACATCATGGCCGCCTACGACGT
>DAIRTX010000161.1:0-3557 GCA_036803685.1 Verrucomicrobiota bacterium | reverse complement strand
GGCCACACCCCGATGAATTTCGTCACCAATTTCATGAGCAGCAGAATCATGATGATGCCCAGCGCCGACCACATGGCGGGCAGCGAAACGAAAAGCCCCGCCTTGATGAAATAAAACGGCGTGAAGATCGTGAACGCGATGGTACGCATCCGGTGCACGAGCGTTTTGTCACGCAGAAACACGCCCGCGACGACGAGGCCGACCAGATACGCGGGCAACACCGCCTCGCTTTTGGCGGTGGACGCCAGGCCGCCGAGAAAAAACAACACGAGGAAGATGAACTTTACTTCCGGCTCGCTCACGCGCGTCGCGCCAAGCCTGGTGATGATGAACTGCGTCCACTTCGGCATGAACCAAAGCACCACCGCCGTCACCGCCACGAAAACGAGCAGCCAGATGTTGAAGTCGGCAAAAAGTGAGCCGAGCGCCAGCACCGTGCCTAAATCCGTGATGAAGCACGCCGCCAGAATCGTTTTGCCGAGTGGAGTCTGGCCAAAACCGCCTTCGATCATCACCGCGTAAACGACGGCGACGGACGTGGTGGACAACGCAATGCCGGCGATTTGCGCCTGATGCAACGGCCAGCCGAGCACGAATTGCGCGAACAGCCACACGCAGACAAACGGAAGCAGGAATGACACCACGCCAATCGCCATGCTGGCGCGAAGATTGGCGCGCAACGAGACCGGGTCAATTTCCGCGCCGGCCAGAAACGTCAGCACGCCGCTGCCCAGCATCGCCAGAAAGTTGATCCAATCGGTCGTTTGTAAAATGTGCTGGCCGTCGGCGAAGTGAATGTTGCCGGCGATGACGCCCACCAGAATCTCGATGAGCGCGACGGAAATGCCGACGCGGATGGAAATCAAGCTGGCGATGAATGCCAATCCCATCCAGATGGCCGCCACAAACCAAATGTTCTCATGCATAAACAAACTCCCACCAATGCGGTTTGGTAGGAGTCATCAGCGCTGAAAACAGTCAGCCCCGAAAGCTTTCAGGGTAGCGCAGTTCACCCTTCAGGGGTTGGCAAACTCCATTGCCGGGGAAATTGATAGCAGACTGACTGGGTGTTGGCAACCGGAAATCGGTTTCGTGCCGGCAAGGTTTTGATTCATGGATTGCCATTCCAAGCCGGCAATTGGACAAACCCGCTTTTCCGTTCGCTCTTTTCCCAGAGCCTGTTCAGCGAAGCCATGCGTTCGTCGGTGGCGGGATGGCTGCGGAACATTTCGGGGATGATGGTGGCGACTTCGCCCTCCGTCAGCAGTTGAAAAAAATCGGCCAGCCCCCGCGGATCAATGTTGGCCGCCAACAGGTAATGCCATCCAATCGTGTCGGCCTCGCGTTCAATGTCCCGCGAATAAGACTGGTTGACCAGCAACTGGGAGCCGGCACTGATTGCTGACAATACCTCCTGCTGGTCGCTGACGAACAACCGCAGGACATAATAAGGTCCGCTGCCGGCGATGAGTTTTCGCAGGCCGTGGCGCCGGGTGACGTGGGCCATCTCATGCGCGAGCACGCCGGCAAGTTCTTCCGGTCGCTGAATGCGGTCCAGCAGGCCGGTGAAAACAAAAATCCTTCCGCCCGGCAGAGCGAAGGCATTGGCTTCACGCCGGTCAAGGAGGACGGCCCGGAATTGATAATGGCGCTCCGTCGGCGGCAGGGCGTCGGCAATCCTCGCCACCAGTTGGGTGACCATGGCAAAGCGGGTGTCATTGGTATCGATGACAAAGATTCTGGGGTGTTCAGCAATAACCTTGTCCGTCAATTTTTCCTCCCAGGCGACCGGGCTGTGATCGACCAGAAGGTTGGTGGCGGCCTTTACCAGCAACCAGCCCGCGGAAAAAATCACGGCAAAAACGATCAAAAAAATCAGCGCGTATTTGAAGTTACGATTGCTTTCCTGCCGCTCGCGCACTTCGCGCGCCTGGGCGCGGAGGTGTGTCTGCCGGAGGAGAAACATGTCATTCAAAATCCGCCGGTCCGCGGATTCAACCCACCAGCCGGTTCCGGCATCGTAAAAAACCAGGTTGCCGGCGGAGTTTTCGTCCAGAATCAGGCGGGACAACGGCAGTTCCAGGGTGCCGGACGCGTGTTCAAACTGGAGTTCGCCCAAGGTGAACCGGAAGCGCCCGGGCAGCGCCGGCTCTTCTTCGCCTTCCCGGAAGGCGAATCCGTCGTAAGTGACCAGCAGTGCGCTCACCGTGTGCCCGTCTAACAAAGGCGCCGGCCATTGTCAAAATGAATTGACCGCCGCGGTCCGGTTCTCTAAACCTGTTTTGAAATCGAAGGATGACGATCAGGTAAATTCAATCCACTGGATTTATGGTGCGACTGCGCATTGAAGGAAGGCCGCACGGCTTGCAGGAGATACTGCTCAAACCGGGATTGAACCGGCTGGGACGGATCGAGGACAACGATTTTCAAATCAGCGACGATTCCGTTTCCAGCCATCATTGCCAGATTGAACTGAAGGACGGCGTCATCACCGTGTGGGATCTCAACTCCACCAACGGCACCTTTATCGACGGACAACCCATTCAACAGGCGGTGCTTCATCCCGGACAGATCTTGAGCTTGGGAACGGTGCCCATGGTCTGTCAGGACGACCCCGTCATGGAACCGGCGGGTATTCCTGCCGGACCGCCTTCGGGCGCGGGCGTGGCCCCATTGGCGGCAAATCCCGCCGCCATTCCGGTGGCCGTCAACACCGACGTATGCGACCAGCATCCCCAGGCGGCCGCCAAGTGGTGTTGTGTCAGATGCAGCGGCGCGTTCTGTTCGGCTTGTGTGAAAACCACCCGGGTGGGCGGACAGTTTTTTCGCGCGTGCCCGAAGTGCGGCGGCAGTTGTATCAGCGTTTCCGAATACAAGCGCCTCATGACCCCGGCCCCGACCAATTTCTTTGCCCTTTGGCGGGGCGCATTTTCCTATCCGGTCAAGAAGGATGGCGCGATTCTTCTGGGTTGCGGCACGGTGGTCTTTGGCTTTCTGGCGGGCGCGCGCTGGGTTTTATTTACCGCCGTCAAGTCCATGGGGATTCTGGGAATGTCTTTCTGGTTCTGCTTCTTCATCTGCATCGTCATGAGCGTGGGCTATTTGTTTGCCTTCATGCAAAGCGTCATCCAGTCCTCGGCGCGGGGCGACCAGGCCATGCCCGACTGGCCGGAGATATCGGGCTTTTGGGACGACATGGTGGTTCCTTTTTTTCAATTCAGTTGCATCTGGGGCCTCTGTCTCGGTCCCGGCATCGCGGTCATGTTGTTCGTCTCGCCGCTGGCCGGTTTGCCGCTGGTGTTTCTAGGACTTTTCTGTTTGCCGATGGCCATCCTGACCGTTTCCATGGCCGACAACATCGGCGGGCTTAATCCCTTCATTATTTTTTCCGGCGTTGGCAAGGTTCCTTTGCCGTATCTGACGACCTGCGGGATATTCCTCGTTGTCATCGCCTTGATGCATGGCAGCCGGATGTTGCTTGAATTGACCGGGATCCCTGTGTTGCCGACGGTCGTCAGCACTTTCATCAGCCTCTATGGGATCACCGTTGAGATGCG
>DAIRTX010000160.1:0-3565 GCA_036803685.1 Verrucomicrobiota bacterium | reverse complement strand
AACATCGGCTCCGAATTCATGCCGCCGCTTTACGAAGGCGATTTGCTTTACATGCCCACGACGTTCCCCGGCATTTCGCCCACCAAGGCGCGGCAAATTCTCCAGATCACCGACCGCATCATCAAAACGTTCCCCGAAGTGCATCATGTCTTCGGAAAGATTGGCCGTGCCGAAACCGCGACCGACCCAGCACCGTTCGACATGGTGGAAACGACCATCATGCTCAGAGACGAAAAGGAATGGCCCAAGGTGGACATCAAGAATGACGACGGCCGCGTCATCGCGCATCGCCGCCGCACGCCGGATGAATTGACGGACGCGATGAACGCCGCCGTGCAAATCCCCGGCCTGAACAATGCCTGGACCATGCCCATCAAAACGCGCATTGACATGCTCGCCACCGGCATCAAAACGCCCGTCGGTATCAAAATCGCCGGACCGGACCTCGCCGAACTCGAACGCGTGGCTTCCGAAGTTGAAGCAGTGGTCAAGGGCGTGCCCGGAACGTTGAGCGCATTTGCCGAACGCACCATGGGCGGCAACTACGTCCAGTTCAATATTGATCGCGACGCCATCGCCCGCTACGGCCTCACGGTGGGCGACGTGCAGGACGTGCTCGAAGTTGCTTTGGGCGGGATGCCATTGACCACCACGGTTGAAGGTTTGGAGCGTTACGCGGTGAATCTTCGCTACAGCCGTGATTTCCGCGAAAACCTTGGTGCTTTGCGCGACATCGTCGTGCCGACTCCGACCGGCGCGCAAGTGCCGCTCGGCCAGTTGGCGAAAATTGAAACCGTCCACGCCCCGATGGGCATCAAGAGTGAAGCCGCCGTGCCCAACGCCTGGATTTATGTGGACGTGAAAGGCATTGACGTTGGCACCTACGTTCAAATGGCTATGCGCGCCGTGAACGACGCCATTGCCCAAGGAACCATTAAGATGCCTAGCGGTTACAACATCTTCTGGAGCGGCCAATACGAATACATGCTGCGCGCCCAGCAACGGCTGATGATCGTCGTGCCGCTGACGCTGCTCATCATTTTGCTCATCATTTATCTCAACACGCGCTCGCTCGTCAAAACCGCCATTGTGATGCTTGCCGTGCCGTTCTCGCTCGTGGGCGCGTTCTGGATCATTTATCTGCTGCACTACAACCTCAGTGTCGCCGTCTGGGTGGGTATCATCGCGCTGGCCGGACTCGACGCGGAAACCGGCGTGGTGATGTTGCTGTATCTGGATTTGGCATACGAGGATTGGAAGAAAAGGGGCCTTATGAACAACCTCTCCGGCCTGCGTGACGCCATTTATCACGGCGCAGTGAAGCGCGTGCGCCCGAAGGCCATGACCGCGTGCGTCATCATCGCCGGTCTGGCGCCGATTTTGTGGAGCACCGGCACCGGCGCGGACGTGATGAAACGCATCGCCACACCGATGGTGGGCGGCGTCGTGACCTCGACGCTGATGGAACTGCTGGTGTATCCGGCGATTTTTTTCCTGTGGCGCTCCCAAAAGTTGAAGCGTCAGAGCGAGCTGCCTCCACCAGGTTCGCTCCTCGTGGAGCCTGTTCTTGGCCCGCAACAATGACCATGATCGCTCACCAAGCCGTGCCCTAATCTCTAGTCTATGAAAAACGTGAAACATCAACCCGACCACACGTGGGCGTTCCGGGCTCCCGCCGACCAACAAACGGAACTAGACGAGTTCCAGAAGACCTTGGAGCAATTCAAGTCCGGGACAATATCCGAAGCTCAGTTCCGCGCTATTCGTGTGCCCATGGGCATCTACGAACAACGCGAGTCGGGCGCCCATATGCTGCGCGTCCGCTTTCCAGCGGGGGGTGTCTTACCCGATCACCTGCGGCGTTTGGGGGAAGTCGCCTCGACCTTCGGCAACGGCGTGCTTCACGTCACCACTCGCCAGGAATTCCAAGTGCATCGCGTGCCGCTGGATTCCATCCTGCCCGCCTTGCATTCGCTCGCCGCAGCCGGACTGTCCACCAAGGGCGGCGGCGGCAACACGGTACGCAATGTCACGGCCTGTTTCGATTCTGGTGTCTGTCCTCATGAAGTATTCGATGTCGCGCCGTATGCGGTCGCCATAACCGAGCGCTTCATGACCGACCCGCTCTCGTTCAGACTTCCGCGCAAATATAAGATCGCTTTTGCCGCGTGCGGCCGAGACTGCTCGGGCGCCACGGTAAACGACGTTGGCTTTATCGCCCGGCGACAGAATGGTGCTGACGGTTTTGCGGTATATGTCGCGGGCGGGATGGGCGGCAAGAGCCGGGTCGCCAGCCTGCTCCACGAATTCATTCCGGCATCAGATGCGTTTCTCGTGGCCGAAGCGGTCAAACGTGTCTTTGACAAGAATGGTGACCGCAAGAACAAGCACTTGGCGCGTCTGCGCTTTCTGGTCGAGCGCATCGGTCTGGATGCCTTCCGTGATTTGTACGAAAAGGAACTGGCCGCAATGCGCGCCTCCGCACCTGCGCCTCTGCAAACCCGGCCGTATCCATGCCGCGAGCGTTCGCCGGAGAAACCCGAAGCCGCCAGGGCCGCTGCAGTCTCCACCGACTTCGCCCGCTGGTTCGCCAGCAACGTTATACCGCAAAAACAACCGGGATTCTTCATGGTGCACATTCCGCTGGCACTGGGTGATTTGCCGGCCGCAAAGACGGCGGCACTGGCGGATATAGTCGCCGCTCACGGCGACGGAATTCTCTGCGCAACACAATCGCAGAACGTGGTCCTCCGCTGGGTTGCAGAATCGGAGTTGCCACGGTTGCGCGAAAAACTGGATGCGATCGGGTTGGCAACACCGGAACCCCCGGGATTGCGCAATCTCGTCGCCTGCGCGGGCGCGTCCACCTGCCGGCTGGGCATCTGTCTGTCACGCGGACTGGCCAAAGCGATCCGACGGGAACTGACCGGCAGCCAATTGAAACTGGAAAGCATGGGTGATTTGGCGATCCACATCAGTGGCTGCCCGAATTCCTGCGGGCGCCACCCGGTGGGCAATATCGGATTCTCCGGTGCTGCCCGGCGCGTGGATGGCCAATTGATTCCCTACTACGCGGTGCAACTCGGTGGTCGCGTGACAGAGGGACATACGCGATTCGGAACCAACGTCGGAGCGATCCCGGCACGGAATGCTCCCGCGTTTGTCCGCGATTTTCTAACCGCGTGGCAACAGTCTTCTGAATCGACCGACTTCCACCGCTTTGTGGATAATAACGGAAAGACGGTCGCATCGGAATTGATCGAACGGCATCAGCAAGCGCCCACTTCCAAGCAGAACAAGGAATTCTTCTTCGACTGGGACTCGAAATCGGCGTTTTCACTCGCCGGTCGCGGCGCGGGTGAATGCAGTGCCGGTGTGTTTGATCTGATCGAAGTGGACCTGGCCAACGCGCGTGAATCCTTGGAAGCCGGCCGGCTTTATGCGGCGGCGCTTTCAGCGGTGCGATCGTTGCTCGTCACCCGCAACCTGCAGCCCAAACGAGATCAGGAGGCCTTCGAGTTGTTCCAGAACCATTTCGTAGCCGAAAGGCTCGTGGACGCTGCGC
>DAIRTX010000159.1:0-3567 GCA_036803685.1 Verrucomicrobiota bacterium | reverse complement strand
ACGAGCCAAAACGAAATCAAAATAACTCCAGTCGTTTGTGAGACACTACACTAGCCATCAATCCTCGTGAGATTACATTTCAGTGGTCACCGGATTTTGCCAGAACCATCAGGCGCCGACATTTTTCACACCAGATTCGCCGCCCATGCATGATTTTTCTTCCGATTGGAATTATTGGTCTCTTGGGCATTCTGCTACATTCAGGGAGACAAGGTGGAGGTGGCTATTGGTTTCTGATTTGCATTTCTATTTTGCCTTTTGCGTTATGGGGTATTCACTATTTAGCAACGAGCCAGATGCGATGTGATGGGACTGTCCCGCGCGTTTCAGTTCGTATAGAACCAGAGAGCATTACCGTCAAGAGCGAGAAAGGTGATTCGACGATCAAGTGGTCAGCAGTCAAAACGATGTGGAAGTTTCCTGATGTTGTTTTACTTTTCTGGGACAAGAAAAACAGTCTTGACCATGCTTTTGCAGTGCCCGTTGCATTGCTTGACGAGGAGACGAAGACGTTTATTGAAAACAAGGTCAGAGAACATGGTGGACAGGTCGCCTAATACCCAGACAGGCTGCAAATTTTCTTCAGGTTCAAAGTTTTTCCAGTTCTTCCCGAAGTAATTTCGTCAGTGGTTGAATGGTCTTCGCGCTGAATTCAAATTTGCAACCTGCCGCTTGAAACAGTTCCGGCAGCGGCCGGGAACCGCCGAGCGCCTTCATTCCCTCTCCCCGCCAAACGGGGAGAGGGTCAGGGCGAGGGGTTTGTTTTCTCTCCAAATTTAATTTTGCTCAAATCCGGCGGAATAAACTTCTGTTCCCCGGCGTTTTTCATTATCCGAACGCAGCCGGTTCGCCGTTGCAGCGCGTTCCAAATTTCCAGTAAACATCCGTCGCGATTTTTTTGCCATTGATGATTCCAGAACCTAAGGGTTTCAATGCCTTGCTCCGCCAGAAATTTTTCCCGCGCTTCATCCCGTTGAATTCCTTCCGGCAAACCATGTTGAAAGCCGTCGAGTTCGACATCCAACTTCGCGTCAGCACAGTAAAAATCCAGGATATGTCCGCCAACTGTGTGCTGCCGTCGAAATTTGAAGCCGGCGAATTGTCGTCCTCGCAATGCCCGCCAAAGCTCTTTTTCTTCATCGGTTTGGTTGCGGCGCAACTGGCGGGCGATTTGTTTGAGGCTCACGCGGGAAGGATGCAAGTTGCAGGAAAAAATTCAAGCTCCTCACCCCGCCCCTCTCCTCGTTTGGCGAGGAGAGGGTGACGAGCCGCACAAGCGAGCTGCCCGCTTAAAGTTTCTTCAATTCTTCCTGCGCCAGTTCAATCAACGGCTTGATCGTCGCGGCATCGAACTGGAACCGGCAGCCTGCCGCTGAAAACAATTCCGGCAACGGGCGCGAACCGCCGAGCGCCAGCGATTTTTTGTAGTCGTTCAAAGTCTTTGCCTTGTCGCGTTTTGAATTCGCCCAGACCTGCAGCGCACCGAGTTGCGCGATGCCGTATTCGATGTAGTAAAACGGGTGGGTGAAAATGTGAAGCTGCCGGTGCCAGAGATTGGCCCGCGCCGTTTCATACCCGCTCCAATCCACGTCGCCGCCAAAGCGGTCCATCAATTCCAGCCACGCGGCGGCGCGTTCGGCGCGGCTGTGGCCGGGATGGGTGTAAATCCAATGCTGGAACTCATCCACCGTGGCAATCCACGGGAAAACTCCGATGACACCTTCCAAATGAACCCGCCGCGCGCGGTTCGCGTCGGTGGCGGAATAAAATTCCTCGATGAATTCGTTGCCGAGCAGTTCCATGCTCATCGAGGCAACCTCGCAGAATTCAATGGGCGGGCTGTTGCGATAGGCATGCAAATCCTCGTTGCGCGCGGCCAGCGCATGAAACGCATGGCCGGCCTCGTGCAGAATCGTCTCCACGTCGCGCTGCTGGCCGATGGCATTCATGAAAATGAACGGCACGCGCGCCTCGGCCAGCGTCTGCTGGTAGCCACCCGGCGCCTTGCCTTTGCGATTGTCGAGGTCGAGCAGGCGCAGATCCTGCATTTGCCGGAAACCGCCCGCGAGTTCGCCGTCCAGCCGGTCAAAAATTTTCTGCGTGCGCGAAACCATTTCGTCCACCGGCCCGAACGGTTTCAACGGCGGACGATTCTGCGGGTCCACCGCCAAATCCCACGGACGCAGGTGGCCCGGATGCAATTTGTCGAGGCCCAGTTGGTGGCGGCGGGCGGCGTGGAGTTCGCGCACGGCAGGCATGACTTCCCGGGCGACCGCATCGTGAAAACGCGTGCAATCCTGCGGCGTGTAATCGAACCGGCCGAGCCGGCGGAAGGCGTAATCGCGGTAATTTTTGAACCCGGCATTCCGGGCGGTTTGCTGGCGGAGTTCGATGAGCCGGTCGAAAATTTCGTCGAAATTGTCCACCTCCTGCAAACGCCGTCTGGCCACCAGTTCCCAGGCCTCCTGGCGTAGCGCGCGGTCCGGCTCTTCCAGGTAACGGCCCATCTGAACGAACGTCTTTTCATCGCCGCGAAAGTTCACCGTGAGCGAGCCGGTCAATTTCTGGTATTGCTGGCAGAGCTTGGCGTCCCCGGTTTCCAGCGCGACGTTTTCCGGCCGGAACAGCTCGACGTGATTCTTTACGTCGCGGTCAAAGACTTCATAACGCCGGAACGCCGGCCTCCGGCCCGGCTCGTTGTCGGTGGCTCGCGCCGTGCTGGAGGCCGACGCTCCAATCGCAAGCAATTCCGCGCGTTGCGGATGGACGACGTAAATTTTTTCGAGCGCGAACTGGCGCGGCTTGAGTTGCGGCTCGACGTTTTCGACAAAATGCAGGTAGGCCTTTTCCGCCTCGGCATTGTCTGTGTGGCAGGTCATGGCGATGTAACGGCGGGACGATTCCTCGTCCAGCGCGGCGGTGAGTTCGCTCCAGTCGAGCAGCCAGCGTTCGAGGTCGGAGGCGGATTTACATTGCGCGGCGCGGGTTTCCAACTGGTCGAACAGCGGCGCGATTTGCGGCCAGTCGCCGAAGTCAATTTTTTGCGGGACAAAGGTCCGGGCTTTGTGGGCGGGCAATTTTCCAAACGGCAACAAATTCATGCGCAAAGGATAAATGAAATCATTGTAGGAGTCGAGGTAACGAGACTCAAACTTACAAGGAATTCAGATTAAAAATCAGAGACTCCTCACGTCGTCTCCTGCTTTCAACAATCGGTTAGAACTTGGTTTTAAGCCCGCAGGCGCGGACGAGACACCAGCCGCGAAGGGATTCAAAAATGGCGAACAGTCCCGCCGCCACAAAAATCAGTCCCCATAACGAATAGTCGCCGGCAATGACAATCCCGGCAACGAGACAAAGCGCGCCGATGACACCGCGCGCCATGCGACCGCGGAAATTAAGGTTGGGCTTGAAGAAGCGGCTCACGGTGAAAAGTTAGCACGATGCGTGCCGAAAACAACCGTTCGTTGCGTCAAAGTCCGGCGGGAGTGCATCTTGGTACCCGCACTAACTGGCGGCTGGAAGCCGCCATCACTGGCACGCTGGGAAGCGTGCCGCTACACCGTG
>DAIRTX010000158.1:0-3572 GCA_036803685.1 Verrucomicrobiota bacterium | reverse complement strand
GTGCAACTGGACGAAGCCCGCGAGGAATTGCGCCAGGTCATGCGCCGCGTCCGCCATCTGGAACCGAACCAGCCGGATGATTTCGCCATCAACCAGCAGGACCAGTTCGTCGAAATGTTCAATCGCGTGGCCGGCACCATCGCCGTCATCGGCCTGTTCGTCACCGGCCTGTCCCTCTTCGTCGGGGGCATCGGCATCATGAACATCATGTTCGTCTCGGTCGCCGAGCGGACGCGCGAAATCGGCATCCGCAAGGCCATCGGCGCCAAACGCCGCACCATCCTGCTGCAGTTTCTGATGGAGGCGGCGTGCATCTGTTTGATTGGCGGGTTGATTGCCTTGGCCATCGCCTGGCCGCTGACGCTGGTGGTGCAGCGGTTTCTGCCGGCGACGATGTCATTAACCGTTGTGGGCATCGCGCTGCTGGTGTCGCTCGTGACGGGAGTGGTGTCGGGCTTCCTGCCGGCGTGGCGCGCGGCGCGCATGAACCCGGTGGACGCGTTGAGGAGCGAATGAGCCGAAAGTGTGAAGCGTGAAACGTAAAACGTGAGGCGTAAGAAAGAGGTCGGTTATGAATTATGATGAATGGTTAAAGTCGGTGCCGGTGGAAATAACGGGCGATTCACTTTGGAAAGTCGAGGGCTATCGGCTGGCACTGTTCGCTGCGGACTTGGGTTGGCATGACGTGAGCAAATTGATGAAAGACAAACGCACGCTCGGACTTTCGGACCAGCTTTATCGGGCTCTCGGGTCGATCGGAGCGAACGTAGCCGAGGGCTATTCACGAGGTACAGGCAAAGACCGCGCCCGGTTTTATGAGTATGGTTTGGGTTCAGCACGTGAGAGCCGTGGTTGGTATTACGATGGCCGTCATGTGCTCGGCGAGAGAGTCGCGGAACATCGGATTCGTCTTTCGACCCAAATCATCCGCCTGCTGCTCACGATGGTTCCGGATCAGCGCGGCTCGCTCCTCCGCGAAGACAGCCCTCCCTACCAAACCTCCTTGACACCACCAGACACAGAATCTCCTTTCGTTCCCGATGAACTGGTGCAATTGCTCCAAAACATTCCTCTAGCTTAACCATGCATTCACGCATCACGCATCACGCACCACGCATCACGACCTAAGCCATGCCAGCCAAACGAACAAACCTACTGCTCGGCGAACTGCATGAAAGTTTCTCCATGGCCATGAACGCGCTGGTCGCGCACAAGCTGCGCTCGGCGCTCACGCTGCTCGGCGTGTTGATCGGCGTGTTCTCCATCATCGTCGTGATGACCGCGATGCGCGTGCTGAAAAGCAACGTCGAGAACGAAATGAGCCAGTTGGGCAGCCGCACCTTCGCGATCCAGAAATGGCCGGCGGTCCATTTCGGCACGGGTGATTGGGAAAAATACTGGCGGCGCAAGAACATCTACCTCGCCCAGGGACGGCAGGTGCGGGAGAAGACCACGCTTGCGAGCAGCGTCGGCATCGAAGGCAATTTTTGGAGCGGGGAGGTCGAGACGCATTACCAGACCACGCCGCCCACCGTCCGGTTGCTCGGCGAAACCCCCGGCAGTTTTCCCGCGCGCAACTGGACCGTCGCCGAAGGCCGCGCCCTGTCGGAATCCGACGTGGACAATGCCCGCGATGTTTGCGTGCTGGGCAGCGCCCTGGCCAAAACGGTTTTTCCCTTCGGTTCGGCGGTGGGCGAAGAGATCAAAATCAGCGGTTACAAATACCAGGTGATCGGCGTGATCGCCCCCAAGGGCGGCTCGGTCGGGGGCGAGCAGGACAACTTCACCGTCATCCCCATCACCACCGCGCTCAATCGCACCGGCCGCTGGTGGCGCAGCCTGACGATCCTGGTGCAGGCGCGCGACGCCGCCAGCTACGAAGACTGCGTTGAAGAGGTGCGCGGCATCCTGCGCGTGGCCCGCAAGGTCCCGCCGGGCACCGAGGACGATTTCGAGCTGTTCTCCAACGATTCGCTTATCCAGCAATTCAATTCCTTCACCAAGGCCGTGCGCATCGGCGTGGTAGTCGTAAGTTCCATTTCGTTGCTGGCCGCCGGCATCGGCATCATGAACATCATGCTCGTCTCGGTCACGGAACGGACGCGCGAGATCGGCATCCGCCGCGCGATCGGCGCGAAGAAGCGCAACATCATGGCGCAATTCATCATGGAAGCCATCGTGCTCTGTGAAGTCGGCGGTGCCATCGGCGTGGTGCTCGGCATTCTCGGCGGCAATGCGCTCGCGTGGTATATGAAAGTGCCGCCCGTCATCCCGATTGACTGGATTGTGCTCGGCTTGCTGATCTGCTCCGTGGTTGGAATTGTTTTCGGGACCTATCCGGCCTACAAGGCGGCGAACCTGGATCCGATTGAATCGTTGCGATACGAGTAAATTGCGAGCGACTCTGTTACGCAGCGAAAGGTAGGGCCGTGTTCCGCAGCCCAAATACTCGTCTATTGAATCCTTGTAGCAGCCGACGTAAGGAGGCTCATTTCAAACAAGGAAGTCAGAGCCTCGTGACCTCGGCTGCTACGATATCAGGATCGTGGTGCAGTCGGCGCAACAGGCGGCGGTGCTGGTGTTGGTGTATTGAATAAGGAAACCAGGAAACCAAGAAGGCGGAAGCGAAGCCGGTTCATGGTTTCATGGATTCCTTATAGAATCCAAAGACGGCAGTACTGGGGTATTGAGGACGCGCTCAATCCTCCGCAAACAGATATTCCAGATCCGTCGTCGTGAGGCTGCGGGCGCAATTTTCAGGTCGCAAGCATCATGCTTGATTTGATGCCCAGGTCCTCGCAGATCGCCTTCGTGATTGCGAATAAATTGCGCGTGGTGGGATTACCATGACGACTCAACATGCGATGTAACGCCTTCTCGCCAAAGCCGGTCTGTCGCGACAATTCCTTGAAAGTGATGTTGGCATGAACGAGATCGCGCAACATCGAAAGTCCTTCGTCAGTTTCTCCTTCCATCAGCGTGTTGACCGCCTCGGCATATAACGCTTTCGCAAACTTCGGATCGCGTTTGATCCGGGCCAAAACTGTCTGCTTATATTCTCGTGTCAGTGCCATTTTAATCTTTCGATTGCTTGTATCTTTTCCAGCGTTCAATTGCGACAGCAATGTCACCGGATTGCCGCCGCTTGCTGCCGCCGCCCAATAAAATGATAATTGTTTTTCCGTCGCGTCCGAAATACACCCGATAACCCGGGCCAAAATCTAATCTTAATTCAAACACGCCTTCTTGAAGTGACTTCGCCGCTCCAAAATTTCCTGCTTCAAGTCGGTGAATGTATTTGTCAACGCGCGCGGCGGTTACGGCATCAAGCGAGTCGAATCAGTCAGCGAAAGGCGAATTTCCGCCATAGTTTTGAAAACTATTTGGGCTTAATCCGCGAACAAATACTCCAGGTCCGTCGTCGTGAGGCTGCGGGCGAAACCTTCCTCCCCCAGCACATCGGCTATCGTCTGCGCCTTGCTCTGTTGCAACTCCCAGATTTTTTCCTCGACGGTGCCGGGCGCGATGAGCCGGTAGGCGTTCACCGTCTGTGTCTGGCCGATGCGATGCGA
>DAIRTX010000157.1:578-3597 GCA_036803685.1 Verrucomicrobiota bacterium | reverse complement strand
TTGCACCCGGCCACCATTGTTCCTCCCGCAAAAACCGGAATGAGAAAATCGTTCCAGCGGTTTTTATGCGCAGGACTACGGTGGTTGAAAACCGGCTACGGTCCGCCCGTGTGGCAATCAGAGCAGGATAGATCATAGTCTCCACCCGTATGTTTGAACGGCTGGCCGCCGGGCGTCATTTGCTGCAAATCCGCGCCGCTGCCTTGCGCGAGGATGGTGTGGCAGGCGTTGCAGTCGTTGGCTTTGATGGTTCGCTGGCCGTCCTCGGTCTTGTGATTGCCATCGTGACAACGGAAACAGCCGGGCCAGATCATGTGGCCGATGTTGTCCGGATAAACGCTCCAGTTGGCCTTCATTTGGGGGAAGAAATTGTCCCGGTAAATCTGTTGCACCACCGGGATGACCTGCCGGATGCGCGGGTCGCTGGGATAACGTTGCGTCAGCAGGGTGGCAATGCCGTCCCTGGCCTCCTCGTCAGTTTTGAAACTGCGGGTCAGGACATAAACCGCGTTGGTTTTGATCCAGGGAATGGTGCGGTCAATCTGGTCGAGCTCCATGGCGAGATTGACGGCCTTGTCCGGCGGCACATAGCGATGGGACGGGCGATTGTGGCAGTCCATGCAGTCCATCTTGCGGATTTCCATTTTGGAAATGTCATTGGTGAATTTCGGCGTGCGATAAACCGTGACCGCGCCCTGCGAATCGGTGATCCGCGCCCAGGGAATCTTCTGCCGGACGTCGTCGGTGGCGATGTATTCCACCTGATTGCCAATCATCATATGCCAGTGAATGCCCTCGACCGGGCCGTGAGACGGATCGGCTCCGCCGATTTTGATGGAGAGCCGGATGGAATACGGCGAGTTGGAGGCGTCGCCCTGAAAATAGTTATAGGTCCGGTCGAGGTTGCCGGAGAATTTCTGCGGCCAGTGACATTCCTCGCAGGTTTCCCGGGCGGGACGCAGGTTTTTGATGGGCGTGCCGATGGGGCGCGGATACTTGTTGAAGAGGACGGAATAGACCTGATAGGTGCCGGAAAGTTTTGAACGGACGAACCAGTTCACCCCCGGCCCCACATGACACGCCGCGCAGGCCACGCGGGCGTGCGGCCCGTGATCGTGGGTCGTCAGTTCGGGTTTCATGACGCCGTGACAGGTCTCGCCGCAAAACTGCACCGACTCCGTGAAATTAAAGGAGTTGTAGCTGCCCACCGCCGCAAGCATGATGAAAAGCAGGCTGCCGATGACGAAGGCGACCAGGATGCGCCGGTCGCGCGGGCGGGAAAGATCGATTTGCACCGCTGAAACCATGGAAGCGCTGCCCACGCGCTTGTGCCGCGTGCGCAGCACACCGATCAAAGTCAAAATGAACCCGAAAACGAGAAACGCCGGCGTCACCATCCAGGTCAGGATGCTGATGTAAGGGTTGGAAAAGTGCGCGACGGCATCCAGCATGAGCAACATGAAGAACGAGAACAGGCCGCCGATCACAACGACCAGCCCGGTCAAACTTATCCAATTTTGCAGCAGGGACGGCCGGTGAGGCGGCTTCCCCGCGTTCTCGGTATTCATATATCGGTCAAGTTGCTATCGTCGGAATTTACCCGGCTTTGCGTTGGTCAGTTTTCCCGCAGGCAAATAATCCCGCTCCCGGCGGCGCAGGCGTTTTCCGCCCGGCACCGCCGGATTTGTTTCGGCTCTTGCTGAAGCAACCAACCCTGCCGCCGCGCTTCACGGCCGGGCCATTCACCCGGCCAGAACTGCCGGGGTCACTTACTTCTTAAACGTCCGCAGATACGCGACCAGTCCATTGATGTCGCCGTCTGACAGGCCTTCCGCCGGCTTCATCAGGGTCTTTGCATCCTTGTCCTTCAACCCGTCTTTGATCGCCTTGAACGCGGCATCGTCCTTCAAATCTGCCTGGACTTTGGCATCCGTGAAGTCTTTGGCGCCAAGTTTCTGGCCCATTTTGGTGTCACCTTTGCCCTCCGCGCCGTGGCACTTGGCACAGCTTTGTTCGTAGGTTGTCTTGGCATCGCCCGCCGCAGCGGACAAAGCGGAGGCAGCGATGATTGTAAGGCTCAAGGTTAATAGTTTTTTCATACGTTTTTCTGGTTAATTTGACACAGACCAAACCTGCGCGGCAACCGCAGTGTTTTCCTGTGCGGCGCCGCGCCCATTACTACGTTCCAATGCTTCTCAATCCCACCGCAGCATGCATTTCCAATCTTGGCAAAGGCCAGCTATTTATTGCTATTACGGAAGCGGCCGACTGCCGCCCTGTGGATCAGCAAGCCGGCGCGCAGTCCGCAAGCTGGTCGGCCATCTCGCAAAGTTCAGCGTAGTAATCGTCGCGGGAAAGTCCGGCGGCGCTGGCGCCAAAAGTCTCCGCGTCGTCGGGGGACGCGAACTCGCCGTAGTTGATCAGCACCAGTTGATAGAGCACGAGCAACGGCACGCGCGCGAGGTCGGTCATGAAAAGCGGATTCACATACATGGTGAAGCCGTCCTCGGGCCGTTCACCGTTGGCGGCCGGATGGGCGAATTCACGGGGCTGCAATCCTGCCGCATCGAAGACGACCTTGCACGGATACCGCACACACGAGCGGTCCTCGAGGATGCGTTGCAACTCCTGCCAGCCGATACGCGGGCCGTATTTTGCGTTGATCTCCGCGCCCTTGGCGGCCACATGGGAAGTCAGCGACTGGCGGGCATCGTCGGCAGTGAGTTGGGTGGCCATGCGGGGTGGGCGTTCAAGGGTTGCTGTTGGCGGGCGTGACGCCGGCAATTTCCTCGACGGAATGATGCTCATTCGCCTTGGTCAAGCGGCCCTGAAGAATCGGCACCGCCATGCGGAGAAAAACCGTGTAGCACAACAGACCGAACGCCCAGATGCCGAAGCAGACGAGAGCCTCATTCAACGAGGGGGTGTATTCCACGATCGCGCCGAGCGGCGTCGGGATGAAGCCGGGAATGACCATGCCCATGCCTTTTTCGATCCAGATGCCGACGATGGCGAGCAC
>DAIRTX010000157.1:0-568 GCA_036803685.1 Verrucomicrobiota bacterium | reverse complement strand
GTTGAGCCACCGGAGGCTGCGGCTCACGGTCAGCGCCAGCAGCACCATGGCGGTGAGGTTGAAAGCGATGGCCGTCCAAATCCACGGCACGAGCGCATGATGGCCGTGCAGGCCCACAAAGAGGTATTTGGCCGAGGCCACATGGAGATTGCCGGAATAGAATTCCTTGAACACTTCGTTCACCAGCAGGAACACGTTGATGAGCATGGAGACCTGCACAATGCTGCGCAGCATGAGCAAGCCGCGGTCGGTGATCATGAGCCGGTCGGTCATCCGCGACCGGATGATCTTGTTCATCGCGGGATCCTTCATGAGCTTGCGCAGCGAGCCAGCCGGCAGGCGCAGGACCCGGCTCGGTTCTTCGGCAATGGCGGTGGCCAGGCGCGGCGTTCCGGCGAGGCCGGAGATCTCGCCGAACTGTTCGCCCGGGCCGCCACTGCGGATGATCCGGAAACGGCCGCCTTCCTCCCGCTTGACCACCACGTGTCCTTGCAAGACAAAATAGGCCTCGTTTTCCTTCTCTCCCTGACGCAACAGGACATGGCCGGCCGCCAGTTCCAGGACCATC
>DAIRTX010000156.1:0-3653 GCA_036803685.1 Verrucomicrobiota bacterium | reverse complement strand
GAGCGCGAAAAAATGTTTCCTGCGCCGCGAGCAGGAGTTTGGAAACCATGTGCCAGTATATGCAGCCCAGCCCCTCATACCCGAAGAACGTTCCGGAACGCCCGGTGAAAGATTGATGGTCAAAGAGACGCTCGAAAATTTCCAAGACTAATTCCTTTTCCCCGTTGACCAAACGTGCATAGCCAGAGAGGGCCAGTTTTTCAAAAATCCAACGCAAATCCTGGGCGTTGGTAATGGCGGCATTGAAATGGCACCTGCCGGCCACATCCTGCTCAACCAGAAGGCGGTTGCCATTCTCAAGCAGCTTTTTCAACAGCCGGGATCGCGCAATTTCTTTGTTCGGAATATTGTTCTTTTCAATGAATCGTGGCAGCCGGCGATTCGGATATAGCAAATAAGAATGTTGATCAGCCCGATAAAGATCACTGCGTTTTAATGCCATTAGCAACCCGAGTGATTCTTCGGCAGAGAGGCAGCCGGAATTGAGCACGGCGACCTGCCCTTCCAACATTGTGTAAAGACGGCGTATGGGAATTTCCCCATCTCGATCCAGCTTGATCAGATTGTATGCGTGATAGAGACCGTCAGGCCGACGGTTGGCCTTGATGGACTCATCGGCAAAAGCCAGCGCGACATTGAAAAAATCGAGCAGCCTTTTCCCTTTGACCGAAATCATCCGGCCGGAAAATCCGCCGGCATAAATCTTCTTCCGATACCGACAGCCGGCACGCCCGAGGTCGTCAAGAATGCGGCGGCGAGCGCGATCGTCAAGCGGTTTGGCCAACAATGGTTCATGACATTTTAGAACCTGGTGCAGGGTGAGGAAAAGGCGCGCAACTTCAGCCGAAATACTCGCCTCGGATTGTTCCAGCGGGCGAAATGTTTCCAGGCAAAAAACCAGGTAGCGGCGAAGGTGATACAACGTCACCATGGAAGCGCCATTGCCAACGAGGGCGTTGTTGGCATCGTTCCACTCCGGGCGTTGCGTGTTCAGCCAGATGCCCGCTTCAGGAACGAAGTTGGAAATTTTGGCCAGCAACAAGATGAGCATCTTCTCGGTCAGATTGACGAGATGAATCTGCCCGTCCGAACCCCAAATCAACTTGCCGTCCGAACCTTTCGCCTGAACACGGCGACCAATCAATTCGTTCTGAACCGGGTCAAAATCCACGGTTTCCTTGGGGTTTGCGAGCAATTGTTCGTAGGGTTTAATACGGTAAGGAACATTCGCGTAGGAAAATACCTTGCGGGTTAGAAATTCCTGCAACGTGACCGGTTCGTGACTCTTCAAGACCTCCAGCAGCTTGAGCAAGTAAATGATCTGGTGATCACCCCAATAGCCAATGTGCGACCACGGGTCATGCGGATCAACTATCTCCCAGTCAATACCATCGCGCGCGATGCGATAAGGATTGTAGCCGTCTGCGGTGGAGGCGTTGACAAAGCGACAGATCATGCCGGAGGTAAAACCCGGAAACGAAACAGCCAGCGCCTCCCAATTCTGAAAAATGTCACGCCAGTTCCCCTCGTAGTTCAAGACCCGCGAACCATCGGCATTACGGGTGGCAATGGAAAAGCGATTCCAAGGACGGCTGGGATCGCCGTGACGCCGGCTGAAAGTAAGCGGCAGATATTCCCGACAAAGGCGCTCCAGGTTTGCATCTCCAGTTTTACAGGCCATTTTCAGCAGATGAGAAAGCCTGGTGGTTTTTCCCAGCTTTCGGAAAAATGCTGCATAACTGGCAGCTACTTCATGGTTGGCATGGCCGACGAAAGCCAGCAGATCTGCCGGGTCAATCTGATACCCATCGGCGAAAACTCCGCCACGCATAATATTGAAAAGAGCGTTGCCGAAATGTCGCGCGTTACGAAGCGACTGGCCGGATTTTTGGAAGCCATCCGCACTGGCAACGAGCTTTCGCAAATCTGCCGTGCCCCGATCAATGTCTGTTTCAACAAGTTTTTGTAGTAGTTTCGGCCGACGCAAGTAGCGATTAATTTTGGCGATCTGCGACGGGCCTTGATTCACATCGGCGACCACAAGCCAGTCCACGCTTTGCCCATGTCGCAAGCTGATTTCGGCATTAACAAAATACGCTCCGCGTTCAGCGCGAACATCGGTTTCGGTTCGGACAGCTTGAGCGCGTCGGAAACGGTTAAGTTGAACCGACGAGAGCAAAGTAGCGCGACGCGGCAAGCCAATGGACCAAACAGCCGTAGTTTTGAGTGCTTCGGCAGGTTCAGGACGATCTACCGGAATAGCGCTAAGAGCAAATAATCCCAGACCGGTCGCTTCGACCAGCTCGTTCTTTTTATAGGCGTCAATCAACGTGCTTTTTTCGAGCTGGAACTGGCTGCCGATTCCACATGGCATCAGGTTCTGAATGCCGTCGAGCAAGTTGATGCGTAGAGCGACGGTGCCGGAATTGGTCAGCCACGCTTTTCTAACAAAGCCGAATTGATCGCTGTTGAACCAGCCATAGCGAAAGGTCAAACCGAGATCAAGGTTGGTTTCCTCGAAGATCAACTTATTGCCGGTGATATTTTTGTAGAGATTGCGCTGAATCCGATAAATGCCGCTATACCGGTCAGAAAATGGCTCCCAAAGGTAGTCACGACCCTGCCGGCAAATTGTCATCACTGTTTTGGAACCGGTGATTTCCGCCGAGTCGTGGATTTTATCGTCGGTGTAATACGAAAACAGCGCAAGATCGGGACTGCCGCGTCCGGCGGTCAGCGCACCGTTGCTGGATATGAACATCCAATGATCCGAACCACTGACAATGCTCATTAAAAAGGGGCGCATCCGATCGTAGTTCGCAATGCAGTAAAATTCCTCGCCGCCCATGGAGTCCTGCTGTCCGTGTCAAAACTCTTTAGAAATGTCCCCTGTTTAACTCACGAGAGAATGTCCCCTTTGTTGGTTGTTGTTCGTTGTTCTGTTTCCCTGGTTGGAGGTGCGGGACGCAGGGAGGCCGGAGCGTAGCGGAGGCCGACCGGAGTCCCGCACCTCCAACCGCACCGCGCGCCCACGCGCCTTGATCCCGCTCCAATACTTCCGCCCAAAGCCCACGCCATCCCGCCGCCACGGATGGCTCAACGCTGGTGTTTGTCCCTCCGGTTTCCTTTTCTCCGCCCGCACCGGCGGCGCGCCCGGCGACTTCCGCATTGTTCCTGCGGGCAGCGTCCGCCACTTGAGGGCCTTGCCCTGATACACCAGCTGCACCCGCCCGTTCCGTAGTGTCCGCACGATCACCTTCCGGCGCACCAAGCTTAACGCCTCGTGTTGGCGG
The DNA here is from genome assembly GCA_036803685.1 of Verrucomicrobiota bacterium. Lineage (GTDB taxonomy): Bacteria > Verrucomicrobiota > Verrucomicrobiia > Limisphaerales > UBA11358 > UBA11358. Next base: position 360 of record DAIRTX010000156.1, on the reverse strand, counting down.
TCCAACTGATACCGCTTTCCCTCGCACGCCACCGTCCAGTCGCCTTGCACCACCCGCTCTTCTTCCCAGCTCAACACTTCGTTCCAGTTCCGTGGCACGGCGCGATGCACGTCCACAGGGCTGGCCGCTGCCCGCGCAAACTGCCGGTGGAACGCCTGCAAATACTTCCCGTCCAAAAACCGGTTTCCACTTTCAATGTCATTGATCCCGGCCAGCCGCAGCTCTTTCACCAGCCGGTCTTGCAGCGTTCCGTTCATCCGCTCCACGCGCCCCTTGGCTTGCGGGCTGTTGGCCAGGATCAGTTCGATGCCCAACTGCTCCATCGCCCGCCCAAACTGCGTCTGCGGCTGCTTTCCGGCC
>DAIRTX010000155.1:0-3657 GCA_036803685.1 Verrucomicrobiota bacterium | reverse complement strand
TCAAGGGTTGAACGTCCTTGTTCCGCCCGGCGCGCAACGGCGAACACAACAGGAGCGTGGCCTGGGTTGCGGGTGAAGGCGGGTTGGCGCTCATGAGAAGTGACTCGTAGCAGCCGACGTGAGGAGGCTCTGAATTTCCTTTGCCGGGCGCGAATTTGAGTTTGGTCGTCATGGCAACCATGCTTTCAGGCTAAACTCCAATGTAGATTTGCAAAAGAGAATAATCGCGCGAACGCTCGCCCTCTCCGCCTCGAACGGGGAGGGTTGGGCGATCCCCGTAACCTTCGGTGACATTCCAAAGTGCCTGCACAGCCTGCTCGAGCGTTTGCTTGTCACGCAAAGCAACATACGCATCGCCGCCGATTTTTTCCGCGCGCTTATCGGCTTCCGCCATAATGCGTCCAGCATCACGTGTGGCTTGGTTGAGAAGTGCGTCGGCTTGCTCGCGGATTTCCTTGGCTCTTTGAATTGCCAGCGACCGTTCGTAGGCTGCGGCATTTCTAGCTTGTTCCAGCAAACTTTGCGCTTCCGCCCGCAAACTGGTTGCCTCTTTCAGGGCTTCAGCAAGCTCGCGTTGCGCCTCTGCTTCAGCGTCTCGAAGTTTTTCGTATTTCCGAAGTGGTTCAAAATCGTTGATGGTTTTGGTGACGAGTGCGTCGGCTGCCTCTTGTATCTTGCGCGCCTCCGATTCGTAGTGTTGCCGGATGCGTTCTGACTCCTGTTGCATCTCGGCGAGTTGCTGGTCAATGAGCTTCTGCGCTTCAGCAAGGGACGTTTGCGCCTCGCTTTGGACGCGCAACAAATCATTTTCCAGCTTTTTGTTCTTCATCAAAACAAAGATTGCGAATCCCACGCCGAGCAGAGCAAGAATGACGAAGAAGATAATCATAACGATGGGCTGGTTTGCGGAATCGTGTCACTTGCCCGCTGGTTCAACTGAGCGATTTTTGATTTCAACTCCTCGCGCATTTTTTGAATGTTGGCGAGCAAATCGTGGAAGCCCATATCTTCGATTGAAGCTTGCGTGATGTTTGCGGGTGTCAGCGGTGTGATTGACTGAAAGGTTTCAGATTTGCGTGATGCTTTGAAATCACCACGATGCTGGAAATTTTCCATCGCGTCAGACGGATCAAGCCGGTCGAAATCCAGCCGAGTGAGAACAGCACGCGGTATGAACACCGACAAAACTGGCTGCTCGACCGTTTGACCCGTGCGCGGGTCGAGCGAGTCCGCAGCGGCTGTAACCAGCAGCGAGTCCACTGGCAGAAGCGCAAAAATCTCGCATGCCACGCGCAGCACGCAACCACACAGGTAATCCTGATAGATTTCGTGAAAGCGTCCCCTGGGCATTGGCTTGACCGAAACTTTTCCGCCTGACGTGAGCATCTTGACCTCTGCGGGAATCGCCTGTTTGCCGTTCACCTTCAACACACACTCGGCCAGCTTCGTGGTATGAACCGTGAAATGAATCGCCGAACCAAGGTCAGACATTTCAGCAAATGGATTAAGCTCAACCAAAGCTTCGGTGTATGCCTTGTGTTCTCCGGCAAGAATTCGTCGGGCCAAGGTTTTGAGTTTGTCCCATTCCGTCATCTGTTCAGCATAAGCCTGCGTCGCCTGCTGAAACTCCTGCTCATCCTGAAATCGAGCTTGTTCGACCGCAGATCGCGAGGGTGGCTTTTGTTTCGATGGCAAAACTGTGAGACGCTGATTCGCTCTCTGCTCGTGATATGAATGCCTTTGCGGACAAGGCGGAGGCAACGACGCTGCGAGTGCCACCCAATCCCAAGCTTCACCTTGCTCCTTGTGAACTGACAAAAGAACCTCCAACTGATTGTCGAAGGTCTCGACTTCCAAACGAGCTTGTTCGATTGCTGAGAACTTGGCTTGCTCTTTCGCCTGACGCTCCAATTCACGCAGCCGCCGTTGCGACGCGCGCTGCTGCCGCCGTTGCGCAGCCTCCATCGCTCGAACTGTTGCTTTGTAGCCCATGAGGATGCAGACGAGATTATGCGGAGCGTTGCCTTGCGACAAGCGCGGGGATTTTCCGACTCCTCACCCCGGCCCTCTCCTCGTTCGAGGAGGAGAGGGAGAATTATTTTGTGGGACGATTACCCAGGGCGGCGCTTACTTCGCGGCGTTTGCCCTGGGCTATTTTCTTTCGCTCCGTTGGAGCTTCGGTTAGGGCAGCGAGAAGTAATCCGAGCTTTGGTAATTTCCGTCCACGGTTTTCACAATTTGCATGAGCACGTCGTTGACGAGGGTGCTGGCACCGAAGCGGAACAGTTGGGGCGTGAGCCAGTCGTCACCGAGGGTTTCCTTGACCATGACGAGATAGTGAAGCGCCTGCTTCGACGTGCGGATGCCGCCGGCGGGTTTCATGCCGATGCGGATGCCGGTGGCGAAAAAGTGATCGCGAATGGCCTCCAGCATCACGAGCGTGACGGGCAGGGTGGCGGCGGGCGAAACCTTGCCGGTGCTGGTCTTGATGAAATCACCGCCGGCCTGCATGGCGATTTCGCTGGCGAGGCGGACGTTGTCGTAGGTGACAAGTTCGCCGGTTTCGAGAATGACCTTCAGGTGCGCCGGGCTGCTGGCTTCCTTGGTGGCGGCGATTTCGTCGAAAACTTTCGCGTGGTCGCCGGCGAGAAAGGCGCAACGGTCAATGACCATGTCAATTTCATCCGCGCCATCGCCGACGGCACGCCGCACTTCATCCAGTTTGGTGCGGAGCGGAAATTGGCCGCTCGGAAAACCTGTGGCAACCGAAGCGACATGCACCGGGGAATCGCCGCCGAGAAATTTCCGTGCGTATCTGACCATGTTCGGATAGACGCACACGGCGGCGCAGGCCGGCACATTGTATTTTGGATCGGCGGGCTGGAGCGCCTTGCGGCAGAGGTAGGCGACTTTGCCGGGCGTGTCCTTGCCTTCGAGCGTGGTGAGGTCGCACATGCCCACGGCGAGCTTGAGTCCGGCGAGCTTGGCGCTGGTCTTGATGCTGCGTTTGGTGAACGACGCGGCACGTTCCTCGACCATGATCTGGTCAATCGAAGTTTGCGGTGCGATCCGTCTTCGCGTTGCTTCGACGCGATGAAAGTGTGAAGTGCGAAGTGGACTCACCAGCTGCTCCTTTTCCGGCAACGCGGACACTTTCATAATTTAACGCCGATTCTGAACGCGGAGCAGCCCGGCGTCAATGCGGTTTCAAAGCGCACGGCGGGCTAACAGCCTGTTAAAAAACGCCTTCTTTCGTAGCAACCGAGGTAACGAGGCTCAAATTTCCTTGGAAACAATCATTCGTTTAGAGCCTCCTTACGTCGGCTGCTACTGCTTTAACGGGCGGCTAAACCTGGAGCAATTTGATTTGTTCGCTGTCCTTCGCGACGGCTTCGCCGAGGGTTTGTGCCTGGCTGCGGCGGCGTTCGATGATGTGCTTGTTGAGCACGGGGTCGTAAGGCACGGGATATTTTCCGTCGTAACACGCCATGCAAAATGACTCCACCGGTTTGCCGGTGGCCTTGACCATGCCGGCCTGCGAAAGATAGTGCAGCGAGTCGGCGTTCAGGTATTGGCGGATTTCGTCCACGGTGTGGTTTACCGCCATGAGCTTGCTGCGGTCGGGAAAATCAATGCCATAGACGCACGGGTTCATGT
>DAIRTX010000154.1:0-3666 GCA_036803685.1 Verrucomicrobiota bacterium | reverse complement strand
ACGTCAGTCCGCGCACTCTGATTTGCGTGCGAACCGTTCAAGTCAGCGCCGACTCACGTCGGCGGCTACGGCCGGCGTTCGATGTTTCCGTTTTAACCGATGAAATTAGAAGCGCTACCCTGGTTGATTTTGTTTCTGCCGCTGCTTGCAGCAATGGTGATAACGCTTTTCACCCTGCGTTGCCGCACCACCAGCGCGCTCCTGTCTATCGGCGCGATTGTCGCGGGCTTCATCCTGACGATTTCCTTCATTGCAGCAAATGGCTGGACACCAATGCCTTCCGAGCTGACAACCAACTGGTTGTCCATCGGTAATCTGAACATTGACTTCGGTTTGAAACTCGACCGCCTGAGCCTGATGATGATGCTCATCGTCACCGGTGTCGGCGGCGCGATTCACATTTACTCGTTCGGCTACATGCACGAAGACCGCGGGTTCTCGCGCTTCTTCGCGTGCCTGAGCCTGTTCACGTTCTCGATGCTCGGCATCGTGCTGGCGAATAATTTCATCGAACTTTTCATTTTCTGGGAACTCGTCGGCGTTTCCAGTTATCTGCTCATCGGCTTCTGGTTTGAAAAACCCAGCGCGGCGGACGCGGCCAAAAAGGCGTTTTTCACCAACCGCCTCGGCGACTTCGGCTTCCTGCTCGGAATCCTGGTGGTGTGGACCGCGCTCGGCTCGCTGAATTTCAGCACGCTCCAACAAACCCTCATCGCCAATCCCGCGGCGCTCGGGGCTATCGCCAGCATTGCCGGACTTTTGATTTTCTGCGGTGCGATGGGCAAATCCGCGCAATTTCCATTGCACGTGTGGTTGCCGGACGCGATGGAAGGTCCGACGCCCGTCAGCGCGTTGATCCACGCGGCAACAATGGTAGCCGCGGGCGTTTACATGCTTTGCCGGATCATCTTCCTGCTCGACCCGACGGCGTTGCACGTCATCGCGTGGATCGGCGGTTTCACCGCGTTGCTCTCCGCGCTCATCGCCATCCAGCAAAACGATATCAAGCGCATCCTCGCCTATTCAACGCTGTCGCAACTCGGCTACATGGTCATGGCCGTCGGTTTGGCCGGGCCGACACCCGCGATGTTCCACCTGACCACGCACGCGTTTTTCAAGGCGCTGCTGTTCCTCGGCGCCGGCTCGGTCATCATCGCGCTGCACCACGAGCAAGACATCTGGAAAATGGGCGGGCTGCGCAAAAAGATGCCTGTGACGTTCTGGACGTTCCTGTTCGGCACGCTGGCGTTGTGCGGCGTCCCGCCGTTCAGCGGATTTTTCAGCAAGGACAGCATCTTCGCGCAGGCGTTGCTCGTGCATAATTATCCACTTTTGGCCGTCGTCGTCCTCGTCGCAGTGCTGACAACATTCTACATGTTCCGATTGTTCTTCGTGGCCTTCCTCGGTTCGCCCAAGACTGAAGCCGCCGGCCATGCTCACGAATCCCCGGGCGTCATGGTCTGGCCGTTGCGAATTCTTGCCGTGTTAAGTCTGGTCGGTGGTGTCGTAGGCATTAACGACATTTTTTTGAAGCACTATTTGTCCGGTGGAATGATGAAATTCACCCCGCTTCCATACCTAAGTTTGAATGATGGGAGCAGGGAACATGTTACGAACAGTGTTTTTGTGAACAGGCTGCTTGAACCATTCACCACCTCGCCTATCGCGGCAGGTCTCGGACTGCTGGCTGTCGTCATTGGCTTCCTCGCCGCACGGGCGCTGTATCGCAACGCCACGAGCGATCCGCTACCCGCCAAACTCGGCGGTTTTGCCACCGCGATGAAGAATCGCTTTTACTTCGACGAAATTTACGAGGCCACTTTCATCCGCGCGCATGATTTCATCGCGGCGGTGATGGATTGGATTGACCGCTGGCTGGTGGATTGGGCCTGCATCGGCCTGGTTCGCGGCGGCACGGATTTTACCGGTCGCGCGCTGCGGCTCGTCCAGACCGGCAATCTCCAGACCTATGCCTTCCTGTTCGTGCTGGGCGTGGCCGTGGTGCTGTGGTTCGTTTTAGGAAAATGACCATGAGAATTCAACGCAAAGACGCAAAGACGCAAAGATGGCGAGAGCCGTCAATGGCTATCGGTAGCACCCGCCTCCGGCGGGTTCAATTCGGCGTCCCGCCGAATTGCCTCGGCATGTGTGCGACGGCCTTTGATCAAACGACCAATGGCATACCACGTTCGCACCCGGTTTCGGGCGTGACACCCGAAACAACCCGCGAGACGCGGGTGCTACCGACAAATCTCGCACCTCGCACCTCGCACCTCTCATTTTGCTGAAAATGTCCATTTTAACTTACATTTTGGGTTGGCCGCTGATTGCAGCGATTATGCTGGTGTTCGTGCCGCGCAATTACCGCGTCATCATCCGCGCCGGCGCCATCCTCGCTACGTTCATTTCGATGCTGCTGGCGGTGAAAATGTTTTGCCAGTTTGTCACCGGCCATGCGGGCTATCAGTTCGAGCAGCAAATCCCGTGGGTCGAATCGCTCGGCATCAGTTATCACGTCGGCGTGGACGGCTTGAACGTCGGATTGATTTTGATGGGTGCGGTCGTGGCGTTTGCAGCGGCGTGTTGCTCGTTTGAGATCAAGTCACGCGAGAAGGAGTTTTATATTTTGCTGCTGGTGATGACCGGCGGCATCCTTGGCGCATTCGCGTCGCTGGACCTATTCTTCTTTTATTTCCTGCATGAACTCGCGCTGGTGCCGACGTTCATCATGATTGGCGTCTGGGGCCGCGGCGAACGGAAGAACTACGCCACGTTCCAAATCACGCTTTACCTCAGCATCGGCGCCCTGATTGCGCTCATCGGCCTCATCGCGCTCTACCTGCAATCGGGTGCGAACACGTTCGACATTCCGAAACTCACTGAATACGTCAAAGTGCATCCGCTTTCTGTGCACTCGCAGAACTTCATTTTCCCGCTACTGCTGTTCGGTTTCGGCATTTTGGTTTCGCTCTGGCCATTCCACACCTGGGCGCCGCTCGGCTACGGTTCCGCGCCGTCACCGACCGCCATGCTGCACGCGGGCGTTTTGAAAAAATTCGGCCTTTACGGTTTGATTCGCATCGCGCTGCCGTTGCTGCCGCAGTCGGCGCAACACTGGATGCAAATCCTCGCCTGGCTGTGTCTCGGCAACATCCTTTACGTCGGCTGGGTGGCAATGCGGCAGAAGGACTTGAACCTGCTCATCGGCAATTCGAGCGTGGCGCACATGGGCTTCATTTTCCTCGGCATCGCGAGCCTGAACTTGATCGGCGTGACGGGCGCGGTGGTCATTATGGTCGCGCACGGCTTCCTTGCGGCGCTGTCGTTCGGTCTGAGCGGCTACATCTACAACCAGACCGGCACGCTCGAAATGAGCGAACTCGGCGGACTGGCCAGGAAGGTGCGGTTCATCGGCGTGGCGCTGACGATGGCGGCGCTGGCGAGCTGCGGTTTGCCGGGCTTCCTCAACTTTGTCGGCGAAGTGACGGTGTTTTTTGGCGCGTGGCAAGTGCCGGCGCTGCGCGTGGTGACGGTGCTGGCGGTTTGGGGCGCGCTGCTCATCGGAGCGGTTTACCTGCTGCGCGCGGTGCGGGCGGTCTTGCACGGGCCGATGTCGGAGAAGTGGGCGAACCTTTCCGACGCGAACTTGTGGCGCAAGCTGCCTTA
>DAIRTX010000153.1:0-3805 GCA_036803685.1 Verrucomicrobiota bacterium | reverse complement strand
GCTACGCCGAGGTGGGCATGCCGGGCGACGAGGACGGTGGCGGCATGAGCGCGTTTGTCGTTTTCTCCATGATGGGACTTTATCCGGTGACGCCAGGCGTGCCCATTTATGATCTGTGCAGTCCGGTCTTTGATCGCATCACCATTCGCCTGCATAATGGCAAAACCTTGCGGATCATTTGCAAAGACAATTCTCGCGATAACAAATACATTCAAAGCATCCGGCTGAACGGCAAACCGCTGAATCAGGTCTGGTTCCGCCACGCCGACATCGTCAATGGCGGGACGCTTGAACTTCAAATGGGCAACACGCCCAACGAAAAACTGGGTTCGGACCCGGCCAGTTTTCCGCCCTCGGTCATGGCGTTCAACCCGGGCGATCTCGAAACTTCTCATTGAGAGACCCGGTAAAACTCGTTTTTCATTGTAGCCGCGTTCTATGACCGCCGCGCTTTTCCTGTTGATTCATGTTTTACCGGCGGTCATAGACCGCCGCTACCAAGAAAAATCAGTCGCCGGCGTTGTTATTAATGTTTAGCGGGAGCTTGCCGTGGTTGGTGATGCGCGGTTTGCCGGTGAACAGGTTGTCGGAAATCACCGCACGGCGAATGTCTTCACCCAGTTCAATTTGAGGTTTATCTTGCTGAAATTCGCAGCCCCGGACCAGCAATGATCCGCTGTCGGCTTGAATGGCGGCGCGGTTTTCCTGGTTCCGGTCCCATTGCACAAACGTGCAGTCGCTGAAGCCCACGGTGCCGTGACCGGCAATTTTTGCAATCTGGTTGCACGGCCCCCAAAACGCGCAGTTGACGAAGCGCACGCTGCCATTGTTCTCCTTTTCGACGCGCACCATGGTCGGGTCCGGGCCATGGAAAGAAGTAAATTCGCCGTTGGAAATGAGGATGCCAAAAACCGCCGACGCCTCAACCTCAACCGCCGTGTAACAATCATCGGCGCCGATGCCGAGAAAGTTTCCGTTGCAGATGCCGGTCTTGGTCTTGATGAATTTGTAACCCACGTTGTAACCGAAGCAGAAGGTGTTGAAAACATACTCCCAGTCGCTGCGGCCAAAAATGAAGGCTTCGCCATGTTCCTCCTGCCAGTGGAACAACTTCGGCTTGAGGCTCCACCAAGGGTTGAAATGCACGTCCTCAACGCGGCCAATGTCGTAGATGGCGTCCGCAAAAATGCCGCGCCGCAGGGGTTGTCCCTGCACGTCCCGGATCAGGTGGCGTTCGTTGTGGGTGGCGTCAATGCCGTTGTAGGGATTGAGCAGTTCAACCGCCAGCACGGCCGGATTTTTCCCGCGCATGGCGATGGCCCAAGGATATGGCTTTGGCTCGGCGGCGGGATCCTGCTCCGGGTAATAAATGACCACGCCTTTGAGCGTGCTGTTGTTGTGCAACGTGATGAAGGCCGGTCCGTCTTCCGTCCCCTGGCTTTCCGTGGCCAAAAAAGTGGTGCCGTTGTCCGTCGGTTTGGCGGCTCCGCCATCGCGCAGGCCATTGTGGGCGGGGACGGATTCCCAGATTCCTTTCAAAGTCACGGCATCCGGCACGTTGAGATGGCCGTTGAACAGATAGTTGCCGCGCGGTGCATAAACCACCCCGCCGCCGGCTTCCTTGGCGGTGTCCAAGGCCTTTTGAAAGGCCGCCGTGTCGTCCGCTTTGCCGTCGCCTTTGGCGCCAAAATCCGACACGGAATAAACATTGGTTTGTGATTCGGCGGCGGCCAGCAAACTGGCGGAGAAGATCATTAATAGTATTTGCGAGAGTTTTTTCATTTATTCTTTCCTTTATTATAGTTAACCAGCCTGGCCCCGCCGTTGGGCGGGGCAATCATAAAATTCACTGTAATCAAAACGGGGCCGGGACTTTTGATTGGCCGTCATTCATTTAGCTTGAACTTGGCGGACAGATTGGCGGCGGAACTCCCGCCAACCTTCACCGTGTATTCGCCGGGTTCGGTTTTCCATTCCTGCTTTGCGCCCCAAATTGCAAGGTCGGTTTGCTTCACATGCAGCGTGACATGCTGCGTTTCGCCGGGTTGCAAGTGCACCCGATAAAACCCCTTCAACTCTTCCACCGGCGTAGCCACGCTCGCCGTGGTCTGATGAACATATAACTGCGCGACTTCATCGCCATCACGATTGCCGGTGTTCTTCAAATCGAAGGATACAAGTATGTCGTCACCGCCCCCCGAAGATGGAGGCGTAACGGTCAGATGATCGTATTTGAATGTCGTATAACTCAACCCGAAGCCAAAAACGAACTGCGGGGAACCATCGCCATCTACGTATTTGTTTCCTTTGGATGGAAAATGATTGTAAAACACCGGCAACTGTCCGATACGCTTCGGAAAAGAAACTGGCAGGCGTCCGGCAGGATTGTTATCTCCAAAAAGCGTTTCCGCGATGGCGCGTCCGCCAAATTCGCCGGGATACCAGGCTTCCAGAATCACCGGCACATGCGTCGCCGCCCAGGGAATGGTCAACGCAAAACCACGGGGAAGAAATTGAAGCGCCAAGGAAGCGCCGCTCGTTTCTTTATCTCCGCCAGGCCATCCGCCGCCATGAATCCAAATAATCAGCGGAAACGGGCCGTTGCCCGCCGGCACATATAAATCCAAAGTCTGCACGGAAGCTAGATTGCTTCCGGGTTTTGTGCCTTCGACGTAGGGTTTATCAAGAATTTTCAAGGCTCCGGCGGGCAATTGTTCAATCAATTTTTCCTTTTGAGCTTCAATTGTAGTTCCCGTTTTGGGATCAGCCGAAAGCGAAGCAGTGAAGATGGTGAAAAATATCCCTGAGATAAAAAGAGGAACGCACGGTTTCATGTGACAATCAGAATTTTATAGTTATTGGTCTTTAATATACACGCATCAATTTCCAAATGAACCAAGGCATAGATTCAAGGTAACTGCTTCAGATGCGAGATTTATATGCGGAAACCCAAATCTTACATATCCCCGAAAGCGGGGACTGCGCGAAACTTAAATCAGGTTATTCACCCAAGTCAGGGAATAACCAGAGTTTGTTTAATTTGGAATGCTCTTCGCGTTCACAAACCCGTCGAAGAAAAATTAAGACTTTTGTCCAACGTCCAGTTTTTCCCGCAGAAACGCGCAGAGTTTTTTGGGGTCTGACTCCGATTGCAACCGCGCGCGAAATTCTTCATTCATCACCTGGCGGGCGAGTTTGGCGAAAACCTTCATGTGTTCAGTCGTGCTATTGGTTTCACGCATGGCCAGCAGAATCATCACGCTCACCGGTTGACTATCCAGAGATGGCCACGCCACCGGCGTCCTCAGCTTTACCAGCACAAGCGAATTGGACTGGACGGCATTCGTTTTGCAGTGCGGTATGGCAAAACCGTGACCGAAGCCGGTGGAATACACCTGCTCACGCTGCCAGATGGTTGCTTCCACCGCCTGTGGATTTTTGGTGCGGCCGAGAACATAAAGTTGACTGACCGCCTGTTTGATTGCTTCTTCTCTGGTGACGGCGTCCGCGTCCGCGATGATTAAATCCGCATCCAGCAAAGGAACTCGATGTTGGCTGGCAAACTCTTCCAACAAAACCGCGACTTCATTTGCCGTGACGCAATTCAATGCCGAATTGAGCAGTTGCTGGCAATCGGACGAGTTCAACGTGGCGAATTCACTTTTCAGGTTGGCGATGACGGGACTGGCGACGCTGATCTCGTCCAAGCCAAGTCCGATCAGCAGGGGCAAAAACTGCGGCTGCCCGCCCATTTCACCGCACAGGCCAGTCCATTTTTTTTGCGCGTGTGCCGCATCCACGATTT
>DAIRTX010000152.1:0-3818 GCA_036803685.1 Verrucomicrobiota bacterium | reverse complement strand
GAATGCGACGCGCTCATCGCGCAGACCGGCAGCGTGCTGGTGACGAGCCGCAGCGCGGGCGGACGCGCGCTGTCCGTGCTGCCGCCGCATCACGTCGTGCTCGCGCAGCGCGACCAGCTGGTGCCCGATTTGCCCGCCGCGTTTGATTTGGTGAAAAAGAAATACGCGGACAATTATCCGAGCATGATTTCATTCATCACCGGCCCCAGCCGCACCGGCGACATCGAACGCATCCTGGTGCTCGGCGCGCACGGCCCGAAGAAACTGACCGTGCTGTGTTTTTGAAACGGGGCATTTCGGTTTTGTGCAGTTGCAGAGCGACGATGCGAGGGTAGCCGTGGTTTTCAAGCCACAGTTCACGGTTGCGGCGCAAACACGGCGTCCGTCGCGGAGCGACGGTTGAAATTTCCGCTGGCAAAAGATTCAAGCATCGCTCCGCGACGCCACCGGGTTAAAAACCTTTACCGTCATGGCATCGCTCCGCGAGGTCCACGAAATGCGCGACTGCCTTCAGGATTGCAGGATCTGCGGCGATTTATGTCGCCACTGATTCTCGGGGTGCAAAAAGCCTGCTCTGGGCCAACAAGGATGAGGGATTACAAAAAGGACGGCGGCATGGTGTGGACCAGCTACTGGCCCAACGGAGTCAGGAAATCCGAATCGCATTGGCAGGGAAGCTGGGCGCAAGGGCTGACCTCGGACTGGAACCCGGACGACAAAGTCATCCGGAAGATCAATTTCAAGGACGGTCGGAATCTGTTTACCGCCTCCAACCTTGGCGACGATTAAGTGTGTTTTAAAAAGCAACGCTGAACATTGAACGCCCAACTCCGATAAACTCCGTTTCCGCGAGCACGCGACAAAGTCGGTGTCGCGAGCGGGCATCGAACATCGAGCGTTTTCACCTGTGCCTGTTGGATTCGATGTTCAGTGTTTGATGTTTGTTCTACATTCGCCTCTTTCGCCCCATTGGGGGCTTGTTCATCGCCAATAAATAAAAATATATTTTGTTGAATATTTGTATTGAAACCTGCGCCGCTCCCGCGCAGTGTCAAATCATCATGAGAGCGAACTCTTTCCCTCTCCCCTGCGGGTTGTCCGGCACAGGTAAAAGTTTCATAACCTCGGCCGCTCTTTTTTTCGAGTTCAAGCACACTTCACGAACCTATGAATGCTGAAACAGCCATTCCGGGTGGCAAAAAGATTTTGGTGGTGGATGATGATCAGATCATTCTGAAAACGTTGTCCATGGCGTTGATCTCCAATGGTTATCAGGTGTTCACGGCCACCGATGGTCCGGGAGCTGCCAGCATCGTTGCCCGGGAAAGGCCGGATTTGATCTTGCTTGACCTCCTGTTCCCGCCCGATGCGGTGAATGTCGGCGGGGCGCTACAGGACGGGTTTTTCATCATTGAATGGCTTCGTCGCATGGGCGAAGCCGCGGACATTCCCATTATCATCATTTCCGGGGACAAGTCGGCGAAAGACAAGAAGAACGCCCTGGCCACCGGAGCGGTGGCGTTCTTCCCCAAACCGATTGACCGTATCGCATTGTTAGCCACCATCCGCGCCACGCTCGGCGAGGATGCGGGTGACAAGATGCCCGCCTCAGCCTGAATTTCGAGGACCGGGCCGGGTGGCATCGCGTCAGGGAAATATTGTCGGGCGGGTGCGGCGCGCGTCATAAAACTGCGGCTGGTAAACGTCAAAGCACTTCTTCAGCGAGCATCCGGGGCGAAACGATTTTCACCCCCCGAACCGCTTTGCCCCAAAACCTCCCGAAATCCCGTTCATCGCCGGTGAGCAGATGTGTGGCATGACCGGCAATCGCTCCGCCTAAAATCGGCCTGTCCTTGAGCGGTAATTCAATTTCCAGGTCAGCCGTCAGTTGCGAAACCATTTCACACCGCCTGACCAGCTGTTTCAATGACTTCAGGTCGTTTGGAGATTTCAGTTCCAGATTGCGCCGGGTTTCTTCGACGGCATAGGCATTGGTGAGAAAATCCGCCTGTTTGGATAACACTTCCAAAAACGCCCGCATCCGGCTGTCGGGCCGCGCGGCGGAAAAAAGGATGTTGGCGTCCAGGAAAATTCTCATTTCCGTTTGAGCCGGAAGCGAGTCAACGCCTGTTCGTTGTGGCGATCAAATTCAGCCAGTCGTTTTTCGGAATAAATCTCGATGGGAAAAGTCACTCCCGCGCGCAGCAAAATACCTTCATCCGTTTCCTCGGCCACGACCTGGCCGTTGCCGTTGACGCCCAGCCGCCGGCGCAATTCCTTTGGCAACGTCAGCGTGCCGCGATCATTGATGTTGATGACTTTTATCATAATTTCAGTATTTCATACTTTCAGCTTTTATGCAAGAAAAATTCAAGTCGGCTTTAACCTTTAATTTTCAATTCCCAGAGACAATTGGTGCAATGGGTAGGGCGGCGCTGCGGCGCCGCCGGGTATGATGGCCGCGCAGCAGCGCCGCCGGGTATGATGGCCGCGCAGCAACGCGGCCCTACCGTCTGGAATAGGTGCCGATTATTATCGGGAAATGGTATTACACTCCGCCAAACCGCCGGTGACGGCGCGCGTATTCCTCCAGCGCGGCAAAGAACTGCGGCTTGCGGAAGTCCGGCCAGAGCGTGGGCGTGATGACCAGTTCGGCGTAGGAAATCTGCCACAGCAGAAAATTGCTCACGCGCATCTCGCCGCTCGTGCGAATCAGCAGGTCCGGGTCCGGAATATTCCGCGTGTACAGATGCTGCGCGAAAATCTGTTCGTTGATGTCCGCCGGATCGAGCTTGCCCCGCTTGACCTTCTCGGCAATGTCGCGGACGGCGTCCACGATTTCGATGCGGCTACCGTAGCTCAGCGCCATGACCAGCGTGAGGCCGCTGTTTTTGGAGAGGGTCTGGATGGATTTCTTGAGAGGTTCCTGCACGTTTTCCGGCAGACGGTAAATCTGCCCGATGACTTCGAGGCGGACGTTGTTTTTGTTCAACTCCGGCGTTTCGGTCTTGAGATAGTGGATGAGATATTTCATCAACGCATCCACTTCGTCCTTGGGGCGATTCCAATTTTCGGCGGAAAAGGCGTAAAGCGTGAGATATTTGATGCCGAGTTCGCCCGAGGTGCGGATGATCGTCCGTGCCGATTCCGCGCCCTGCCGATGACCTTCGACGCGGGGCAGGCTGCGCTGCTTCGCCCAACGGCCGTTGCCGTCCATGATGATTGCCACGTGCTGCGGCAGCGAAGCCTTGGCTTCGGGGCTGAGATGGACTGTTGCGCTCATGCCGTGCAAAAGAAACGGGGTAATGGAGTGATGGAGTATTGGGCTTCCTGCATTTTCATTGCTCCATTACTCCTATACCCCGGCACTCCGTTTTTCTACACAAAAATTGTCTGGTCGCGGCTCGGCCCGACGGAAACAATCGCCAGTTTCGCGCCGGTCAATTCAGCAATCGCCATCAAATAAACGCGCGCTTTGGCGGGCAAATCTTTCCATTTACGCGCCTTGTCCGTCGGCGTGCGCCAGCCTTCAAATTCCACATACACCGGCTCGCATTCCGCGAGCGTCTGCGCGTCGTTCGGAACGAAATCGTAACGCGCCTTGCCGTGCCGGTACGCAACGCAGACCTTGATGGTCTCCACCGTGTCGAGGCCGTCGAGGTTCGTGACGGCGATTTCGTCAATGCCGTTGACCATCGTCGCGTGCCGCGTGGCCACGGAGTCAAACCAGCCGCAACGCCGCGCACGTCCGGTCGTCGCGCCGAATTCGCGGCCCATCCCGTGCAGCAGGTCGGCGATTTCGGCGTTCTCCGTCGGCA
>DAIRTX010000151.1:0-3839 GCA_036803685.1 Verrucomicrobiota bacterium | reverse complement strand
TTTGTGGTAGGGCGGACGCTGCTGCGCCGCGGGCGGAGCGGCAGCTCCGCCCTACCGATATGGGCATGGCTGAAGGTTTGGAGTTCCGCCTTCAGGCGGGTCTGTGCAGCCGATGGTGCCCGCGCCGCGTAAACGCGGAACTCCAAACGGGGGCAGCTCCGCCCTACCGAATAATGAATATGGGCAATAAAAAAGCCCCGGATTGCTCCGGGGCTTTGATGAAAACAAACTGATTATTTACGCCGACGGAACAACAAGAGTGAAAGTCCGCCCAAACCCGCCAACGCAATCGTGGTCGGTTCAGGAACAATGGCCATCAACTGGAAGCCGCTGCTCAAACCACCAGGCATAGCGGCTGTAGGATTGAACAAGGTGTTAGCAGGAAGGCTAAAAGGACCACCACCACTGAATCCGAAGCCAATGGCCGAGGTGCCGAAGAAGGCATTATTTGGTCCCCAAGGCGTCGCCCAACCGGAGGCCATGTTAGCCGCCACTGTAGCCCAAGTAGTGCCCAAGTTGGAAGACCACCCGACGATCATGAAATACTTTTCCGTTCCATCGGTATAGGTAGCAGCCGGGGCACCCCAACCGGGGGTTACCGCACCACCACCACCACCTTGACCGCTAATACCGCCAGCGGTAACGCTAAAGTTAACGCCAGTGAGCACCGCACCAGTCCAAGCACCATCCAAAGGATTGCTGGAAGGAGCGGGACCGCCATAGGTGGCTAAAAGAACCGCATAGTCAAAACCGAGAGCGGTCTTGGCAGTAGGTCCAATGCCTTGGCCAATCAGTGCGGCATTCGTGGAAACAAGAAATGCAGCATTTCCCTGTTGCAAAATAATCGTGCCTTGGGCATGAACAAAAGTTGCAGCCGAAGCCAGGGCCAGTATTGTGAGTAATTTTTTCATGTTTATTATGTGTTTAGTGTTATTAGTTAATTTATTTTTTTGGTCTGATGTTGTCAAATAATTTTGGCGGTTATGGCACTATGACATTCTCGATCCAGTTTTTTGTGCCACCATTGTTTTGATAGAAGATCCCTTGGCTCAGGGACAGAGTTGGGACAGCAATGGGATCGAAGGTAACACCATTAAACCAGTCGCCCGCGGCATTGAAGTAGTCAACATTGTATCCGACGCCGTTCCAGACCAAGACTTGATCGCCGGATGCAAAGGGAATATTGAAATTGGTGCTTTCAATGGAACCTCCAATCGGAGCCGTTGACCCAACCAAGGAATAACCGCCAGCCAAAGCGACCGTGTTGCTCGACGTAACAGTACCAACAAATGTGTTTGTTTTGAGCGAACCGTTGTTCTGATAGAAGAAACCCTGACCTGGCAGCAGCACCGGCTGGGCAATGGGATCAAAGGTAACACCATTAAACCAGTCGCCCGAGGCGTTGAAGTAGTCAACATTGTATCCGACACCATTCCAAACCAGCAGTTGGTCACCGGACGCGAGGGAGGGCAGAACAGCTTCCGCATTATTGGTGCTATTGGGACTGAGCGGTGCAACCAACAGGTTATAACCCGCCAGTATAGGTGTATTGACATACCCAACAATGTTTTGTGAATATGTTTGGGCCATCGAAGAGGCAATTCCCACTGCCAGAGCAGCGGCCGCAATTAGTAGTGTTTTAGTTCTCATATTGTTTCCTGTATTTTTGTTCTGTTGTTACCGTGTGTGATAACAATATCTCAAAACAGCAAGGGGGTGTCAACTTTTATTTGAACTTTTTTTGAACGATTTTCGGACAAGCAAAAAGGCCTTTTTTAAAGGGTTTTAGCTGCTTTTTCGACCAAAACGGCGCACGAGAGGAACAAGGGGGAAAAGAAAAATCGGGTTGGCTGGCCGCGTAAAGCCGCGTAAAGCCGCGCCACGCGGCCACGCGGTTATGCCGCGCCACGCGGCCACGCGGCTGGCCGCGTAAAGCTTCCAACTTCGTCCTGTGTTGCAGGACTACGATGGACAGGGCGCCACGCGGTTGGCCGCGTAAATGGCCTCCACAGGCCACCACTATACAGACGGTCCGCCGGCCAGAATTGTGGTTGAGGGCCAGAAAAACGGGGAACATTGAACCGCGTAAAACCCGCAAAGGCGGGTCACGCGGCGGGCATTGAACATCGAACCGCGTAAAGCTGCGCCACGCGGCGGGCATCGAACATCGAACATCGAATGTGAGAGGGGAACGCCATTTCGTCTGCTTGCACAGCGCCAGAGGACTGGCGCACTCCAAGACGCTTCGCGTATTTCAGGAATCATCGTGTCGCGCGCCGACTCACGCCGGCTGGTGGGGTTGTGCAAACGACGCACCTGCCGACGAGACGCCGGTCGTCGCTGAGCTATGCCCCGGCAAGCCGACGCTCCCAGATGCCGCGTAAAGCTGGCGCCACGCGGTTACGCCGCACAAACGCGGAACTCTCAACCCTCAATCTCGTAAAACGGCAGGTGCATCCGCACACTGCCCCCGAAGTAAGCGGGCGTTTCGTTCGGAGTTCCGCGTTTACGCGGCAAAAGGTGGTGAATGCCCCGAGCCGCCTGAAGGCGGAACTCCAAACGGGGGCAATGCGCGGATGCGCCCTAAAACGGCAGGTCCGGCCAAACGAGCTTGACTCAACATTATTTTATGGGAAGTTTCCCATATGACAACTGTAGCCAAAGCTGATAAGAGCCGGTTGACCATTCGCGGACTGGTGGACGGAGATCACTACATCGTGCGCGAACAGCCCGGCGGCTGGTTCATTACGCCCGAAAAAAAACATCGGGTAAAAAGAAGCGGCATGAGCGCGGAGGCCTTCGCCCGGATCTACCGTTCCCGCACTCCTTTGGACACGGCCACCGCGGCTGAAATTTCCGCCAACCTCGCCGCCACGGACAAAGCCCAATGAGAATCCTGATTGACACTTCTGTGCTGGTGGAAGGTGAACGCCGGAATTTTGATCTGGGCGAATGGGTGGTCGCCGCCCGGCATGAAGTTTTTATTTGTGATGCGACGGTGGCGGAATACATCGCGGGCAAGCCGTTGAAAGACGCGGGAAAGGAGCAACGCTGGCAGAATTATTGGGAATCGTTCGTTTCGCTTTTGGAGTCCGTCCCACTGGATCATCAGGTCTGTGAAAAAGCCGGGGAGCTGCTGGCGGATGCCCGCCGCAGGGGAAAAGCCGTGCCGCTCGGCGACGGCTTTCATGCCGCAGTCGCGGCGTTGGAAGATTTGACCGTCGCCACGGTTGACGTTGACCACTTCAAAGCCCTCGGGGTCCGCGCTGTCAACCCGCTAAAATAATTTCCCGCACGGGTCCGCACCCAGGAAGAGGCAATTTATGAGCAAACCGAAGACGACAGCGCAGAATCTTGAATCCCGGTTTGCTGCCGGCGAAGACGTGTTGGATTACTTCGACACCGCCAAGGCCGTGCGCCGCTTTTCCCAGAGGCATAAGGGCCAGAAAAGGGGAACATCGAACATCGAACATCGAATATCGAATATCGAATATCGAACTCCGATAAATCGCGAGCAGGCATCCAACTCCGATAAATCGCGAGCGGGCATCCAACATCGAATGTGAGAGACCGCGTAAAAGCACGCATCAACCTGGACTTGCCGGCGTGGATGATTCAAAGGATAGATTGCGTCGCTGGCCGGAACGGAATTGCGCGACAAGCGCAAATCAAAACGTGGTTGGCGGACAAGCTAAAAGCCGAGGCGGTTTAAAACAGCTTTGGTAGGGCGGCGCTGCCCCGCCGCTGGCGGAGCGGCAGCTCCGCCCTACCGATTTTGGTTTGATTTGAAGGCTGCGCGGCAGCGCAGCCCTACCGATTTTGTGGTAGGGCGGACGCTG
>DAIRTX010000150.1:0-4002 GCA_036803685.1 Verrucomicrobiota bacterium | reverse complement strand
CGGCTGGCCTCCCGCCCCAAGGGAATTCCAACCGCAGCCAACTTTACCCTGGCGCGGACCGAACTGGAGCCGCTGCAAGACCAGCAGGTGCTGGTTCGCAATCTCTTCATGTCGGTGGACCCCTACATGCGTGGTCGCATGAACGACGGGAAATCGTATGTTCCGCCGTTCGAGTTGGGCAAACCGCTCGACGGCGGCGCCGTCGGCGAGGTCATCGAGTCGCGCGCCAGGGAATTCAAGCCGGGCGATGCCGTCACTTCCAACTTTGGCTGGCGGGAATACTTCATGGCTTCGCCGAAAGAGCTGCATCCGGTCAGCCGCGAGATTCAGCCGCTCTCGGTTTACCTGGGCGCCCTCGGCATGACGGGCATGACCGCCTGGGTCGGGTTGAATTTGGTGGAGGTGAAAGCCGGCGACGTCGTTTTTATTTCGGGAGCCGCCGGTGCGGTCGGGAGTATGGCCGGACAACTGGCGAAATTGCGCGGGTGTCGTGTTATCGGGTCAGCCGGTTCGGCCGAAAAGGTGAAGTTTTTACGGGAAGAATGCGGGTTTGATAGCGCCTTCAATTACAAAGTCGATCCGATACTCGAACAACTGAACCTGGAGGCGCCGGACGGCATCGATGTTTATTTCGATAATGTGGGAGGCGAAACGCTCGAAGCGGCGCTCTCGGCTTTGCGGGTGCATGGCCGGATCATCGCCTGTGGCGGCATCTCCGGTTACAACGAGGAAAAGCCGCGGCCCGGCCCTTCCAATCTATTCAACATGACTACCAAACGGCTGACGATGAAGGGGCTGATCGTTCGCGATTGGCTGGATCGTCAGGGCGAATTTGAAAAAGAAGTGGGCGGCTATTTCAAGGCTGGCAAGGTGAAGCACAAAGAGACGCTCGTGAAAGGAATCGACCAGGCGGTGGGCGCTTTCATCGGTCTTTTCCAGGGGCAAAACGTCGGCAAGATGGTGGTGAAGTTGGCTTGAGCCGCGGCCTTAACTTGAGGCGCTTTGCACTGACTGAATTGCCCTGACTGGGCAATGGACTTGAACCGCTTGGGAAGCGGCGAAAGGAATTTGGTGAAACCAAAGGCCCGCAGGGCCGAGTGAGTGGGAACGAGCGAGTCCAATTAGCCCAGGGTTGCTCGCACATCGTAAGAGCTACCCTGGGTAATTGTCCCCAAAAATCATTTTCTCCCTCCTCGCTAAACGAGGAGAGATTTCCCCGGACTTCTTGCGCGCCTTGCGCCCCTGAACGGTGTGTAGCGCAGACATTCCTGTCTGCGGGTTCAGGCGACTTTCCAGTCGCCAGTCCGTGCAGTTCAGCAGGAAACGCGGGACAAGAATATCCCGCGAACCCGCAGACAGGAATGTCTGCGCTACAGGGTTTATGGGCAGGGCCGGGGTGAGGAGTCGAAATCAACGCAAAGCCGACAGCGTCATCCGCGGGGCGGTCAGTGCCTGTTTCTGGCCGGCGCGACGCGGATTTTCAGGGGTTTACGCGATGGCTGCTTGATTTCGCTGTAGCGACGGTCTGTGACCGCCCTGCTGGATATGACTGGAATGCCATGTCAGGGATGGGAAACTGGCCGCCAAATATAATTTCTTCATCCTGGAGGTCGTCCAGGCGTGGGTTGACCCGGCGCGGAAACGGTCCCGGACGATTCATCACCAGGGCGAAGGCGAGTTCATGGTGGCGGGCCGGATGCTCCATTTGCCTTCGCCAAAAACTTCGCTCGGTGGAAAATAAACGCCCGTCCGGCAAATCCGGTCGCGCCAATTTTCAAGGGGACGGCGGATGATTCTACTTCTTCGTAGCGGCGCGTCGGCAGACCGCCGCAAATGTTTCCGCTTATTTTCAGATGGCGGCGCTCTGCCGAGACGCCGCTACGCCAAATGACGCGCAGTTTTTCCACCGTCCACGGCAGGTCGCGTACGACGAAGCCGCGTCCGGCTTGCCAGAGCGGTTCGCTTTCCGGCAGGCCGCAAACGTCGCGCCGGCGTTTGGCCATGACGTGGCCGGCATGAGCGAAATATCAATGCCAATCCCGGCGCGCGGATTTTCAAGGGGGCGGCGGACGATTCTCCACCCTCCCGCTCGCGCATTGGATGCTCCTCTCGTTTTAGAGATGAGTCAGGCGGAAGAAAAGATTTCCCGTCGCCGGCGAATTGGTGATGCTGTTGTTGCCGACCGGGCCGAGGTAGTTGCCCCAGGTGCCGGTGGTAAGATTGTTGTTCGTCTGGAGCGTCCAACCCGTAAATGTTGGCGGCCACGAGATAATGACCTGGTTGCCGGCAAGGGTGCTGGTGAGCGTTGGCGTCTGTGCCAGAACGGGCGTCTGCGCCAGAACGGTGATGTAGGTTTGGGCTGAATAATGCGATTCTCCGATGAAGTTTGCCGGAATGCCGGTTCCGGTGAAGGTGGTGGTGTTCAGGTTTTCGATCTGAGAGTAATCTGCCTTGACGATGTAGTTTGATCCGTTGACCAAGGTGCCGGGGGCAAGCGTAAATGAAGTCAATGCCGGCTGGGTCAAGCCAACGCTGGGAGCGTATATGGATTGCGCCTTCGGGATAATGACCGTTCCAGCCGGGTTGAGAAGATGGTAACTGACCGCGCCGCCCAGGCCGGTGGTATAGGTCGTGAACGAACCGGTGTTGAAGGTGAGCACGTTGGTCGCGGTCGGGTCAAGCAGCAGGGTGCTGCCGCTCCAAGTTCCACCGCTGGTGAGCATGGGGGTGCTCGGAAAGGCGGAGCTTGCGGTGTTCAGGGAAAGCGTCGGCTGGGCGGTGGCGTTGCCCAGGGTGAAGCTGAACGTGCCGCTGCCGCTGGCGGCGCTGACGGAGGCTAAATTATTGTCGCCGGCGACATGCACGTGATATTGATTGTATCCGCTGCCGGTGGGGAGAGTCGGCGAGAAGTTGGTTCCGGTGGGAAAGGTGACGGAGCCGCTCGGGTAGGCACTGGTGGCACCCGGAAGACCGAGAATGGGAGCGGCGGAAAGGCTTGCGCCCCCGATATCCACATTCGCACGAATGGCATATTTAGCGTAATTAAGTGGGCTGTATCCAGTGACTACCGAGGAACTACTAACCTGTTGAAATTGGGTTTCCTCTTTGAGGGAATATCCCTTTTGAGAGGCGCGGCTGTTTATTGCAATGACCAGCAGCAGGGCGGACACCAAAAGATTATTTAAACGCCATTTTATGTTCATGCTTAAAAAATTACGCCTTAGCCAATGGAAGTGCAAATCAAAGGTGGTTTTATCTGTTCACACCTGCTTCTTCGCAATGTGTTCGTCGAGGATTTCCTGCACGGTCAGCGGGACGATGACTTTGTGGCTGCGTTTGAAAAATGATTCGATCTCCGACAACGCGTCCGAGGAATAATCAAACGACACGAAGAAGCCTTTCTCGCAATCTTCGCGCATCATCACGGCTTCAAAGGCGTCAATGTCCGGGCGACCAACCTTGTCTTTCTGTTTCACCTGGATGGGATACCAGTGTTTTTTCAAGCCGAGTTCGCCTTCCTGTTGCTTGGCGTTCGACCAGCAACCAGCAACCCGCCATGACGGCCGAATCAGTTGTGTCGCGCGCGCTCTTCATCGAAAGAATCGTGGATAGGAATTGGGGGATTTGACGTTCAGCGGTTCATTGTTCGCGAGTTGAAGCTGCATCAGCTTTCACGCCCGGGGTCTTTTACTGCGTTTTTTCCCGCAGCTACCGTGCCGTGATAGTGATCGGCATAAGCTTTGGTGAATTCGGCGCCATAGAAAACGATCATGGAAGAATAAGACACCCAAAGCAGGATGAGGATCACTGACCCCGCGGTCCCGTATCGGGACCCCGGTTCCGCTTTTCCGAAATACAAACCCAATCCAAACTTGCCGATCTCAAATAATAAACCGGTGAGGAACGCCCCTACCCACACATATCGCCATTTTATTTTTGCATCGGGTAAAATTTTGAACATCAGCGCAAACAGAACGGAAATAATGGAAAGTGAGATCAAAC
>DAIRTX010000149.1:1491-4141 GCA_036803685.1 Verrucomicrobiota bacterium | reverse complement strand
GGGCGGCTCAACTTGTGGCATTGCGTGCATTTCGTGCTGAACACTTCGTAATTGTCGCGGATGCCTTCCGGGTATTTTGAGACATCAATGGTTAACGCGCCTTTTTCGAACCGTTCGACGCGCGCCTTGGTTTCCGCGTCGAGTGGATCGGCGGCGCGGGCCACGCCCGCTCCCAAAAGAGCCAACGTGGCGGCACCCAGGAGGAACACCGAAAATCTGTTTTGGTTAATCATAAATTTTCTTTCGATTAGAATCCGTAGGACATTTGAAGAATAATTTCGTTGCTCGGCAAGGCCAACGGACCGCGGCTGTGGAGGAATTCATAATCGCCTTCGAACAACAACGTGTTGGTGATGTAATAAACAAAGCCTGCCGTGTAGCGGTCGGTGCTGGTGCCCTGCGCGTCGTTTTCCTTGTCAAACCGCCCCACCAGTTCGATGTCGTTGATGACCGGCATGTCCAAGTTCAGGCCCGCCAGCTTGTAACCGGCCTGCGTCCAGACCGCCCACGGATGCACCGTGCCCACATCGGAAGTGCCATACCAGGAATTGATGAACTCACCCTTGAGTTCAAAGCTCGGCCCAAGATGCAGCGCGACGTCCAGCACGCCGGCGGACCAATAATGATTGCCCGCATCGTCCCAGACTCCGGACTGGCCAGACACGCCGATTTCCAAGTCCTTGTGCGCGGCCCACGGATAAAACCAGCCGAGGCGACCGCCGCCGCTCGGTGCGGAGTGCAGGTTGCCGGTGTTCCCGTTGTTCAGTAATCCGACATTGCCACCCAGATCCAGACTGCCGGCCACGTCCAAGCCATCCAAGGAACTGGGGCCGTTCGCGCCATAGACGGAATAAGTGATCATCTGGCCGGATTCGCCAATCGGAAATGCGCCCCGCAATTGCGCGCCGGCGCCGGCACCCGGCAAGAATTCGCGGCCAAGCGGACCATCCGGCATTTTGTTCAGGTAGCCGGCCGAGCGTTCGCTGTAAGTGCCGAGCGGCAGCAGCATGTAGCCGCCGACGAATGTCACGTAGTCGTTGATCAGGTAATCCAGTTGCGCGAAGCTTATGCCCACCGAGGTGGAACTGCCGCTGTCGTGGCCCGACACTGGTTCCGCTCCATTTTGCAGCATCACGTCAAAACCGGCCTCGAACAAAATATTGTCATTGGCCCGGTAGAGGAAAATCGGCGCGAAGTCGGCCAGCAGAAATCCGCTGTGCGTATTGTTGCCGAACGTCTTCGCATATTGGATTTCCGCGTCGCCAACCATGGTGAAATTATGCAGCGCATTGCGCACCGGCGTCGCCTGCGCCTGCGCCACGGCATCGGCCTTCTCGACCGCGTTGGTCGCCAGGCTTTGCGTCTCGCCCAACTGCTGCTGCAACTGCTGGATCTGCTGCTTGTCCTGCGCGCGTTCCGACTGCAACTGCTGCACCGTGCTTTTCAGCGCGTTAAAATCTTCATCACTGATGGCAGCCGAGACGCGCGGCGAAACCGTGAGGCCCAAGACACAACTGGCGGCGGCGGTTCCGAGAATCCGGGAATTAAAATTCATTTTTATAAAAAGTTTCTGGCGGTTGAATGCGGGGATTAGTTGCCGGCTTCTTCCTTCATATACTTCAGGATTTCCTTCGCCTGCTTCGCGGGCAGGTTGGCCCGCACGCGCATGTGGGTCAACAGCGTCTGCCACTGGCCGGAGTTGAACTCGGTCGGATAACGCTCGGCATGGCAGCGGTTGCAGTTGATGGCGTATAACTCGGCGCCGGTGAGCTTCTTTTCCGCTTTCTTTTCCGGCGGCGCGGCGCAGGCCAGCGACAGGCCAAGACTAATCACGCACACACCAACGAACAGCGATGTGTGCCAGAGGGTTGTTTGCGTTTTTTTCATAAATTTGAGTGCCCGACCAGTTCTGGTATTAAACTTTTCTGTGCGAAGCATAAGTCCGCCCCGATAATTGGACTTCCCGTTTTTTGCCATTTCAAAAACATATTTTGGTGTGTTGCGTCCATTGTATCAGTGAGAAAAAGTATGCGCAAGCCTCATGATGCTGTGATAATCGGTTTATCTTCATGCCGTTTACAAGGAGTTTTTGTTCGTTTATTTGGCAAATTTTAACAGAAAAGGCATGAGGGTCAAGGGTCAATTATAAAATCACGCGTTGGAAACGTTTATTTGGCAAACTTTAACCGGGAAGGCTTGCGGGTGGTCAGGGGTGTTCACCCCCTGCGAGGCGGAATGCATCTAATTCTGTTCCTCCTTCGGCGGGGGTGAAACACCCCATAGCGGTCACCTTTAAAATATGGAAAGGTTCATGCAATCGCCGCGCCTTGTCTGGCGCGGCCAGCCCACCCTGAACCAATACCACCAAACCTATGAAATTTATCCTGCTTACATTAACCGCCAGCGCGTTGCTCGCCACCACCGGATGTATTTTCCGCGGCGACCGGGATCATTCGGACAATCGGGATCGTTCGGGATATGGAAATCATGAGGAACATCCGGCAGGTGTGGATCATGGGGAACATCCGGGAGATATGGATCATGGGGAAAGCCGGTAAACGTGAAACATCAGGCACGGTTCCTTCAACCTTGCAACAGAGAAATGCCCGACCTCAAAAGTTTCTGCACGTCGGCATCCGATTTCGCCTCG
>DAIRTX010000149.1:0-1481 GCA_036803685.1 Verrucomicrobiota bacterium | reverse complement strand
GGATCCGGTTTCATCCGCCAGGCGGCGGGCACGGCAATTCAGGATAACCGGCATCATCGTGTTGCTGCTGGGCATTGGTAGCGCGGGCGTGGTTTATTGGCTGGGGACGCGTTCGGCGGATTTGTCGGATGACCTTTCAATGATCGGATATAACAAGCCCGAAGAGCGGCAGATGGAAATTCTTTACGGCAAACAGGGCAAACTCATTGAGGACTTGTCCAATAACCTGAAGCAACCCGGCACGCAGGCAGGCATCATCACCGCCGCTTCCGTCATCATCGCTGCCGGCTGCTTCTACTTCGCCCGGCTGCCGGACTATGACGCCGAGACCGGCTGATGGAATCGGAGGCGCAGGATTTTTTCAGACAGAATTCTGCAGAATTAAATTTTGTTCCGCCGATTGATTATGTCTATTCTTCGCATCACACCATGAACCATAGGGCGGAGCTGCTGCTCCGCCGTGAGGCTTGGGCGGCGGAGCACCGCCGCCCTACCAAAGCCGGAATGAGCAATTGTTCCGGCCCTTTGGTTTTTCGGAACCAGACAGGGACGGCGCGTTGCTGTAGAGTATCAGGACATCGGTAACCGGCGATTCAGTGGCGGGGTGGTCTTTCGGCGACTGGATAAACCAAAGGCAACGTGGTTTTGCTGCTTAAAGGCTTGAAGTTTTCCGTGGCAGTTGACAGTTGAAGCAACCCGTGCGAGAGTGCGGTGTGGGAACTTAAAGGTGAATTTATGAAAACAAGAAATTTACAAAAAATGCTGGCGGTCATGACCGTCGCCGGTCTGGCTTGGTCGGCGTCAACGACGCTGGCACAGGATTCGTCGGCTGCAAACACGGTGCAACCGGCAGCGGTCAACGCGCCCGTCCCGCAGTTGGCTTACGGCGTGCCGCAAATCATGCAACTCGCGCAGGCGAAAGTCAGCGATGATACGATCATCGCTTACATCAAAAATTCCGGGAACAGCTATGGTTTGAACGCGGACCAGATCATTTATCTGCGGCAACAAGGCATTTCTAGCGCAGTCATCACGACCATGTTGAGCCAGCCCAGACCAGGGGTGGCCGTAGCCACACCGACAATGCCCGCGCCTTGGCCGGCGGCTTCGACTGCCTATAGTGGACCAGTTTCGACGGCCACGGTTGCCCCAACGGTGACGTATGTTCAAACCGTGCCGGATACGACTTATTATTACCAACCTTATTACTACCCGGATTACGCCTGGTATCCACCGGTGTCATTTTCCTTCGGCTGGGGCGGTGGGTATGGTGGATATAGAGGTGGCTATGGGGGCGGATATAGAGGTGGCTATGGCTATAGTGGTGGGTATGGTGGCTATAGGGGTGGACAAAGCGGCGGATGGCACGGCGGCAGTCAAGGAGGAGGAGGATCGCATGGTGGTGGGTTTAGTGGCGGGCACGGTGGCGGGCACCGTTGAAAAAATGTTGAATGTTGGTTGTTGGATGTTCATGTCATTTC
>DAIRTX010000148.1:0-4152 GCA_036803685.1 Verrucomicrobiota bacterium | reverse complement strand
CGGGCGCGATGAGCCGGTAGGCGTTCACCGTCTGTGTCTGGCCGATGCGATGCGAGCGGTCAATCGCCTGCGCCTCCACTGCCGGGTTCCACCACGGATCGTAAAGCACCACGTAGCTGGCGTTGGTGAGATTTAAACCGGTTCCCGCCGCGCGCAAACTCAGCAAAAACACGCCGGGGTTCGTGTCGCCTTGGAACGCGTTGACGACCTGTTGCCGGTCTTTCGTCTGGCCGGTGAGAATGTGCGTGATAATTTGCCGGTCGTGACATTCCTTTTCGAGCAATAGCAACATCTGCACGAACTGGCTGAAGACCAAAACCTTTTGTCCCTCGGCCACCAGCGGATCGAGCAACTCGAACAGCGTCTCGGTCTTGCCGGACGCGGTGTCGCTGCCGACGAGCCGCGGATGGCAGCAAATCTGGCGCAACCGCGTGAGCGCGGCCAGCACGTGCATCTTGCTCTTGTTAAGGCCCTGTTCCGCGACGGCATACATGATCTGGTCGCGGCTGCGGCGCAATTCGGCCAGGTAAAGCTTCCGCTGCTCGTCGCCGAGCGGACAATCGCGCCGTTGTTCGATGCGGTCGGGCAAATCCTTCGCCACGTGTTTTTTCAGGCGGCGCAGCAATAACGGGCGCAGCCGGGCCGAGAGCCGTTTGCGCGCGATGCGCTGGGCGGATTCGGTTTTCTCGCCGCGCGTCTCCACCGTTGGGACGGCTTCGTCGCCGGCCTGGGAACGCGGTTCGTAAGTTTCGATAAATTGTTCCTGATTGCCGAGGTAGCCGGGCTGGATGAAATCCACGATGCTCCACAAATCCAGCAGCCGGTTTTCGAGCGGTGTGCCGGTGAGCGCCAGGCGGTATTCGGACTTGAGCTGTTTGACCGATTGCGTGACCTGCGCGCCGGGATTTTTGATGAACTGCGCCTCGTCCAAAATCGCCGCGCGGAACGCGAATTTTTGCAACTCCTCCAAATCGCGCCGCAGCAACGCGTAATTCGTCACAATCAAATCGTGCTGCGGAATTTGCTTCCGCAAATTGTGCCGCGCCGCGCCGCTTTCGAGCACGAGCACTTTCAAACCCGGCGTGAACCGCTCCGCCTCGCGCCGCCAGTTGTGCAGCACGGACGCCGGACAGATGACGAGCGACGGCTTGGGATTTTTCGTGTTGCGCTCCTTAAGCCGCGCCAGCCACGCGAGCGCTTGCAGCGTTTTGCCCAGACCCATGTCATCGGCCAGAATGCCGCCGAGTTTGATTTGCGTGAGGTGGCAGAGAAAATCGAAGCCGTCCTTTTGATAGGGACGCAACTCGGCCTGCAATCCGGCAGGCAACGCAACGGATGGAACGCCTTTGAAATCCCGTACACGCGCGCGCAACGCCTTCGCTTCCGGCGAATCGGCAAAGCGCGTCAACCCGCTTTCGTCCAGATGCGCCACGTGTTCCAGGCCGATTTTTTGCGGCACGGCGATGAGGCCGTCAACGCCCATCTCGGCCATCGCCTCGTGCGCGCCTTGCACGGCGTTGATATCAAGTTCCACCCAGCCGGAATTCGGCAGCTTGACGAAACGGCTGGTGGCGGCGGCGAGCCGTTCGAGGTCCGCCTTGCTGAGTTTGAGACCTTCGGCCTCCCATTCGGCGGAAACCGCCAGCCAGTCAATGCCGCTGCCCTTGACGATGAGCCGCGGCTTGAGCTGGCGCGGTTGCAGGAACAGGCGGTGAAACGCCGGGTTGCCGAGAAATTCCGCTTCGCTGGGGCGTTCCGCCCACACGGCCGCGAGCGTGCCGAGAAAATTTTCGTTCGCGTCGCCAATCCACAAACCGGGTTCGGGCGTGAACCAATCGATTTTGCGCAGCCATTGGATCGCGGGTTCCAGGCGCGGGTCGTCGAGAATTTCCGGTTTGTCGCCCGGACGCTTCTTCACTTCGTTCGCGACCCATTCGTAGCCGTTCCAAAACCAGACGCTTTGGTCGCGGAGACTCCTGGCCAGCAACCGCAGCCGCACCGTGTCGTCGAGCAGCTCGAAAACGAACTGCGGCCTGGCCGGATGCGCGATGCAAAGCTGCTCCCAATCCACGCCGTGATTCGACTGCGTCTTGCGCAGGTGCAACAGGAGCCGATGGCTCAGTTTGCGCACCGGCACGGACGGTTGGTGCGCGAGATATTTCAGCACTGGCGGCGGTGGCGCGTTGCGCAGCAGATAAAACGTGCCATTGACCAGCGCGAGCGGCGGCTGACGGTTGAAAAATTTCGCGTCGGCAATGGAATGGTTTTCACCGCCGGGCAATTCGATCCGGTGCGTGAACGACAGTTCCTTGTCGCCGTTGTCGAGGTGCGGTGTGAGCGCGGCAATCTGGCCGTGAAAATGGAGCGGCTGGCCGTCACCTTCCAGGCGGGGCGAGTGCCCCCAGCGCGCGAGCCATTGGAGCAGTTCGGCGTCGGACAAAACCAGCGTGTCCGCGTCCCGCAATGCGGAATTGCGGTTCGTGTCGGCAAGCCACTGGATGAACTCCCAATCGGCGGGTGAAAATAATTCCTGCTCGTGCGTGGCGCGAACGACGAGGTCAATCAGCTCCCGCAGCGTGCGCGCCTTTTCGCCGGTGCGCGGGCGCAACAAAAGAAATTGCACGGCCAGGCGGTAACGCGACGGTTCTTCGTCGTCCGGTTGCACGCGGCAGACGACGCGCAACGTGGCGCGCGGCGTGTCGAGCAGCGGCAGGGCGGGCGGCGAGAGCCAGTTTTCGAGCTCCTTGACGAGATTTTGCTCCTTCTCAGTTTCCTCGGCCCGGGCAAAACGGTCGAGGCTGGCGTGCACCTGCAATTCCGGCGGCACGGAATGTTTGGCGCGGAGAAATAAAAACGCGAGTTCCTCCAGGCGCGCCTTGCCCTGGGCATTCAGCAAACGCGGCCACCAGTGCGTGTCGGGAAAATCGCGGCGCGAGAGCGACAGTTTTTCAAAATAATCCTCGAGCAACAGCCACGAACGCTGCGAATCGGGGCACGTCGCGAAACTTTTCAGAATGTCCTCGCGCCCGTTGACGGTCGCCTTCGAGTCCGAGAGTTCCCGGCGCAAATCAGCGAACGCGCCGTAGGTTTGCGACAGCACTTTGTGGTGCGCGTCGTATTTCGTCGTGCCCGTTCCGTTTCTGATTGAAATTTTCGACATCTGAAAAAACTTAGACTAGTATTTCGTCATAAGCGCCAAGTCCGGTCAACTGGAAAGCAAAAGAAAATGTGTTGCGCGGTCGCTGGCGTGATTGACGCGAGGCTGGTTTTTGTTATAATTCGCCCTTTTATGAACCGGAATCCACATGTGGCCGTGGTCGGCGCGACCGGCGCCGTCGGCATCGAAATGATTAAAACGCTGGAAAAGAGAAATTTTCCGGTGGGAAAACTCACTTTGCTCGCTTCGGCGCGTTCCGCCGGCAAGAAACTCAAATTTCGCGGCACCGACATCACCGTCAAGGAATTGACCAAGGACTCCTTTGCCGGTATCGACATCGCGTTGTTCAGCGCCGGCGGGAGCATTTCCAAGGAATTTGCACCCATCGCGGCCAAAGCCGGCTGCGTGGTCGTGGACAATTCCAGCGCGTTCCGCATGGACGATTCCGTGCCGCTGGTCGTGCCGGAAATCAACGCCAGCGACGTGAAGTGGCACAAGGGCATCATTGCCAATCCGAATTGCACCACGGCCATCACGCTCATCGCGTTGTATCCGTTGCACCGGGCGTTTGGCGTGAAACGGATTTTTGCATCGTCCTACCAGGCCGTCTCCGGCACGGGCGCGAAGGCGATTGAAGAACTGAAACGGCAGGTGGAGGAAATCGTCGCCGGCAAACCGGTGACAAAGGAGGTTTATCCGCATCAGATCGCCTTCAACGTGCTGCCGCAGGTGGATTCATTCCTGCCGACCGGTTACACCAAGGAGGAAATGAAGATGGAAAACGAAGGCCGCAAAATCATGCATCACCCGGCGTTCCGCGCCAGCGTGACCTGTGTGCGCGTGCCGGTCTATCGTTCGCATTCCATAGCGGTCAGCGCGGAATTTGAAAAGCCGGTGAGCGTGGAAGCCGCCCGTGCTGTTTTGAAAAAAGCGCCCGGACTCGACGTCGTGGACGAGCCGGAGAACAAAAAATATCCGATGCCGCTGTTCACTTC
>DAIRTX010000147.1:0-4216 GCA_036803685.1 Verrucomicrobiota bacterium | reverse complement strand
TGCTGACCAAAGATGAACTGCACAGCCTGGTTGAACTGATGCATCAGTCGCCGCACATGCTGCTGGGAATGCAGCCGTTGGGCGGCGGTTCGGGTCTTGTCGTTC
The DNA here is from genome assembly GCA_036803685.1 of Verrucomicrobiota bacterium. Lineage (GTDB taxonomy): Bacteria > Verrucomicrobiota > Verrucomicrobiia > Limisphaerales > UBA11358 > UBA11358. Next base: position 4,111 of record DAIRTX010000147.1, on the reverse strand, counting down.
GCGCGTTTCTACCCGATGCCGCCAAAGTCGAAGTCCAGCCGGTTCACGAGAAAGACAAACCCAGGTTCGCGCTCAAGCGCATTCACGAAAGCGGACTTTTTGAAGGCACCACGAAATCAGCCAATCGCGTTTACGCCTACGACCTGGTGGTCACCAATCATCAAGGCCAGACCCGCCGCACCCGCGACGCGTTTTCATTTTTGCCGACGCTGGGCGAATCGGATTTGTATTTGTTCGGCAAGGGCGACGAACGCCGCATTTACGAAAAACTCGGCGCGCAATTGCGCGTGATTGACGGTGTGCCCGGCACCAGCTTCGCCGTCTGGGCGCCGAACGCGCAGCGCATCAGCGTCGTCGGCGATTTTAACCATTGGGACGGACGGTATCATCCCCTGCGTTTGCTCGGCGCGTCCGGCGTCTGGGAAATTTTCATTCCGGGCGTCGGCGTCGGCGCGCATTACAAATTTGAAATTCGCGACGCGCACGGTCGCATCTCGCTCAAGACCGATCCCTGCGGATTTTTCTTCGAGGTGCCGCCGAAAAACGCCGCCATCGTCTGGGACACGCGCCAATTCAAGTGGAACGACGGGGCCTGGTTGAAGCGGCGCCGCGAACGCGATGCGCTGCGCTCGCCGATGAGCATTTATGAGGTCCACGCCGGTTCCTGGCGGAAAAAAACGGCGAATGAATCGTGGAGCTACCGCGAGCTGGCCGAACCGCTCGTGCTTTACGTCAAGCGCATGGGGTTCACGCACGTCGAATTCCTCCCGGTGGCCGAGCACGCGTTTTATCCGTCGTGGGGTTATCAAGTCACCGGTTTCTACGCGCCCACGAGCCGCTACGGCACACCGGATGATTTTCAATTTCTCGTCAACGCGCTGCACGAGGCGGGCATCGGTGTGATTGTGGACTGGGTGCCGGCGCATTTTCCGCGCGATGAATGGGCGCTGGCGAAATTCGACGGCACCGCCCTTTACGAGCACGAAGACCCGCGCAAAGGCGCGCATCAGGATTGGGGCACGCTGATTTTCAATTTTGGCCGGCACGAAGTTTCCAATTTCCTCGCCGCCAACGCGCTGTTCTGGCTCGACCGCTTTCACATTGACGGCCTGCGGGTGGACGCCGTGGCCTCGATGATTTACCTCGACTATTCGCGCAAGCCGGGCGAATGGATTCCCAACCAGTTCGGCGGGCGCGAGCATCTTGAGGCGATTGAATTCCTGAAAAAATTCAATCACCTGACGCACACGGAATTTCCCGGCGTCGTCACCATTGCCGAGGAATCCACCGCCTGGCCGCAGGTGACGCGGCCGCCGTATCTCGGCGGGCTGGGCTTTTCATTCAAGTGGAACATGGGTTGGATGCACGACACGCTCGACTACTTCAAGCGCGATTCCATTTACCGGAAATACCACCAGAGCGACCTCACGTTCGCGACGCTCTATCATCACACCGAAAATTTCATCCTGCCGCTGTCGCACGACGAGGTCGTCCACGGCAAAGCGTCTTTGTTGGGCCGGATGCCCGGTGACGACTGGCAAAAATTTGCAAATCTTCGGACGCTGCTCGCGTATCAATGGCTGTTCCCCGGCAAGAAACTGTTGTTTATGGGCGACGAAATCGGCCAGCGCGCCGAGTGGAACGAAAACGGCCAGCTTGACTGGTGGCTGCTTGACGCCGGACCGTTCCATCGCGGCCTGCAAAAATTCGTTGAGGATTTGAACAAACTTTACGCCGCCATGCCTGCGCTCTGGCAAAGCGATTACGACCACGGCGGTTTTAGCTGGATTGACTGCGCCGACCGGGACGGCAGCGTGATGTCGTTTGTCCGCCAGACCACTGACGGCGCGAACCAGCTTGCCGTGATCCTGAATCTCACGCCGGTGCCGCGCCAAAAATATCGCGTCGGTCTGCCGCGCGCCGGCAAATGGCGCGAAGTGTTGAACAGCGACGCCGGCATTTACGCCGGCAGCAACCAGGGCAATCTGGGTGGTGTCACCGCCGAAAACGTTCCCTGCCACAACCAGCAACATTCCGCCGAATTTTGTCTGCCGCCCATGAGCGCCATCGTGTTCCAGCCGGAATAACCGGCATCCTGAATTTGGACTGCGGTGGTAGAGCGCAGCGGCGACACCGCTTTCCGCGTGGCAGGATGACTCCAAAAGCGGCGTGGCTCCCGCTCTGCGGGATTCCCGCCGCAGTCCAAAATCGGTGGTTGCGCAAACGGCGTTGCGTTCCTTCGTGTCAATTCGTGGTTGTTTTGATAATTTTTGTGTCGTGAAACTGATTTCCTGGAACGTCAACGGCCTGCGCGCCGTACTGCGGAAAAATTTCCTCGATTTTCTCGACGCCGAAAAACCCGATGTCCTTTGCCTTCAGGAAACCAAGTGCGGCCCCGACCAGGTCGAACAACTCTGGCCCGCGACCTACACGACGTATTGGAACTCCGCGCAAAAGAAAGGTTATTCCGGCATCGCCATTTTCACCAGGATGCGCCCGTTGAAGGTCACGCCGCACATCGGCATGGACGAGCACGACCAGGAAGGCCGCGTGCTGACTGCCGAGTTCGCCGACTTTTTTCTCGTCAATGTTTACGTGCCCAACTCCAAACGCGAACTCACACGGCTTGCCTACCGCCAGCAATGGGATCGCGATTTTCTTCGTTACCTCAAAAAGCTGGAAAAGAAAAAACCCGTGATCTTCTGCGGCGACCTCAACGTGGCGCACACGGAAATTGACCTGGCGAACCCGAAGGCCAACGTCCACAACCATGGCTTCACACCCGAGGAACGCGCCGGGTTCAGCGCCTTCGTGCGCGCCGGTTTTCTCGACTCCTTCCGCGAATTCGAAAAGGGCGGGGGACATTACACCTGGTGGAGCCAGATGTCCGGCGCGCGTTCCCGGAACGTTGGCTGGCGCATTGACTACTTCCTGGTTTCAAAATCCCTGCGTCCGCGTCTCAAACGCGCCTTCATCCAGCCGGACGTGTTGGGCAGCGATCATTGCCCGGTCGGCATCGAGCTTGGGTAGCCGGGGTGCAGCCGGTTTGTAGCGTCGGGCGTCCCGCCTGACGTAGCGGGCGGCATCTTGCCGCCCGGATAAATCGTTCGGAAGAACCAACGGCTTTCGAGTTATCCGATGATGGCAGTTGCCGGCGCACAGTGTGTCCGCCGGGCGGGACGCCCCGGCTCCACGGCGGGCCGGAGAGGCCCGCCGTTACGGGGTAATGTCGGGTTGCTCCCGTTGGTTGGAAACTCCAGGAATTAACTTGTAAATCTTCGACCCGGACTTACCCTCAATATGCCACTACCCATTTTTTAATGAAAATACTTCTCGTCAGCCCGCGAACGCCCGACACGTTCTGGAGTTTCAAGCACGCTGTGCGCTTCGTTTCCCGAAAGGCGTCCATGCCGCCGCTGGGATTGCTGACGGTGGCCGCGATGTTGCCACCGGAGTGGCAGCTCAAGCTGGTGGACCTGAACGTGGAGCGGCTCAAGGATGAAGACCTGCGTTGGCCGGATTATGTGTTGCTGGGCGCGATGCTGGTGCAAAAGGATTCGGTGCGCGAAATCGTTGCGCGGTGCGCCACATTTCAGAAACGGATTATTGCGGGCGGACCGCTGTTTACCACCGGCTACGAAGCGTTCCCGGAGATTCAGCACTTCGTTCTGGGCGAGGCCGAGGAAATTATGCCGCAAGTCGTGGAAGACATGCGGAGTGGCCGGTTGTTGCAGCCCATCTATCGCGCCACGAACCGGCCGGACATCACCCAAACACCAGTGCCGCGCTGGGACCTCATCAAATTCCGATATTATGTGACGATGGCCGTGCAATTCTCGCGTGGCTGCCCGTTCGATTGCGAGTTTTGCGACATCATCGTGATGAACGGACGCGTGCCCCGCACGAAAACGCCGGCGCAATTGATTGCCGAGTTGGACGCCCTGGGCCGGCGCGGATGGAAGGACATGGTTTTCATCGTGGACGACAATTTCATCGGCAACAAACAACGGACCAAGACACTGCTGCACGCGCTGATCGAGTGGCGGCAGCGCACGCGGACCCGCATAGGATTTCTCACCGAGGCGTCCATGAATCTCGCCGATGACCCGGA
>DAIRTX010000146.1:0-4345 GCA_036803685.1 Verrucomicrobiota bacterium | reverse complement strand
ACCCAGCCGTGCCCCCCGCACAGCGGAGAGGGCGTCGTCATCCATTCCCGACACATCCTGACCGCCGAGCAGATAGTGGCCGGCCGTGGGCCGGTCAAGACAGCCGAGGAGATTGAGCATGGTGGATTTGCCGCAGCCGGACGGCCCCATGATGCTGATGTAATCGCCGGCTTCGATGCCGAAGGTGACGCCGCGCAAAGCTTCCACCGTGTTCGGACCCATCTGGTAGGTCTTGCGGACGTTGTCAAACTGGACGATGGGCGATGGCATGACGGGTGTGTTTTAAACCTTGCCCGTTGGCGAAGCCACATTCGCAGGTGTGGCGGGAGCGGTGGGTTTGTCTGACCCGCCTGGCTTTTGCTCCTTGGGCGGGTTGCTGTTTTCCGAACCGCCCGTTTCAATGCCGTTCGGCAGCCGCAACAAAACGCGCTCGCCTTCCTTCAACCCGTGTTTGATTTCAATGAACTCGTCGTTGAAATCGCCAATCTCCACTTCACGCCGTTCCGGCTTGAAGCTCCCCGCGATGTAGCAAACCTGTTTTCCGTCGCTTGGCGACACTGCCTGAAACGGGACATAAACCACATCGTCCAGTTTGTTCACGAGGATTTCCACCTTGGCGCTCATGCCCGGTTTGACCCAATCATAGGTGCCGTTGATGGTGATGGTCGTGTTGTAAACCTTCAGGTCCGGGTTCATATACCGATTTTGTGAATCGGGCAAAACGCCCATCTTGGTGACTTCGCCGGAGAGCACCGTGTCGGCAAACGCGTCCACGGTGATGCGCGCCTTCTGACCTTTCTTGATCTTCTTGATGTAACTCTCGTGGATTTTGACGTTCACCGACATGCGGGTCATGTCCGGGATGGTGATAATGGCCTGCCGTTCGCGGACGGTGGCGCCTTCGCGGATGGGTTCCTGGTTGCCGTAATAGTTGTCTCCCGATCCGCCATAAACGACCAGCCCGCTCTTCTGCGCGTGAATCGTGCATTTTTCGAGTTGCTCGTTGAGATCCTTGCGTTGGCGGGTCTGCACTTCATATTGACCCTGGGCCGACTTCAACTTGGCCTGGGCTTGCGCCAGTTTCGAGATGGCCACGCGCCGGGACTTGTCCAGTTCACGCACGGCCTCGGTGTAGGTGGAAAGCGATAGCTCGGCGGTTTTTGAAAAATCATATTTCAGGAACAGCGCCCGGTCAGTTTCCGCCGTTTGCACCTTCAACTCCGCGCTGTCCTGGATCAATTGATCGCGCTCCAATTCCATCTTCGCGACAAACTGTTTGGCGAACAACCGCTGCGTGCCCTCAAACGTGGCCTTGGCCTGGCCGAGTTCCTTCTGGGCCACCTGCAAATCGTCTTCAAACTTGCGCAGCTTTTGTTTGGCTTCGCCGTCCCCCAAAACATCAATGTTGGCGTATTTTGAGAAATCAATGAGGCCGGTCGGGAAAACGACTGACCCGGAATCAGCAACCTCCATATTCGTATCGGAAACGGAAGTTGAAACTGCGGGGCGGGGCAATGCGGAGATTGGCGGAAGAGCATTGCTATTCGCTCCAGAGGACTTGAGCGCGCTCGCCGTCGCGCCGGTTGACACTGCCAGAAGCGCATTGGTGTTGGCTGATATGGCCAGGTCCATCCCGGTGTTTCCGGCGGCAGACCGGACGGGCAGCGGTTCGGTCACCGATGGCGGGGCCACCACCTTTGCCAGGCCGGCTTCTTCCGCATGAGTGGTCTGTTCAACATTGCCGGTGCTGGCATCCGTCAGGATTTTATCGAGGCCATAATCCTTGATGATGTGCACGGTGACGGTATCACCCAAAAATTTGTCGAAATCCATCCGTCCAAAGCGGGCCTTTTGTTCGGCGGTTTTGATGTCGCTTTGATTCTGGTTCAACTGGATTTCATAGTTTTGTTGCGCGTCAATCAAGCTGGCGACCGCCTGCTGATACTGAATTTCCTGCTGCGCGATTTGCTTTTCCAAATCGGATGAATCCAGTTCCACCAGCACCTTGCCGCTTTTCACATCGTCTTCGCTGACGAAATAACCTTCCTCCACAATCCGTAAAATTTTCGTGCCTTGATAGCCCACGCGCACTTCGCATTTGACCTCCTGCGATTCGAGCGCCTGCAAGCTGCCGCCTTCGAGGACATTGATCTCCAACGGCCCGCGTCGCGCCGTGAAGGTCGCGGTCTTCGCCGCCGGCCCGCCACCGCTGCGCCACCACCACCAGCCAACCAGCACGATGATGGCGACGGCAACAATTTGCCGCCAGCGCGGCTGCCGCCGGATGAATATCACAAGCTCATTTAGTTTTCGCATTTTGCACTTCCTCCCATTGGCCGTTGTCTTTGATGTAGAGAATTCCCATGTTGTTCCAGAATTGCAGCCGGGCAATCGTATGGGTGACGAGCGCCTGCGTCCGCTGGTTCTTCGAATCAATCAAAGCGTTCTGCGCGTCCACCTGATCCTGCGCCTTGGAACGCCCCCATTCCGCCAAAAGCCCCTGTTCCTCGACGCGCCGCTCGGCGATATGCACACCGACTTCGCTGATTTCGTAATTGCGCTTGGCTTGATCCAGCGTGCGCCAGCTATCGCGCACTTGCAATTTAATCTGGTCTTCCTGTTCTTCCAGCGTGCGCGCGGCGCGGTTGCGGGCGATGAGCGCGGCGCGATATGAATTGCGCTCGGATGTGCGGTCCAGGCCGGGGTCAACGTCCAGCCCGGCATTCCAGGCATAGCGCTGCGGATCGGGCAGCGAATAATTCTTGGCCGGATCGCTGACCAGACTCGCGTTGGCAAACAAGTCCACCTGCGGCTTGAGAAAATTTTGCGCGACCTTCACCTTGCGCTCGGCATCTTCAACCTGATCCTTGATGGTCATGTAATTCAGCCGCGAAGCCAGCGCCAGTTGGATGGAATCGTTCACGCTGATGTCGGGATGATGGATTTGCAACGCCTCCAATTCGCCATCATCCAGCACGAGGTTGGCGTCCACCTTGAGGCCGAGTTGAATTTTGAAATTGTCGAGCGCCTGCTTGTAACTGCGCACGGCGTTGATCCACGAGCTTTCGGCGGTCAACTCCTGCTGTTCCTGGCGGCCGAGATCCGTGCCGGTCACCCGGCCTTCTTGCGCGAGGGCGCGGGTGCGATCCGCGTTCTGGTGCGAACTTTGCAGGTTGAGATAGCTGTTGCGCACGGCGTCGCGATTGCCCAGCACGTTGTAGTAGGCGGAAGCGATCCCGACGCTGAAATCTTTGCGGAACTGGGTGAAGTCCCGCAGGCCATAGAGCAAATCGCGTTCGGCCTGCGTCAAATTCTCCATTTCTTGCTTGAACCCGGCGTCGCGCCACAGCGGACGGACGAACGTGGCGCTCAACTTCGACGAAGTGGCCAGACGCGGATCGCCGGTGACAAAGCGCAAAAAATCCGCCGTGAACGCCGTCGTGATCCGCCCCACGTCGCGGATCAACCAGCTTTCGCCCACCGAACCGTTGGCACTGACATTGCGTTCCTCGACAAAATGGTCGCTCAAGGCCGGAGTTTCGGTGGCAACTGCGGAATAAGTCGCATTGCCACCTGACGAAAAAAGCGGCGTGAATTGATGGCGGGCAAGCGTGAGTGACAGTGCGGAAAGATAGAGTTGCTCCTTGCGCGATTGATAGCTGCGACTGTAATGAATGGCAATGTTCAGCGCGTCTTCGAGCCGCAAGATGCGCGCACCGCGCTCGCCTTCGCCGTCCGGTCCCAGAAAATCCACCACATTGGTGACCACCGGCAGAGAACCGAGCGCGATGGCATTCGTCTGCTCAATGGTGAAAGACGTGTCCATGTTTTTCACCAATGGCGCCTTCTGCCCGATGACGCCATAAGCCGCCTTGTCCGCAGACCTCCGATAATGATTGGCTGTGCAGCCCGTCGCCGCGACTGCCAATAGCAATCCCGGAAAAAAGCAGCTTCGTGCCAGCCATTTCATTCGTGCGCCCATCCAGTGAACAAAACATTACCCGCTCAATAATTTTTCTTCTGCGTCGCCTGATTAAACTCCGCATTCGATTTTAAGTTGCGGCGCGAACAAGGCCATTCACGCGAAATGTGCAAACTCATTATCTAGCTTGTTTGCCATGACACGTCAAAAGAAAAGGCCAGGCGGTGGTGTCCTGATTTGGAATTTTGCGGAGCGCGGCTGCGCGCGAAGCGTCAGCCGCCGCGCGTTCAAAATGCTGCGGCTGGTCTCCGACACAGCCGCACTCCGTTCTAATCAGGACACTACCGGCCAGGCGGGCGCGTCGCTCGCACCAATGGCGTTGCGGTGGATTCTGGAATTTCCCGCCGTGACCTGCGCGATTCC
>DAIRTX010000145.1:0-4557 GCA_036803685.1 Verrucomicrobiota bacterium | reverse complement strand
CGCCGGCCCCATGCCGCAGCCGGGCGCGGTCAAAGTCATTTTCACGTCGGCCTTGAAGCTGTTCTCGCCGACGGACGTGAGATGACAATCGTAAATCAGGCCGAGATCCACGATGTTGACGGGTATCTCCGGATCGTAACACGTCTTGAGCGCTTCCCAGACCTGCTTTTCGAGTCCGTCCTGCGTCACTGGGCCGCTGCCGGCGGCGGCCGCCGGTTTGGCCGGCGCGGCAAACCCAAGCGCGTCGGCGTCCTTGCCATCAATGCGGAACATGTTGCCGTTGACAACGACGGTGTGGCTGCCGCCGAGCGATTGCGTGATATACGCCGACTCGCCCTGTTTGAGCGTAACCTTAGTCCCGACGGGCACCACGAAGGCTTCCACGTCGCGGGTCAAAATTTTGGCTTCATTGGAATTCATAAAACACCTCTTAAATCAATCACTGCAAACATCTTCGCCGCAATCGCGGGTGAAATCAATTAAAGGATTATCCCACAAGCTTGTTGTATTCCTCATGCGTGCCAATCCAAACCCATTCAATGCCGTCGCCGACCTTGTGGCCCAATGCACGATAATGATCGCCAACGCGAATGGAAAAACGTTCGGCACGTCCGCCAAGTTTCTTGAAGTCAAGCGATGGATGACGAGGATTGTCGCGCCAGAGCCGGTAATTTTTTACGGCCAGCCGACGGATGGGTTCAGGCAACTCCTCATAGAGTTTCCAAAACCGTCGTGTCGCTTTAGAAGTCATTTTTAATTTCTGTTTTTCTAATCTTATTCTGGCGGCAAAATCGGTTAATCTGTCCCGATGGTTTTTTCAGAACCGATAGAATTTTAATTCTCAAATCACCGGCTTTCAACCGGGAAGATGGAATGAAGTCGTTTTTTTATGGCGCGGATTCAGCGCGCCATTTTTGGTTAGAGACATTGAGATTGAAGCAGTAGATTCAATCACATCCTTTGTTGCTGATGCTCAAATTTGCGCATCAATGGCATCGAAGATATTAGCGAATACGGTTATTTCTCGGGCAAAGGCCAGTCGTGAAGTTGACCAGCTTGGCGTTCAGTTTCGGCTTCAGTGAAAAGAAAATCCAGTTTTCCAGATGCCTCGTCGCGCTCCATCTGCCGCGTCCACAGAGCGTGATAACGCGCGCTGATCCACGAAGCGAGCCGGGCAAATTCAGACGGGGCAAGTTGCTCGGCGGCTTGTTCGATTTCTTCAACCGTGTTCATGGTGACAAACTAACTGATTCTCGAAATGGATTCAAGCTCGACTCAATTTTGTTCCGACTCCGTCGTTACCGGCTGGGCGTCGCCTTTGAGCGCCGCCATGACGGCGTGCCAGGACAAAATCGCACATTTCACCCGCGCGGGAAATTTATGAACGCCGGCGAACACCGCCAGCTTGCCGACGTCGCCCCGGACATTGCCGGTGGTGACCATTTCGTGGACCTGGCCGAACATTTTTTCAACGTCCGCCTTCGTTTTGCCCTTGGCAAATTCCGTGAGCAGCGAGGCCGACGCCTTGGAAATGCAGCAACCGGAGCCGACGAAGCTGATGTCCTTGATGGTGTCGCCGTCCAGTGCTAGAAAAAGCTGCAACCGATCGCCGCAGAGCGGGTTGTGTCCCTGCGCCGAGCAGGTCGCCTGCGGCATCTCATGGAAATTTCGCGGTTTCTTGCAGTGGTCCAGGATGACCTGCTGATAAAGATCATTTAAGTCTTCGAACATGATGGCAATGACGAATGACAAATGACGAATGACAAATGAAGCACGAATCCACAAAACTCAAATGCGCGCAGCGGAGCGCCGCAGGATTTGATTCGGCATTGGAATTTCGTCATTCTTTCGGATTTCGACATTCGGTTTTCGGGTTTGCTGGCGTCAATTCTTTTGCGCCAGATGGTGGTTCGCTTCCAGCCGGTCCCACACCAGCTTGTCCAGTTTCTCGCGCACGGCGTCGTGTTTTACGCGCGCAATGATTTCGCCGGCGAAGGCGTGGATCAGCATCCGCCGCGCGTTGTCCGCGCCGATGCCGCGCGAACGCAGGTAAAAAATGGATTCATCGTTCAACTGCCCGATCGTCGCGCCGTGCGTGCATTTCACGTCGTCGGCGTAAATCTCCAGTTGCGGCTTGGTATCCGCCGTTGCGTCGTCGGAGAGCAGCAGGTTTTTATTCGTCTGCTTGGCGTCGGTCTTCTGCGCGATTTCCCGGACCAGAATCCGCCCGTGAAAGACGCCCTTCGATTTGTCATCAAGGATGCCGTTGAAATATTCGTGGCTGGCGCAATGCGGCTGCGCGTGCTCGACAATCATGTGGTGGTCGGCGAGCTGCTCGCCGCGCGTCAGATAAAGGCCGTTGAGAATGCATTCCAGCCCTTCGCCCGCGAGTTTCGCGCGGATATTGGTGCGCGAGAGGTTCGCGCCGAGCGCAAAGGAATGGACGCTCACGTTGCTCGCGCGGCCAAGCTGTGCAGCAATCGTCGCCAGATGAAACGCGGCGTCGGCTTCGTCCTGAAATTTCACATGCTCCAGCGCGGCGTTGTCGCCAGCGACGATTTCGGTGACGGTGTTGGTGAAGTACGCCACATTGTCCGCCGAAATGTAACTTTCGATGACTGTTGCCTTGCTGTCCGCCCCGGCGACCATCAGGTTGCGCGGCTGGATGGTCTCGCCGCCTTGTTGGGCGGTGGAGATGAAAATAAACTGGATGGGTTCGGCGACCGAAATTCCGGCGGGCACATGAACGAATCCGCCATCGGTGAAGAACGCCTGGTTCAACGCCGCAAAGGCATTGTCGTTCGTCAGGGCGTGAAGACTGAACTGCCTTTTGATGAATTCCGAGTCCGCCACCAGCGCCGCCACCAGGTTCGACACCCGCACCCCGTCGGGCAATCCCTGCACGGACGAGAGTGCCATCGAGTATTGGCCATTGACAAAAACGAGCCGGGCACCGGGCAGATGGGCAAAAATATATTTTTCCAATGCGGCTTTGGCGGCGGCATCGTTTGCCGGTTCAGCGACGGGTTGGAGCGGTAGCCGGACCAGCGGCGCCACGTTGGTGAAACGCCAGTCTTCGTCCTGCAACGTCGGGAAACCGAGTTCGGCAAAGCGCGCAATGCCCGCCCGGCGCAGTGGCAGCAGCCATGACGGCTGCAACGCCGATTCAAAGCGGTCGAAGTTTTCGAGGAACGGCCTGAGATCCGGTTTTTGCGGCTTTTGTGTCATGATTTGATTATCCAATTTCAACAATTAGACCTCCAATTTCCCATGCCCTACGCCGCCGCGCAAGTCTGGAGCGCGGGTTCCGGGAGCGCTGGCGTCTCGCCGGCGGGTGAATCCGTCCATCGCCAGGCAACGAGCCGGCGGGACCCGTCCTCTCCACCCTCCGTCCCGCCATCGCGGGACTGCGGAGGACGGGCGTAGCAGCACTGCGGAGGGTGGACGCCGGCGCTCCCAAGGCAAGACCGGCTGAAGCCTGAACTGCAAACGCTGGCGTCCAAGCATCAGTGTGCTAACATGTTGTCGTGCTTACACAAGATGATATCAAGAGCGCGCTGAAGGCCGTCAAGTATCCCGGCTATTCGCGCGACATCGTTTCCTTCGGGCTCATCCAGGAAATTTCCGTCCCGCAAGGCGGGATCAGCGTCGTGATGCAATTGACCACATCGAATCCCGAAGCCGCGCGCCAGATCAAGGAAGACAGCGAGCGGGTTTTGAAGGCGCTGCCCGGAGTGAAACTCGTCAACGTCGAAGTCAAACAGCCCGCCGCCGGACAAGCCGCGCCAACGGGTGCGTTGGCGAACAAGAATAGTATTCCGGGCGTGAAGCGCATCATCGCCATCGCCAGCGGCAAGGGCGGCGTCGGCAAATCCACCTGCTCGGTGAATCTTGCCTGCGCGCTGAAACAGCTGGGCGCGCGGGTCGGTCTGCTGGATTGCGACATTTACGGTCCGAGCATTCCGCTGATGATGGGCGTTTACGAGCGTCCGACGGTCAGCGAAGACGAGCGGCTCGTGCCGCCGTCCAATCACGGGGTGAAGGTGATGAGCATCGGGTTGTTGCTCGAGGACGGCCAGCCGGTGATCTGGCGCGGGCCGATGATTTCGAAAACGATTCAACAATTCCTGTTCGCGGTGGAATGGGGCGAGACGGATTTCCTGCTCGTGGATCTGCCGCCGGGCACGGGCGACGCGCAACTCTCGCTGTGCCAGGCCGTGCCGCTGGACGGTGGCGTCATCGTGACCACGCCGCAGGAAGCGTCGCTCGGCGTCGTGCGCAAAGGCATCGCGATGTTCAAGAAGGTCAACGTGCCGATTCTCGGCATAGTCGAAAACATGAGTTATTTCACCACGCCAAACGGCGAGCGCGTGGAAATCTTCGGTCACGGCGGCGGCCAGGCCGAAGCCGCGCGGCAGGACATTCCGTTCCTGGGCGAAGTGCCGATTTTCACTGAAATCCGCGAAGGCGGCGATCACGGCGTGCCGGTGGTGGTATCCGCGCCGGGAAAACCGGCGGGGCGAGCGTTCATTCAAATTGCCGAAGTGCTGCGGAAAA
>DAIRTX010000144.1:0-4625 GCA_036803685.1 Verrucomicrobiota bacterium | reverse complement strand
AAATTGACCAGAACGGCCTCGACGAAATGGACAAGCGCATCCTCGAAGCCGTCATTGTGAAATTCGGTGGCGGGCCGGTGGGTGTGAATTCGCTGGCTGTGGCTGTGGGCGAGGAACCGGACACGATTGAAGAAGTCTATGAACCGTATCTCATCATGGAAGGCTACCTCAACCGCACCTCGCAGGGCCGCGTCGCGACGGAGTTGAGTTACAAAAAACTCGGCCTGAAACCGGCTGCGGGTAAACAGCCGGGATTACTCTAAACTGGCCGGACTGCTTGTGAAGCGAATTCCATTCAAGTTCCTGATCGGCTTATTTCTTTTCTTAAGCGTGGCTCTAGCAGTTTTGTTTTTTTGGAATAACCGCAAAGTAGGGAGAGTGCTTGACAGCTATCGAGGCGTTTCTGTTTGTGACAATGGGCTGCTTTTCTTCCGCAGCTATGGTAAAAATTACAGTCAGGACGGCTATTATTTCGGCCAGAAATGGCAATGCGTGGAATTCATCAAACGATTTTATTACCAGGCGAAAGGTCACAGGATGCCTGATGTTATGGGTCACGCGAAAAGTTTCTTTGACGAGAATCTTCCTGATGGTGCGCTTAACTCGCGCCGTGGTCTTGTGCAGTATTGGAATGGCTCGACAAACAAACCTTGCCCGGATGATTTGATTGTTTTCGCGGACACAAAATTTGGACATGTGGCCGTTATTACCGCAGTTGGTGGGAATTCGTTGGAAGTCATTCAACAAAACATTTTGAGCGGCACGCGCCGGAAATTTTCGCTCATCACAAGCAATGGGCATTATTTCGTGACTGTGCCTCGCCAGCCAGCTGGTTGGTTGCGTAAGAACACCTAAAAATGGCGGTTTTGGAAAGCGATTCAGTGAAACTTGGACTCAAGGCATCGAAGGGGCAAACGGGATTGTTTGATTGATTTGCGCCGGAAACCCCGGGCGGGCACGGACGTTTGAGTCAACTGTCCATGCTTCCGGAAGACTGGCGGCCCCGGTCCCGCAATGGTCCGCCACAATACCCAGGCACACACGAGCGCCATGCCTGTCCACGCTGAAATTCGCACCGCGCCGGCAATCTGCGTGTCGTGGGAAAGGACATTCCACCGCGAAAAAATTGTATTCCAATCGTGTTCGCCGCCTCCGAGCAACGGCAATTCCAACGCGCGGGCATCGGCCATGTAACGCGCAATGTTGAGCCAGTTTTCAAAAAGCCAGATCAATGACCCCGCGAACGAGAGTGCCAGCCCCTTGCGCCAGAATGAAACTGCCAGAGCGACCGGGAAAACCAGCTGGCTGAGGGTTCCTCCATACGGCTCCAAACGCTGGCTGAACAATCCAACGAACGGATGTCCCGCCTCATGGAAAAGCAGGTTGGCATGATCTACGATGAAGACAAAACCGGATTCGCTGGTGAATACGAGCGCAAAGAACACGGCCAGGCCAATGCCAAAGCCGGCTAATCCCCGTGCGGTGACCGGTTCCCATCGACTCTCGTTCATTGGAGCCCGTTTTACCCGTTTGATCGCCGGCTGGAAAGGCAATTGACTTCAAAACAGCCGGCCAGCGGGAAGTGCAGGCTGAAAACTTTTCAAGCCGCCGCCCGCAAATTGCCTTTTTTGCAAAGGAGCGCCGGCCTCCGGCCCGGCGCGTTCCGCTCCGATGCGTCCCCGGTTGTCGGATTAACCGCCCTTGACATCCGTGACACGGTGATACAAATTAGTCTCACGATGAAAACAGCAACCGTCAGGGATTTGCGCAACCGCTTTCCGCGCGTCGCCGCGTGGATTTCGGAAGGCGAGCCGGTGGAAATCACCAGGGCCGGCAAACTTTTTGCGCGCCTGGTGCCCGCCACGCCGGAGAACCTGCGCAAGCTCGTCAAACCGGACATCATGGCGCAGTTGAAGGAAACCTGGGGTGACCGCGTTTTCTCCGTCAAGGAAGTCGCCGAGATGCGCGCGGCGGAATTGGAAGGTGAGGAAGGGTGATTGCTTTCCCGGACACGTCGTTTCTGTGCGCGCTTTACGTGCAGCAGGACAATTCCCCGGCGGCGGCGGCGCATTTCAAATCCATGCCGGAAGCGTTGCACGTTTCCGGCCTGCTGCTTTATGAATTCCGGCAAAGCGTGCGCTTTCAAATCTGGCTTCACAGCCGGGACAAACAAAAAGGTTATCCCCAAACCATCGCGGAAGCCGCGCTCGCCAAACTTCAGGCCAACATGGACGTCGGCGCGGTGGTGGTGGCCTCCGTGGACTGGGCGGATGCGCATCGCCTTGCGGAGCGGCTTTCGGCCAGACACACCGGCGCGCATGGACACCGGGCGTTTGACGTGTTACACGTGGCGACGGCATTGCACCTGGGGACGCGGGAATTCCTAACCTTCGACACCAGCCAGCGCAAACTGGCCGTCGCGGAAAAATTGAAGGTGAAACCGTGAAATCGGCACTCTGTCATTTTGACTGTGGCGGTCGCCGGCAAATGGGATTATCTTAAAGGTCGTGAAAAAAATAGCGGTGCCGATTCTCAGGGCGCTGTCAATCCTGCCCCGGGAAGGACGCGGACAAACAAGCGTCACGTCAGCCGGTGACGAGGACCATTTCGCCGCCGAGCGCCGGCGCATGGTGAAAGAACAATTATCAAGTTCGGGATATGGCATCACCAATGCGCGCGTGCTGGCTGCCATGGGCAAGGTCCCGCGCCACGAATTTGTCCCGGCGGAACTTCGGCACCGGGCTTACGACGACGGCCCGTTGCCCATCGGTTTTGACCAGACCATTTCCCAACCTTACATCGTTGCCTTCATGACCGAACAACTGGAACCCAAGCCGGCGGCCCGCGTGTTGGAAATCGGAACCGGTTCGGGTTACCAGGCCGCGGTGCTCGCCGAACTGGCGGGGGAGGTTTACACCATCGAAATCGTTGACGCGCTGGCGCAACGCGCCGGGGCCGACCTGAAGCGTCTCGGTTATACGAATATTCAGGTGCGCGCTGGCGATGGTTACAAAGGCTGGCCGGAAGCCGCACCGTTCGACGCGATCATCGTCACCTGCGCTCCGGAGAAAGTGCCGCAACCGCTCGTCGAACAACTCAAGGACGGGGGCCACATGATCATTCCCATCGGACCGGGTTGGGACCAGAACCTGGTGTTGCTCCGCAAGCAAGGAGAACAATTGGAGAAACGCGCCGTGCTGCCCGTGCGCTTCGTGCCCATGACCGGCGGGGCGCAGCGCTGATTCAGGCGTAGCGGCGACTCGGCAGAGCGCCGCAAACTCATCGAACGATCAGCGGCGCTCTGCCGAGACGCCGCTACGAGCAGCTTTTTCCTTTCGCTTCCCGCACAATCCGTGTTTCATCCGTGGCGGTTTGAACTATGCCTAAACGGACAGACATTCATTCAGTGCTCATCATCGGCGCCGGACCGATTATCATCGGCCAGGCGTGCGAGTTCGATTATTCCGGCACGCAGGCCTGCAAAGCCCTCCGTGAAGAAGGTTACCGTGTCATCCTCATCAACTCCAACCCGGCCACCATCATGACCGACCCGGAGTTCGCCGACCGCACCTACATCGAACCCATCACGCCCGAGTGCGTCGAAAAAATCATCGTGCGCGAACTCAACGAAATGAGACGCTTGGGCGTGCCGGTTCAGCGTGCTGCCGGCGTCCCGCCGGCAGTTCCATATAAACTTGTGCTTTTGCCCACGCTCGGCGGCCAGACCGCTTTGAACACCGCGATGGCCCTGCACCGCTCCGGTGTCCTGGAAAAGCACGGCATTGAAATGATCGGCGCCAAACCCGAGGCCATCCAGAAGGGCGAAGACCGCCAGGTCTTCAAGGATTTGATGCTTTCCATCGGCCTCGACGTTCCGATTTCCGGCACGGCGCACAACCTGGATGAAGCCCGCGCCGTCGCGGAAAAAATCGGCCGTTTCCCGCTCATCATCCGGCCGGCGTTCACGCTCGGTGGCACGGGCGGCGGCATCGCCTACAATCGCGATGAATTCGAAGAACTCGCCAAGCGCGGCATGGACCTCTCGCCCGTCAGCGAAATTCTCATCGAAGAATCGCTGCTCGGCTGGAAGGAATACGAGATGGAAGTGATGCGCGACAAGGCCGACAACTGCGTCATCATCTGCTCCATCGAGAACTTCGACCCCATGGGCGTCCACACCGGCGACTGCATCACCGTCGCGCCCATCCAGACGCTGACCGACAAGGAATTCCAGATCATGCGCGACCAGAGTTTCGCCGTGATCCGCGCCGTGGGCGTGGAGACCGGCGGTTCAAACATCCAGTTCGCCGTGAACCCGGACAACGGCCGCATGGTCATCATCGAGATGAACCCGCGCGTCAGCCGCAGCTCCGCGCTCGCGTCCAAGGCCACCGGCTTTCCCATCGCAAAAATCGCCGCCAAACTCGCCGTTGGCTACCTGCTCGACGAACTCAAAAACGACATCACACGCGAAACCCCGGCCAGCTTCGAGCCGACGATTGACTACGTGGTGGTGAAGGTGCCGCGGTTTGCGTTCGAGAAATTCGCGCAGGCCGACCCGACGCTGACGACGCAGATGAAAAGCGTGGGCGAAGCGATGGCCATTGGCCGGACGTTCAAGGAAA
>DAIRTX010000143.1:0-4828 GCA_036803685.1 Verrucomicrobiota bacterium | reverse complement strand
TGATTCCGTTCGACGTGCAACTCATCGGCGGTTACGGGCTGCACAGCGGGCGCATCGCCGAAATGGCCACCGGCGAAGGCAAAACGCTCGTCGCCACCCTGCCCATTTATCTCAACGCGCTCACCGGATGCGGCGTCCATCTCGTGACGGTCAACGACTACCTCGCCGCGCGCGACTCCGAATGGATGGGCGCGATTTACAAATTTCTAGGCCTGACCGTCGGCTGCATTTTGCACGACCAGCCGCCACGCGTCCGTCGCGAGCAATACAATTGTGACATCACCTACGGCACGAACGCCGAGTTCGGTTTTGATTATCTCCGCGACAACGGCATGGCGGCGCGCAAAGAAGAACAGGTCCAGCGCGGTCATTACTTCGCCATCGTGGACGAAGTGGACTCCATCCTGATTGATGAAGCCCGCACGCCGCTCATCATCAGCGGCCCGTCCGTTCACACTTACGACGAGCAATACGGCCAGTGGAAGCCGCTCGTCGAATCGCTCGTCCGGGCCCAGGAACGTTTGTGCGCCCGGTTTTTGTCCGAAGCCGAGGCGCTGATTAAAAAGCTGAATCCGACCGATGGTTCAAACCCTCAAAATTCCGAAGCCCTCGAACATGAAATCGGTCTGCTCTTGTTCCGCGTCAAAACAGGCCAGCCCAAATCCGAAGGCCTGATGAAACTTCTGGAAGACCCGGAAAACCTCAAGTTGATGAACCGGGCCGAACTGGATTTGCACAAGGACCAAAAGAAAGTTGACCTATACCGGGAGAAGGAGGAATTGCTTTTTGCCATTGACGAGAAAAGTTTCGAGGCCGATTTGACCGAAAAAGGCCGCAATTTTGTCAGCCCGAAAGACCCGGAGGCTTTTGTGCTGCCCGAACTCACCACGGCGCTGCATGAAATTGACGCCGGGCCGGAACCCGACGCGCGCAAGCGCATGGAAGCAAAGACGAAGGTGCAGCAGGACTTCGAGACCAAAGCGCAAAAGATTCACGCCATCTCGCAATTGCTCAAGGCTTACAGCCTTTACCAGCTCGACGTGGAATATGTCATTCAGGAGAACAAGGTCATCATCGTGGACCAGCACACGGGCCGTCTCATGCCCGGTCGCCGCTGGAGCGACGGTTTGCACCAGGCCGTTGAAGCCAAGGAAGGCGTCGAGATCGAGCGCGAAACGCAGACGCTCGCCACGATCACGATTCAAAATTATTTCCGTCTCTACCAAAAGCTGGCCGGCATGACCGGCACGGCGGAAACGGAGGCGTCCGAATTTTTCGACATTTACAAACTCGGCGTCCTCGTCATCCCGACGAACGAACCTTGCGTCCGCAAAGACGCCAATGATGCGGTCTATAAAACCAGGCGCGAAAAATTCAACACCGTCCTCAGTGAGATCAAGCAGATCCACGCCCAGGGCCGGCCGATTCTGGTCGGCACGATTTCCGTTGAAGTCAGCGAGCAGCTTTCACGCATGCTCAAGCGTGAAGGCATCATTCATTCCGTGCTCAACGCAAAATACCACCAGCAGGAGGCCGAAATCATCATGCGCGCCGGCCAGCGCGGCGGGGTGACGATTGCCACGAACATGGCCGGTCGCGGCACGGACATCAAACTCGGCCCCGGGGTCGCCGAACTCGGCGGCCTGCACGTGCTGGCCACCGAACGCCACGAAGCGCGCCGCATTGACCGCCAGTTGCGCGGACGCTGCGCCCGCCAGGGCGACCCTGGTTCGTCGCACTTTTTCATCTCGCTCGAAGACGATTTGATGCGGCTGTTCGGCTCCGACCGCATTGTGAAAATGATGGAACGAATGGGACTTGAAGAAGGCCAGGAACTGACGCATCCGTGGCTGAACCGTTCCATTCAGCAGGCGCAAAAGCGCGTCGAGCAGCACAATTTCCAAATCCGCAAACGCACGCTCGAATTCGACGACGTGATGAACAAACAGCGCGAGGTCATTTACGGCTTCCGCAACGAAATCATCCATGGTGAAGACGTGCGCGACCGGCTCATGGACATCATGGAGGAGGTCGTCGTGGACAAGGTCGCGCAGTTCACGAACGCCGAATCCGAGTTCAGCGATTGGAAAACGCGGCCATTGGCCGACTGGGTGAACCTGAATTTTCCCATCGGCCTGCCGGAAGCGGAAATCCTCAAGGCCGCCGATTCCGGCAAGGAACACCCTGTGCCCGGCTCGCTTTTCGACGGACTCAGCCCGGCGCAATTCGCCGTTTGCAATTTCATCTCCGACAGCGTCCGCAAGGCTTACGACCTCAAAATCAGCTTTGAAAACCCCGATGCGCTGAAGGAAGTCGAACGCTTCACCGTCCTCAGCGCGATTGATCGTCTGTGGCAGGAACACCTCTACGAAATGGACAGCCTGCGCTACAGCATCGGCCTGCGCGGTTACGGCCAGCGCGATCCGCTCATCGAATACAAGGCCGAGGCGTTCAAGATTTTCGACGAGCTGATGGTCAACGTGAAGACCGAGATTTGCCACAACATCTTCCGCAGTGCATCGTCCATGCTGGCGTTTGAAAATTTCCTGAAGAATGTTCCGCAACAAACCCTGCACCAGGCCGCCAGCGCTTTCGGTGGCACGAGCACGGCAAGTTCAGGCGGCGCGCAAGCCAAGCCCAGCGACGTCGTCAGCGAAGCCGCGGCAGCGGTGGCGGAAAAAGCCAAGCCTGTCCGCACCGGCCCGAAAGTCGGCCGCAACGACCCCTGCCCTTGCGGCAGCGGCAAGAAATACAAGCACTGCTGCGGACGGTAGGTGCGCTCCGCCGCACAACGGCTGGCTCGGAGAGCCAGTCCGAGAAGGAACATTCAAGCCAGTTCAGCAAATCGAGAAAATCAACCCATCAACGTGAGCACAATACCCACAAGAATGCCGATCACGGCGGGCAGTTTTTGCAGTCCGTTTTTTTCACCGAAAAGGAGCAGGCCGCCGGCAAAGCCCACCAGCGTGCTGCCGCGGCGCAGACTCATCACCACCGAGACGAGCGAAGCCGGATCCCGCAGGGCGCTGAAATAAATGTAGTCGGCCACCAGCAGCGAAAATGCGATGCACGGGATGCTCCAGCGCCAGTGAAATTCTTTGCGCGACCACCAGCGCCGCTTCCAGCCGATGGCGAACGGCGTGAAGATGACCAGCAGATAAACCGAGAACCATGCCTGCACCGTCGGCACCGAGAAATGCGCCCGGCCCAGCAGATATTTGTCGTAGAGCGAACTCACCGCGCCGAGCAGCGTCCCGGCAATCAGGAACCAGACCCATTTGTTACGATGGAAATGCACCCCTTCCAACCGGCCGGCAAACGAAAGCCCCACAAAGGAAGCCAGCGTCGTCAGCACACCAACGGTTTCCAGCAACGTCGGCCGCTCACCCAAAATCAGAATTGCACCAAACAATGTCCATAACGGACTGGTCGCGCGGATGGGCGAACCCAGTGACAGCGGCAGATGTTTGAGCGCAAAATAGGTGAACACCCACGAGGCCGCGACGATGGCGGACTTGAGCACCAGTTGCAGATGCTGCACCAGCGTGAGCGGGTCCGTGACCAACGATGCCGGCAACGTTCCCGGCTGGACCGTCTGTCCGACCAGCAACACCAGCCACACTGCCCCGCCACTTAGCGTACTGAAAAACAACACCGGCACGACGGCGTTGTCTCGAACGGCGTGCTTGGTGCAAAGCTCATAGACGCCGAGGAACAATGCCGATACCAGGCTGGCAGTTATCCAATGCATGAAAAACGTAGGGCAGGCTTCCAGCCTGCCCGTTGTGCCTATTCCGTGCTTTGTAGCAGCCGACGTCAGTCGGCTCAAACTTCTTTCGACGAGATCAGAGCCGACTGACGTCGGCTGCTACGATCCACGAGGCAAATTTACATGTGCGAGATGATGTTACTTCCAAACTCGCTACACTTGATTTCCGTCGCGCCATCCATCTGGCGGGCGAAGTCATAAGTCACGCGCTTGCTGCCGATCGCGCCGTTCAAGCCCTTCAAGATCAAATCCGCCGCTTCCGTCCAGCCCAGGTAGCGGAACATCATTTCACCGCTCAACACGACCGAACCGGGATTCACCACGTCCTTGTTCGCATATTTCGGCGCGGTGCCGTGCGTGGCTTCGAAAATGGCGTGGCCAGTGATGTAATTGATGTTGCCGCCGGGCGCGATGCCGATGCCACCGATCTGCGCGGCGAGCGCATCGCTCAGGTAATCGCCATTGAGGTTCAGCGTGGCGATGACGTCGAAATCCGTCGGACGTGTGAGCACCTGCTGGAGCGTGATATCGGCAATGCTATCCTTGATGACGAGGCCCGCGCCAGGCTTGCCTTCGGGGATTTTGCACCAGGGCCCGCCGTCAATCTCCACCGCACCGAAAAATTCCTTCGCCGTCTGGTAAGCCCAGTCACGGAAGCCGCCTTCGGTGAACTTCATGATGTTGCCCTTGTGGACAATCGTGACACTCTTGCGTTTGTTTTTGATCGCGTAGGCAATCGCGCTGTGCATCAACCGCACCGTACCGCTGTAACTGACCGCCTTGATGCCGACGCCGACCTGTACGTCACTCGGAAAATCTTTTGCGCCGACAGCTTTCCAGAATTCTTCGGCGGCGGGCTTGGTGCCGAACCGGATCTTTTTGAAATCCTTCGGGAATTCCTTCGCGATGAAGTCCAAAACCTTTTGCGCTTCGGGCGTGCCGGCGGCGTATTCGATGCCCGCGTAAATGTCCTCGGTATTTTCGCGGAAGATGACCATTTCCACCTTCTCCGGGTGCTTCACCGGCGACGGCACACCCGTAAACCATTGCACGGGGCGC
>DAIRTX010000142.1:0-4857 GCA_036803685.1 Verrucomicrobiota bacterium | reverse complement strand
TGTTTCTTTTCAACCCAGCTCGACAACCACGCCACCGCCACGATTGAAAGCACCAGCCCGTGAAACACTTCGTGGCAATACGGCGTGACGTAGTTGTAATTGCCAATCAAACCGGAATGCTGGAACGCAAACACCAGCACAATGCCCAGACAGATCATCGTCGCCGTCAGCCGGTCGGCCGCGGCGAGAAAACGGCGGTAAATCAAAACCAGCATCCCCGCCGTGATTGCAAGATTTGCAAAAATCAGCGTCCGAAACGAAACGCCAAAAATTTTGAAGAGCAACGCGTTGAAATACTGGGACAGCGGCCCGCCCGACAGATACATCACGTCGCGGTAAAGAACATCCCCTTCGGAAATCCGCCACGGCAGATAAAGCTGCATCCCGAAGTCAACGAGGATGTCAGGCCATTTGCGCCAGGAAAGCGCCGTGACCAGCGCAAACACACAGCCGACCAGCAACAACCCCAACCAGGCAGAATACCGAGACGCAAAATTATCCCAGCGGCATCTTCGATCAGTACTGTTCACCATGATTGGCTGGTTTCTTCATAAGCAGCATGAGTATAGTTGAGCAACGGATCGTTTCAATTGTTTCCTGCCGGCAAAATGGGCGGGCGCCGTTTCAGGATTTGCAGTTCGGAGAAGGATTGATTGTCGAACGGGGATTTCCCGGCCGGACTGGGCGCCGGATAGACCCGGTCGTAATGGTTGCCCAGCCACTGCGTAAGTTCCGTCCCGTAATGCGGGTAGTATCCGAAATAACCCACCCCGAATTCGGTGGTGCTCCGGGCAATGATCAAGACATAGTCGGGACTGTTTTTCTCAAAGGCGGCGGTCATGTTGGCTTGACCGAACACCGCCATCACCGGCGGGACCCAGACGAGGCAGGGAGTCGGGTTCACCCGCCGGCTCAGATAATTAATCATGGCTCCTTCGGGCAGGACCGCCAGCGTCGCGTCCGACGGAACATTCGTTTCTATCCAGGACAGCGCAACCTCAACGTTGCCATGAAAAGGATCCACGGCGGGACTATAAGTCATGATTTTATCTCCATCATCGCCCACGGATACATTTTTCCGGAAATAGTACGATTCCGAGCGTAAAAACATATGGCCAAAACCGGTCGCCAGGACCAGGCCGGCGGTGATCCGAAATAAATGGAAGCGGACCTGATATTTTTGTTCCAGCAGCACCGGCAGCAGCCAGACGAACAGATACACCGCCCCCGTAAACGCCGGCATGGCCAGCGCAAATCCGTAATGCCAAATCCGCGTGAAAAACCCCAGCTTGGCCAGCAACACCAAGCCAAACACATTCCAAAGCAACGGGAAGATCGCCGCTGGTTTGGTCGCCGCTTTCTGGTAATTCATCGCCAGCAACACACAGGTGCACAACCCCAGCAACGGCAAGGCCCGGCCACAATCCATCCAACTCAAAACAGCCGCCAAAATCAAAAGGGGGGAAACCAGCAGCAGCAAGACAATCCGCGGCGATTTTATCCACTTAAACCTCGATTCCACATCGCCCCGGAATGCCTTGGCGTAAATCATGGTCACAACAACGATGAAAATAAAATACGCCGCCATTTTTTCGAGATGCAGCAGCGGCGTGTTCAATCCCAAACACCATTGATAGTATAAATCCCTGACAACGGACGTATGCCATAACGGCACCCACGCTGAAATCACTGATTGCGCACTGGCCCGCCAGTCCTC
Source organism: Verrucomicrobiota bacterium (assembly GCA_036803685.1). Lineage (GTDB taxonomy): Bacteria > Verrucomicrobiota > Verrucomicrobiia > Limisphaerales > UBA11358 > UBA11358. Next base: position 3,140 of record DAIRTX010000142.1, on the reverse strand, counting down.
CACCCGCAGGAAAAGCGCAAAAAAAGCCAGTAACGGGATGAGTCCGGCAAGCAAAAATGCCCCCAGCGATCCTGCCGCAAAACCGGCCCGACGGTGAGAAAAACAAACAATAAAAAAGGCCGCTGTTGCGCAGACGGCCAGAGCCAGGAAAACGTCCGGCTTGGTCAAAAAGACCAGACCGGAACCAAACCCGGCGGCCACGGCAAATCGAACCTGCCTCTTTTCAACCCAATCCGACAGCCACGCCACCACCACGATGGATAATACCAGCCCATGAAACACCTCGTGGCAATACGGCGTGACATAGTTGTAATTGCCATTCAATTCGGAATGCTGGAACGCAAACACCAGCACAATGCCCAGACAAATCATCGTCGCCGTCAGCCGGTCCGCCGCCGCCAGAAAACGGCGGTAAACCAGCACCAACATCCCCGCCGTGATGGCCAGGTTGGCAAAAATCAGTGTCCGAAACGAAACACCAAAAATCTTGAAGAGCAGCGCGTTGAAATATTGGGACAGCGGACCGCCGGTAAGATACATCACGTCGCGGTAAAGAACATCCCCCTCGGAAATCCGCCACGGCAGATAAAGCTGCATCCCGAAGTCAACGAGGACGTCCGGCCATCGGCGCCAGGAAAGCACCGTGACCAGCGCAAACACACAGCCGACCAACGCCAAACCCGCCCAGCGCGAGCGGCACCATCCGGGAATTTGCGCCCGCCAGCCCGTCAAATTCTCCATTCCAAAATCTTCCGCAGCGGAAACGTCCCAGTCAATCTTCAAACATTTGCCCCCAACTGCAGCCGGGGATCTGATTCCAGGATGCTTTTGAGATTCGCCCAGTTTGCCTCGTTCATGTCGTTGAACGCATTCAGATAAACCGCCACGGCTTCGGGCGGATATTTCGCGAGCAGCGTTTCAATCGCGGATTTCAATTTCACGTCGTCCATGCTCTCCGGCAAATTTTCAACCACGCCCTCCTCGTTTTTAATCCCCAGCGCGTTCAAAAAATCCACGAGCATGGCCTTGTGCTTTTTCAGCAACCAGGTGCGAATCAGGCTGCCCGCGACCAAATCCAGCGCGGGCCTGGCCAGGGTGGCGATCATGGCCGCGTGCCGCTGGGTTTTGGGCTGGCGCTCAAGGAAAACCGGGCGCAAGTGCCGCGCTTCGGCAACGGCGTTGAGCGTGGCGCGGTAAATCGGTTTGTCCGATTCAAAGGTGAACGTGATGATTTCGCCGGCCAGGTTTGGCGACATGAAGCCGAAGAGTTCGTGGGAAGTGAGCATGGAAATCAGAAGTTGGGAGTTGGGAGATAAAAGTCGGGTAATTTAATCAATGGTTGTCACGGAGATTATATTTTTTTTTGCCAGTTGTTCGCAAGCCTCCCGTTCCAGCAGCAAAGTTTTTCCAGCTTCCAGTGCCAGCACGGAAATTCCGGCGTGGGTGCAGGTTTCCAGTGTCTGCAAGCCGAGGCAAGGGATGTCGAACCGCAAGTCATGATTGACCTTTGCCACTTTGACCGCCACTGCGCCGCCGTCCTTGCCGGCGAGTTCCCCGCCGCGCGCAAGACATTTGTCCGTGCCTTCAAACCCTTCGACCGCAAGCACCGCGCCTTTTTTTACGACGACGGTCTGCCCGATTTCCAAACGGGAAACCTCCCGGGCGATGCGAAAACCAAATTCCACGTCCGCGCGTTGTTCATCCGACAATTCCGGACCGAGATGAAAACCGGCTTGCGGCATGAGCGGTTTCAGCCACGGCGTCGCGTCAATCAATTCAACGCCGTCTTTTTTCAATTCATCCGCAATCGCGCCAAAAATTGTGTGGGCGTTTTTCTCTTTCAGCCGCAACAACAGCGACATCGCGCGCAAATCGGGTCGCAAATCATAAAGATTTTTCGGCGCGATTTGGCCGACCATGACACATCGCTTCACACCGCGGTCAGCAAACGCGGAAATCATTTTTGAAAGCTGGCCGACTTTGAGCCAGACGATTTCATCCACAAGTCCGGCCAGCGCGGGATCGGTTTCATTTTCAAAGGCAACGGCGATGAGCCGTTTGACTCCGGCGACGCGCGCCTGCCGGGCAAATTCCAGCGGCAAGGAGCGGTTGCCGGCAATGAGGCCGAGGGATGCGGGCGCGGTATTCATCCGTGATTCCGGGCTAGGATAACGAATCGACGAAAAGAAGCCAGCCTGCGATTTATATGCGCAAAAGTTTCTGTCCTGCTTCGGAACAGGATGTCTCATTCAATAAACTTAAAATGCGTGATGAAATTGGGCTGGCGCAGCGCCGGTAAAATTGAGTTTTTCCGTGTCTAAAAATCTGGCGCGCAAGGTGCTATGCGTAACAGCGATGTCATCATTGGAAAATATCTACAAAAAAATGGCGGCGGCGGCTGGCGCGGATGCCCTGCACGAAACCACCCAGAAATTTGATTCGACACAGCACATCTCACCTGTGGTCGCGCACGAACTGAACAATATCATTGCAATCATTCGAGGCTACGCCGACCGTCTGCTGTTCAAGCACGGTGAAAATCCCGCGCTCGAACCGCACCTCAAGCTCATCTCCGAAGCGGCCAAACGCGCGGCAACCATCGTTCACGATGCCCTGCCGCCAAATCCAAGCCCGGCAGTCCGGCAAAATCCGCCGCCGTCGCAACCGCCCACCGCGTAACAGCGGTTTCTTCCTGACGCTGAAATATCGGCGATTCGTTTTGACGCTTTGCGTTTCATCGCGTAGCGTTTTGCTTCTATTTTCAACTGACTATTTGGGTTTACTGTGAACTTTTTGAAATGGATTATTCCGTCGAGGAACGAACGCGAAGTCAAAAAACTTCGCCCGGTGGTCGCCCAGATCAATGAGATCGAGGGCGGACTCCAAAAACTTTCCGACGACGAGCTGCGCCAGAAAACCGCCGATTGGAAGGCGCGCCTCTCGCAAATTCAGGACAAAACGGAGTTGGCCAGGGTGCTCAATGAGATCCTGCCCGAAGCGTTCGCCGCCGTCAAAAACGCCTGCCGCCGTCTCACCGAACGCAAGACGGAAATCATCGTGCGCGAGCATCCATTGCTCTGGGAGATGATTCCGTTCGACGTGCAACTCATCGGCGGTTACGGGCTGCACAGCGGGCGCAT
>DAIRTX010000141.1:4543-4883 GCA_036803685.1 Verrucomicrobiota bacterium | reverse complement strand
TAGTCGTTGACCCGCTTTTGTTGCTCTTCCGATTTGGTCGTGTAAACCCGCAGTTCGTAATATTGCGGTTTGTCCGCGTCCGCTGCGGTGGCGCGGGACGGATTGCCGATCACAGCGACCACGGCAGCGAGGGTAACTACGGATTGCAGAAAGATTCGTGAGTTCATAAGGTTTTTATTGTGCAGATTCAGACATATTTTAGCTCCCAAGGTTACACAGTCGGCGGCGTGGAAGATAACTTTAATCTGCTCTAACGGCAGGGGAAATTGAAACCAGCGGCGGGCAAGCCGCTGCCGAAAAATCTGTGGCAGGAAAATGTGAAGCGCGTCGCGAAACCAAA
>DAIRTX010000141.1:0-4533 GCA_036803685.1 Verrucomicrobiota bacterium | reverse complement strand
CCCGCCGCTGGTTTTGACTTCGCCAGACGCTCGTTTGGCGGCTTTTGTCTTTCCGCACGGCGATTGATTTGATAGAAGGCGTTCCGCAGGCATGAACGTTCATCATCTCGAATTGTTTTTTTACGTGGCCAAGCACGGCGGCATCATGCCGGCGGTGCGGAACATTCCCTACGGCATCCAGCAGCCGGCGGTGAGCGCGCAGGTGGCGCAGCTCGAAGAATTTTTGGGCGTGACTTTGTTCCAGCGTCGTCCGTTTGCGCTGACGCCGGCGGGCGAAAAGCTTTACGAATTCATCGCGCCGTTTTTTTCCAACCTCGACAAGGTCGCCGGTGAACTGCAAGGCGGCCAGGCGCGGCATTTCCGGCTGGGCGCCTCGACGATTGTCTTGCGCGATCATCTGCCGCAGTTGTTGCAGGGCGTGAAAAAGAAATTTCCCGGCGTGAGGATTTCGTTGCGCGAAGGCTATGCGGCGCGGCTGGTGGAATTGCTGGCGAAAGATGAAGTGGACATGGTGATCACGCTGGTGGATCGCAAGCCGCCGGCCGGATTTCAATCGGTGGTATTGCTGGAACTGCCGATGATTTTGCTGGTGCCAGAAACGAGCAAACTAAAATCGGCGGAGGAACTCTGGCAGCGCGACAAAATCAATGAGCCGTTGATCTGCCTGCCCGCGCAGGAGTTGCTGACCAAAATGTTTCAGGCAAAACTTGCCGAACTGGAGGCGGAATGGTTTCCGACGATTGAAGCGAGTTCAACAGATTTGATTGAAACGTATGTGGCCGGCGGTCTGGGCCTCGGGCTTTCGGTGGCGGTTCCAAAAAAGAAACTGCCGGAAAATGTGCGGGTGCTGCCGTTAAAAGGTTTCCCACCGGTGTTGATTGGTGTATTGTGGCGTGGCAAAAACACGCCGTTGCAGGATGCATTTCTGGACATGGCGAGACAACGAGCGAAGGAGTTGCTTTGAATTGCGGCTGGTTTCAGGACAAAAACCGGCGGAGTTGGCACAGAAACCGCCCATCGGAAGCAAATCACCATCAGAAACGCGGCTTGGCGCAGCAACTGCTGAATGGGGGGAACGCAAAATTGCGGCTTGTGTCAGAAATTAAACAACTATATAAAAAAACACATGGCTTTGTCACTGCCATTCCTCAAGCGAGACTCGAGAAAAAAACGCGCCCAAATCATTGCCGTTGATCTGGGCAGCCGGACGACCAAGGCGGTTTTGATTGAGCGACGGGGCGAGATTCTCGCCCTGACCCGGTATGCCCTTTTGGACGCGCCGATTTTCGAGAAAAAAATCTCACCCGAACTGCTGGCCGATCATTTGCGTGCGGTGGCGGATGCTTTGGGGAACACGACTAAATTTATCACGGTGGCGGTGGGCTTGAATGATGCGCTGGTGCGCCAGGTGGAAATGCCGCAGATTCCCTTGGACGAGATGCGGGACATCCTCAAGGTCAACCATAAGGGTTATCTCCAGCAAGCCCTGCCGAACTATGCGTTTGATTGCTACATCCTGCCGCCCCGCCAGCTGCCGACCCCGGGAAAAAATGCCGAGACGACCCGGGCGGGAAGTGCGGCCCCGAAATTTAAAGTCGTGGTTGCGGCCGCGAAGCAACAACTGGTGGCTGATTTTATGCGGGCTGCAAATATCGCGAGCCTGACGATGGACGGGATGATCCCCGGAGTGATCGGGCCGATCAACGCCTTTGAACAGGCGTTGCCGGAAGTTTACGCGAAGGAAACCGTCGCTTTGGTTGACATCGGCTTCAAGCACACTTCGGTTTGTGTTCTGGATCGCGGCGAACTGGCGTTGAACCGCATGATCAATCTCGGTGGCGACCAGCTGACCGCCGGACTGGCGGAAGCCATGAGCATCAGCTATGCGGAAGCGGAAGGCATCAAAGTGGGCATGGCCCCGGAAGTGGAATCCGCCTTGCAGATGCAGGTCGTCCCGCTCGGCCGGGAAATCCGGGCTTCCTTGGATTTCTTTGAACATCAACAAGACCGTCCCGTCACGCAGGTCTATGTCAGCGGCGGTTCGGCGCGGTCGGAAATGATCATCCAGATGCTGCACGCAGAATTGCTCGCGGAATGTAAAACCTGGAACCCCACCGGCTTTTTGCAACTGGCCTTGCCCGGTCAACAGGCGGTGGAAGTGGATCACATCGCCCCGCAACTGACGGTGGCCATTGGTGCCGCGCTGGCGGCTTTTTGAACTATGCCTATAAGAATAAATTTACTGGCGGAGGCATTGGCGGAAGAGGATTTTCGCAGGCGCGATCCGGTGAAGCAGGCCATTTATGTGGGCGCATTGCTCGTCGTGTTTTCGCTGGCGTGGTTCAGTTCAGTATGGCTGACCTACTTGCTGTCCCAAAGAACGCTCAACCAGATTCAGGGCGAAATCCAAAGCCGCACCAATGAATTCAGCCAGGTGCAAAGCAACCTGAAAAAAGTTTCAGACGGCCAGCGACGGATTGATGCCCTGCAAAAATTCAGCGAAGCCCGCTTTTTTCAGGGAACCCTGCTGAACGCCGTGCAGCAAATCTATGTTCCCAACGTGCAGTTGACCCGGTTGCGGCTGGAGCAAAGTTACATCGTCACGTCCGGTTCGGCCCCGCAAACCAACAGTTTCGGCGTGGTGGCGGCGCGTCCAGGATCCTCAACCGAGCGAATTATTCTGACGATTGATGTCAAAGATTTCAGCCAAAACGCTGGCGATCAGGTCAACCGTTACAAGGATGCGATGACCAGTCAGAGCTTTTTCAAATCCAATCTGAACCAGACCAACGGGGTGCGTCTGGCCGGCACCCCCTCGGCGCTGCAATCCTCGCTGGACGGCAAGCCTTTTGTGCTCTTCACCCTGGAATGTCGTTTTTCCGATAAAACCCAATGAAACGCCTGCCCCCAGCCAAACGCAACCAGTTGATCCTGGTGATTTTCGTCACGGTGGCCTTGATTGGCACGGTCTATCTGTTTTTAATCAGCCCGCAGAACAATGAAATCCGCAAACTGGACGCTGGAACCAGCGGCAAGCGCGCCGAGCTTCAAAAAATCAAAGACATCATCAAGCAGAAAGATGCCACCGGCAAAAAGTTGGACGAAATTTCCCGGCAGCTCAACCTCGCCGAAGAAGACGTTGCCACCGGTGACATCTCGGCCTGGACCTATGACACTCTCCGCCGGTTTAAATCCTCATATCATGTGGACATACCCAGCATCGGCCAGGGAGTGTTAAGCGATGTGGATCTACTCGCTGGTTTTCCCTACCGGCAGGTCAAGCTTAGCCTGAACGGCACCGCCTATTATCATGATCTGGGCAAATTCGTTTCCGACTTTGAAAACAACTTCCCGCATATGCGGCTGCTCAATCTGTCAATCGAGCCGGCCAATAACGCGGCCGGAGAAGCCACGGAACGTTTAAACTTTCATATGGACGTGGTCACGCTGGTCAAACCAAACCCTTGATACCCTGTGAAAACCTGCCTCCTCTATTCATTGATGGTTTTTCTGGCCTTGGTTGCGGCCGGGCCGGCCTTGGGCGCAGCGCCAACTAATTCGATCGCCAAGGCGCCTCCGGCCCGTTCAGTATTTGCCGTGCCCACCAATGCCGGAGAGGGACGCGATCCGTTTTTTCCTGAATCAAGCCGCGTATTTCAATTGGCCGTGATCAATAGCAAAATGGTTGAAATCAATTCCCTGACCGTCAAAGGTTTCTACCGTGATGCCAAGGGCGCACTGGTCATCATCAACAACCACACCTTCGCCGTGGGCGACGAGGGGGATGTCAAAACCCCCGGTGGCCGGGTTCATATCCGCTGTCTGGAAATCCGGCCCAATGTCGTGGTGATTGACATCAACGGCCAGAAACACGAACTCAATTTCAAAACGCAATGATTTCAAAATAAAAATCACCGTTGATTGAAAGACAAAATTTAATTCGAAGCCGCACCAGAAAAAAAACACAAATTGAGCCATGAAAAAAATCGCCTGCAACATCCTGCTCGCCGGACTGGCCAGCCTGCTGGCCGCCCAAGCGCAAACCAACGCCACCCTGGACAGCCAGCCCGTTGACACCAACAACCCATCAAACATTGTTATCGTTGCCACGACCAACAATGTTGTCACGGAAACCACAAATCAAATTCCGCCGATCGTCGTCATCACCAACGCGACGGTGATCTTGGAGGCCGCCACTAATGGTGTGCCGGTTGCTGGCAGCCCTGCCCCGGCGGCCGAGGCCGGCATAGGCATTCCGTTGATTCAATTTTCCGACACCGCCCTCACCGTCGCCATCGAGAGCCTCGCGCGCCGGGCCGGAATCAATTATATGCTCGACCCGAAAATCGGCTTCGGCCAGCCGGACGCCAACGGCCAAGTCCGGGTTGACCCGACGTTGTCCATCCGGTGGGAAAACATCTCGGCCGAAAATGCCCTGCTCGCGTTGCTTGACAACTACAACCTGCAGTTGACCCGCGACAAGAAAACGGGCATTGACCGCATCACCCCGAAAGACCCGCTGGCACTGCCGCC
>DAIRTX010000140.1:0-4904 GCA_036803685.1 Verrucomicrobiota bacterium | reverse complement strand
CGATTTCGGCACGGACATGGCCCAACTGCAAACCAATTACGGCAACATCACCGTCTTGGCCGCGCAGGCGGATGCGGCCACCGGCGGCGGCGGCGACGCCAGTTCGGCGGCGGAAACCGCGCTGGAAAATGCCGCGTTCATTCTTGCCCGCGCACTGGCGAACCACTTCAAGAAAACCGGCAATCTCGACAAACTCGGCCAAGTGGACGTGACCAAAAGCGAGATTGTGCAACTCCGCAACCAAGACCTGCTCGACAAAACCACCGCCATCCGCGATCTCGGCACCGCCACGCAAGCCGAACCCAACGCCGCCGGACGCGGCGTGACCGCCGCCCGCATTACCACCTTAACGAATGCCATCAATGCTTTTACCGGCGTGATGAATCTGCCGCGCGGCCAGATTGTGAACCGCAGCACGCTCCTGAAAGAAGTGGACACCGACACCGCCGGTTTAATGCAACAAGTCGCCGACCTGGACGATCTCGTTTTGCAATTCGACGGCACGGACGCCGGCAAGCGGTTTATTGAAGCGTGGAAACGCGCCCGCATCATCGTGGACACCGGCGGCGGACACGGCAACGGCGGCACCCCGCCAACTCCCCCGCCGACAACGCCGGGCAAATAAATTCAAATCCAGCAGCAGCGAGCGGCCTTCAGCAACGAAGGCCGCTTTTCATTTTCGAGACGCAGAAAAATGCCATTCCGATACAAAGCAACGCCCAAGTTCTGGCAACGCAACATGAGTTTAGTTGGCTTCAACTATCCGATAAAATTTTGCCCCGCTCGTCATGGGAATATCCGTCATGGCGTTGGTGGCCGTCGCCACAATGATAAAATCCAAGTTCGTCCAGAACGGTAGGAGCAGGTTTTCTGTGCTTTGGATTTGATAGGTTTTACCGGTTTCCGTCTGCCAGTTTAGCCGCAAATAGCCCGCGCGAATCACTTGCGGCGCGGCTTGCAAGGCCGTGACGGTTTTTGCGCCAGCCGCAATGGCTGTATCAACGCGGGTTTCATAAGCCCAATCCACGATCACCGGAGAAAATTCCGCTGGAAAGCCATTCGTGCCCAAACTTTGATCCGGCAACCGGGCGTGAATCCAGCCATAGTGTCTTCCGTCCGCTGCATAAAAACGGACGCCGAGGTAGCCGTTGGTAAGCGTCTGCAAGGGCGGCGTCCATGACGAGGTGCCATCGCGCGGACTGGAATTAAAACTGGTCAAGATTCCACCTTGTCCGGGATTGCCCCAAACGGCGTTTGATGGGGCGATGCTGCCAATCAAATTCCCGGCTGGCATTACAAAAATTTGATTGCCCTGCCACAACAAGGCATTGGTGCCTGTGGCCGAAATGTAATAGGACTGGGAGCAAAAGCTGATAGGGATGTCCGCCGTGCAAATCATCCCGCTGGCCGAGAAAGTGAAGTCTAAATTGCCGTCGCCATCAAAATCAACTCCGTTGGCGTAACCCTCCATCCCCGGAAGTTGAAATGCCTGGCCGTTGAAATAGGCGATGGTGCCCTGCCCACGCAGCAGTTGAATGCTCAACATCAACACCGCGATGAACCAACTGTGTTTTATGTGTTTCATAGTTTCTTTATCCGGCGAACCCAAGCCGGGGTCAATCCTGCTAATCCGCCAATGATCGTCAGCACCCAGGCGGAAGGCTCGGACACTGCGCCCGCCGCAATGGGTATGCTGGGAGTGCTTTCGTAAGCCCATTCACTGATTTGTCCGATGTTGGCACCAAGATTTTGAATGTAAAACCAGCCAAGATAATTTGCATTCCCCATGTTCAACTCAAATCCAGCATAGGCATTCGTGTGGCCCTGAAAATAACCGATAGAGCCAATGGATGAAGCGGCAACAATCGTTGCGGAACCGCCAGAAGGCGAGTTTGTGCCATGCCAAACAAAAGCAGGATCGAGTGAAGATGCCGATGTCGGAATAGGCACGCCTTGCGTAAGCGCAGCAATTAAAACTCCGATGTCCGGCGATGGTTCCGGCACGGCAAGGATGCTGTTATTGTTGAGCGGGTTCAGATCAATCTGAATGCCGTTTGGCGAACTCAGATTAAAATCCGCAATGCCGTCGCCGTTTACATCAATGTTCTGGCTCGTTGGCAGATCGCTATAATGATATGGCTGTGGCGGAACGACGTAAACGACGCCTTGACTCCACGCCGTTTCATTTGCAGCAAGCATGAGCGCGAGGCTTGCGCCCCACGTCCATGCCTTTACGGGGTTCGATTTTCTCACGGAGTTGAATGCTTGCGGCGCACAAGACCAACCGCCACGCCAGCCAAAACCAGCAATGCCAAGGGGCTTGGCTCCGGCACTGCGCCCGCCATAATAGGTATGTTTGGCGAACTTTGATATGCCCAATCCACCACTCGTCCATTAACGAGTGGCAGAGGATTTGAAAGTTGAATCCAGCCATAATAACTATTCCCGTTATCAATTAAGTCGAAGCCGACATAAGCGGAAGGTTGTCCAGCAAAATAGCCCAGCACCACAATTTGCTGATCAAATCCCGCCTGTGCCCCAATCGCGGCATTGCCAAATTGATCGGTTTGATTGTTATACCACTGTGCATTGAGAAGCGGATCAAGAGAGGAGCCAATGCTCGTTCCTTGATTTATTGCTGCCACAAAAAAACCCAAGTCTGGCGATGGTTCGGGAATGGCAACGAGACTGTTATTTCCCAAGGGTGCTATACTTGCACTAAAACCGGACGTGGATATTATTGTAAAATCAGGCACTCCATCACCATTTACATCAATGGATGTTTGCGAGTCGAGGAAACCTGCGGAATAATGTATCGGTTGCTGCGGGGAACTATAAACGATGCCTTGACTCCACGTCGTTGCGCTGGCGAAAAACATCAGCGCGAGGCTTGTGCCCCACGCCCATGTTTTGTGAGTGTTCAATGGTTTCACGGGAGTTGAACAATGCGATAGAACGCTTGCGAGCCGCTCATCGTCACTTGCGCCACTACATTTGTAAGCCGAGCACTGATGATGCCGCCCGTGTTTATCCAGTTGGTCGTTGTCAAGTCGCTATTCGCTTGCACCTGATACTGTGCACCAACAACCGCAGGCCAACCAACCGCCATCTGATTCGTGCCAGTTTGTAGAATCTGGCTGATTTGCAGTGGCGGCGGCTGTTGCGCCACGTTTCCGCTCAACACAATCGAAACCCATTGGACGCCATTGCTCTGCAAGTTGCCTTTGTGCGTCACCTTCACGGTATAAATGCCATTTGTTGGATTCGGAATATAAACCTGCTCAACATTGTTGCGGCTGTCGTCGCCTTTTGTCGCGGCAGCGGAACGGGCGGCGGAAGTGTGATTCGTCAAATCGGGATTGAGAATCCACGGAAAATTTGTCGCGCCGTTGGGAGCAAATATCCGGAGGTCAAGATCGTTGACGAGTTTCGGTGCGGGATTGTTTAGGTTAGTTACAGCGTTGGGAGAACCGACAGGGTCTGTCCAGCAAATCGTGATTTTAAGCGGGCTGTTTGTGCTGCCCGCACTCACGACAGGAAACTGAATGTATTGTCCGTTTGGCAGGAGAACTTCTTTGATCTGGTTTTTCAGACCATTAGTTGCGTCCTGATTTATGAGCGTAGCCGCAGTTTTGGTGTTCATCAATCCCCAGCCGAAGCGGTAACTTGGCCCATAGTTTGTCGTGCCGGAATCTGCTGTTTCAATGACCAAACCTTTTAATGTAGATGCCAAAGGGTCGGAAGCATTCGGATGAAGCTGCTTGTAAAACTGCGTCAGCAATCCTCCCAACTTTATTCCTGAACCATGCTCACTTGACGACGACTGGGTTAAATCTGTGTGAAGAATTTTCAAGGAGAGAATGCGCGCCCAGCGCGCACTCATTCCAGGCAACCACAGCCAAGTAGCGCCTCTCACAAAAGCACGCCAGGACACGCGATTGCTCGCGTATCGAGGCAAACTTTATGAGTTTGATGTTGCTGATTGCAGATGACCATTGGCTGTGGTTTTCGGAATGAGATTCGATTCCTCGCAACGCAAAGACCCTATGCCAAGAAAAACTGACTTCCTGGCGCTAGAAAAGAACTGACGAAGGTTTAACGGATTGCCAAAGAAATGCAAGTGACGATTTGGTTTCAATGGCGGCAACATTTTGGAACCGGCGTGCGGCATCGGTCATTTCATCGGCCTCATGCCATGAAGGGGTCGGTTCCGAATGGCCCTTAGTTAAGGAATATACCATTGAACCCAAACAACTTACAAAACTGTCACTGCCCCATCAGTTTCGGCCAACTTTTTGACCGTGTTTCGCTTTGAGTTTTGGAAATGCCAGGTTTTGCAGGCATTTGCTGCTCCTTCATTGAGGAGCGGAATACAGTCCTCGAAACCCTTTAAAACATATGCGTTTTTGCTGGGCCCTAACTTAGGGCCATTCGGGTCGGTTCCAAGCATTGAACAATTCTTCCGTGCCTCGGCGCTTACCTCATTTTTTCCTCCATGCGGCGGCTGAAACTTTCCGTGTGGCTGGCGGCGTGACCGGCTGCCGTGGTTCTGGTTCTTCTTCATCGTCGCCGTGTTGCTGCTCTCGGCGATGGACCGCTACCACATCGTCTCCCAATTCAAACAGCGCGAGCGCGTCGTCATCATTGACCCCGCCGGCACTTATTATTTGAGTCCGTTGCTCCAGTTTTCGGAGGCCAGGGATTTGCACATCCAGCAGGCCGAACTCGCAACGATGGCTTTCCTCGAACGCAATCCAAAGGAGGCTTTTTGAGAACCGTAGGAGACGACGTGAGGAGTCTCTAATTTTCATTTAATTTGAGCCTCGTCACGTCGGCTCCTACAGGTTTTTGAGCGCGTCAAAGAGATGGCCGAATTTCGCGCCAAGCAGTTGCACCAGAAAGCC
>DAIRTX010000139.1:0-5261 GCA_036803685.1 Verrucomicrobiota bacterium | reverse complement strand
CGATCCCAAAATGAGCGCCTTCATTGGCGATTTGATGAGCCGGATGACGCTGGAGGAAAAAATCGGGCAGTTGAACCTGCTGTCGGTGGGCTTCGAGATGACTGGGCCGCAGTTTAGCCGGGACGCGGAAACAAAGGTTCGCCAAGGCCTGGTGGGCGGGGTTCTCAACACCGACACGCCGATGGCGGTGCGGAAGCTGCAATCGCTGGCCGTAAAGGAGAGCCGTATGGGCATCCCGCTGCTGTTTGGGTACGATGTCATTCACGGCTACAAGACGGTTTTTCCGATCCCGCTCGGGCTTTCCTGCACCTGGAACCTGGATTCAATTGAGCGGAGCGCGCGCATTGCCGCGGCTGAAGCGAGCGCCGATGGCTTGAACTGGACGTTCTCGCCGATGGTGGATATCGCCCGGGACGCGCGGTGGGGAAGAATTGCGGAAGGAGCGGGGGAAGACCCGTATCTGGGCGCGCAGATCGCCCGGGCGATGGTGCGTGGCTACCAGGGCGGCGACCTCAGCCGGAGCAACGCGCTGATGGCGTGCGTGAAGCATTTTGCCTTATACGGCGCGGCGGAGGCGGGCCGGGACTACAACACTGTGGATATGAGCCGCCGCCAGATGTACGAGTATTACCTGCCACCGTACCGGGCGGCGGTGGAGGCCGGAGCCGGCAGCGTCATGTGTTCCTTCAATGAAATTGACGCGGTGCCGGCAGCGGCCAATCGCTGGCTGCTCACGGACCTGTTGCGAACGCAGTGGGGTTTCCAAGGCTTCATCGTCACGGACTATATGGCCATCAATGAGATGAGCGATCACGGCATGGGCGATTTGCGAAAGGATGCCGAATTGGCCCTGAAAGCCGGGGTGGACATGGACATGGTGGGCGAAACCTTCCTCAAGTATTTGCCGGAACTGGCCGCGCATGGAGAAATCTCAGAGTCAATGATCAATCAAGCCTGCCGGAGAATCCTTGAGGCGAAATACAAGCTCGGGTTGTTTGCCAATCCGTATCACGGCTGCACGGAAGAGCGGACTCGCGGGGAAATCCTCACGCCGGAAAGCCGGAAAGCCGCGCGGGAAATCGCGGAGCAATCGTTCGTCCTGCTGGAAAACAACCGGCAGATCCTGCCCTTGAGGAAATCCGGGATCATTGCATTGGTGGGTCCGCTGGCGGATGACCAGCAGAATCTGCTGGGCTGCTCCCGTGCCGCCGGCGACTGGCGACAGGCGGTCAGCGTTCGGACGGGGATCAGCAATGTGGCCGGTTCCGCGGTGACGATCCTGCACGCGAAAGGCGCGAACCTCGTGGATGATCCGGCGCTGCGGGCAACGCTGAAGGCGTTCGGCGCGGAGCTTCCGGTGGACGGGCGTTCGCCGCGAGAGATGCTGGCGGAAGCGGTGGCAGTGGCGGCCCGCGCGGACGGGGTGGTGGCGGGGCTGGGGGAATCATCGGGCATGACTGGCGAGGCCGCGAGCCGCAGCGACATCGGACTTCCAGAAAATCAAAAGGAACTGTTGCGAGCGCTGGTGGAAACCGGGAAACCGGTCGTGCTGGTAATCATGAACGGCCGGCCGTTGACGTTGACCTGGGAGGCGGAGCATTGCGGCGCGATTCTCGAAACCTGGTTTGGCGGCACCGAAGCGGGCAATGCCGTGGCCGATGTGCTGTTCGGCGATTACAATCCGTCGGGGAAACTGACGGCGACTTTTCCGCGCAACGTCGGCCAAATCCCCATTTATTACAATCACAAGAACACGGGGCGGCCCTACAAGGGTGATCCGGGAGCCAAGTATGTTTCCCGTTACCTCGACGTGCCGAATGACCCGTTGTATGCGTTCGGTTACGGCTTGAGCTACACGACGTTTTCCTACGGCGACGTCAAGCTGAGCAAGACCGCGCTGGCAGATGAGGAGACGCTGGTGGTGTCGGTCGGCCTGACCAATACGGGGAAGCGTGCCGGTGAGGAGACGGTGCAGTTGTATCTCAGTCAGCCGGTGGCCAGTGTGACGCGCAGCGTGGAGGACCTGCGGGGGTTCCAAAAAGTGCGTTTGCAGCCGGGCGAGACCAGGGAGGTGACGTTCCGCATCACCCCTGAAGATTTGAAATTCTATAATGGCAAACTGGAATACGACTGGGAACCGGGGGAATTCATAATCCGGATCGGCGGCAACTCAACCAGCCAGGCAAAGCCGGCGACCGTGCGCTGGAGCAAAAAGGCAGTTCCGGCGAAGACTCCGTGAGCAAGCCATCCGATTGCGGATCAGACCGTGCGGATCCGCTTCGGCTCAGTTGCGCTGTGATTTTGGGAAAAAATTCAGAGCCATCCCATGGGAAACAGGCTTAAAACCATTGATTTTATTGGCGATTTTAAATTGCATGGCTCAAAAAAGCGGCTCATCCCATCCCATAGCACAAAAAAACGTCAAAAACGCCCAATTTTCGAGGGTTTTTGTGGAATTCCTGTGGGATGACTGTGAAAAAATTAAAAAAGTATTCGCTTGACATCTTTTCGGGCGTCTGCTATTCCTTAATATAAGATATGATTCAGTCTAACAATGGATATTAAGACGTGATTCAGTCTAACAAACAACTCAAAATCAACTCAAGGATTCAACCATGAACTCATTACAGCGTTACACATGCAAGGCGACAATCATCGGCCTTTGCCTGGCGGCCGCCACCGGAGCCTATGCCCAGGTCGGTAGCATCAACTCGGCTATCATTCAGCCGCGTCTTTTCAACGATATCCCTGGTGCCACGTTCACCCCGGTCAACGCCTATCCAGGGCTTATCTCGTTAAGTGAGGCGGGCGTCAGCCAGGCGGGCGGCTACGCCAACCGCGATGCTTGGAAGTTCTCGAACAATGGGGGAGCGAGCGCCTACCAATTCCAGAATGGTGACTACTTCAATGCTTCCTTCACCGTGACGTTGACCGGCGGCACTCCCCTCTACGGCCTGGAAGCCGGTTGGCTGTTCAGCAATCTAAACGGCACTTTCTACGGCGATCTATCAACCGTCATCGTTGGGCAGGGTGGGAATGCAGGAGCGGTCTTCCAAGGCGGAGGGCCTTCGTATTACCCGTTCTCTCCCGCAGCCGGTGGTTATCCCGGTGCCGGTGGAAGCGTCCCAAACTACGTACTAGGCGAAACGTATCTCATGGGGTTGAACTATGTCGTTGACCCGAACACCGGCTTGAATGCATTTCAGTATTCCGTGAACGGGCAGTTCGCAGCATCATCGCCTGGCAACACCTACTTCGACTTACCCGGTGGGATGAACGTCAGCGGCAACACGCTGGGGGGCTATTTCCAAATCCAAAACGTTCCCACCGATCCGACCCAGGGCGGGACAGCGGTCTTCGGGGATATCAGTATCACCCCCGTTCCGGAACCTTCCACGCTTGCTTTCTTGGGTCTGGGCATGGTGCCACTCTTGTTGCGTCGTCGCCGCATCTAATTTTTCACCCCGCCAACACGGCAACGAACTCAGCGCGGTTTGGGCCGCGAACGTGTGAGGAAAGGGGCACAATGTGGGGCAGAAGGAAATCCTTCTGCCCCAATTTTTTTCGGCGGCTTCGTTTTTGCTTGGACACCGGCCGAGGATTCTCACTGCCGGACCTTGAGACTGCGTAATCCGCATACCCTTCGGTGGCGGTGGGCCGCGCTGACTTCATCGCGGAGGTCCATTTTTCGCCCGAGTGGATTTTGGGAAAGGGTGAAAACTTTCATTTTACAGGCAGCACTTCAATCGCGGATTCACGGCCAACCGCAAAACCCAAGGCATCCACCGGTGAAGCCCACTCAAGGTGTCTTCAGCCGGGCTCATCCGTGGTTCAATCAATTCAACTGCTTGGCCTACGGGGAACCGAATTGGAAGACGCGGTAGAATCTTTGAGGAACAGTGAAGGGCAGGGCTGCGGTGCCGGGAGGGCCGCCATCGGTCCAGCTTGCGGTGGGACCTGTGGCGATCACTTCCCCGGTCGGCGCGGCGAACCAGGTTATAAGGTCAGGTGAGTATTCGACTTGATAAGTGCGGCCAGCCGGGGCGTCCCAGGTCAGGCTGACAGCGTTCTGAACGGGCAGCGCCTGAATCCTGAGCGCCATAAAAGGCAGCGAGACAAAGCCCGCGCGTTGCAGCCCGCGTTGGACCTCTTCGTTTTGCATGAAAAGCCGCCAAGGGCGCTGGGTGCGATAGTTTTCAATCATAATGACGATGGGGCCTTGATCAATTCCCAGCTCATCAGAACCATACCACTGGACGCTCAGGTTAAACGCGTCGCGGAAGCCATAGGCTGTCCAAATGTTCCTCCGGAAGTGGCTGTAGAAGTATTGCAAAGTCGGCAACGAGTATTCGGGGGTGAAGGCCATGGCCCCCCCAGGCGCGGTGGGGGCGATCGTGCCGTCATCATTCAGGGCCGGCGGGGCGCCGTGCGCATTGTAGCCCGTTGGACCATCACAGGCGGTCAATCCCCAAACGTTGCCGCTATAGCCAACCCAGTTCAACGGATTGGCAATGCAGTAAGCCCGGTTGGCCAAGGCCGCTCGCCGTGAGTTCTCGAAGTAGGTGCTGCTGTGGCTGTTCATGTAAGAGTCCGCAATATGGCGGAAGTCAACCCAGCAGTGGGAGTACTCGTGCCCAAACAAGGGAGGAAACGGGACGAAGGACTCACCATAATAGGTGGCCCACGTGTATCCGCTGGTCCACTGGGTCCACGCTGAAGCAGGCAAGGGGTTGGTCGCGATGCCAAGGCCGAGCAAATAGAGAATCATCCCTTCGTCGTAGCCAATCCAATTGCCCGCGATGAAACTCCCGGACGGGAACCAGCCCATGGATACAGCGTCGGTGCCTCGAGCCATCCAATTCCAATCCACCCGGTTAAATATCGCATCCGCCATTGTCCGAATGCTGGTTTCATCGCTGTTGGTGCCATTGAAATACTGTTTGGAATAGAGTATTCCCGACAGCAACAAGGTCGTGTCAATGGAAGAAAGCTCCGAGCTTGGTGCACGCAAGGCGGTGTTCATATCCAGGAAATGGTAGAACCATCCCTTATACCCGATCGTGCCTGAGGTGCTGTTCGTCTGCGGCCCTTGAAGAAAGGTGTTCAACGTCGTCAGGACTCGCGTCACGCCCTGGGTCCGTGAGATCCAACCATGGTCAATACCAATACCGATGGCAGTCAGCCCAAACCCCACCGCTGCGATGCTGCAGGCCGAGCCGGTCGCGCTCCGATCCGGGACGAGGCCATTGGCCGGATTCGCC
>DAIRTX010000138.1:0-5347 GCA_036803685.1 Verrucomicrobiota bacterium | reverse complement strand
GTTAAAGAAGTAGCAGCCGACGTGAGGAGGCTCCGAATGAACGATTGTTTCCAAGCCGCCAAGGTGCGTCGCTGAGAACAGGGCCTAATAGGCTTCAATAGGCTTGATTTGACAAGGGATTCTGATGGAGAGAGGCCGATGATTCCGGCGAGGGTTTGGAATGGGTCGAATCATCCTCAAAAAAGAGCCACAGTTCATACGTCCCCGTGCAGGTTTTTGTATCGGTCAATTTCAGAGCGCGGGATAAGGATTTTACTGACCTTTTTGGGAGTCAACCGGCGATGCTGGATTAACCCCTCGTCACAGAGTCTTACAATGTGGCGTGGGCTTACGCCCGTCTCTTTGTGAAACATTACCACACTGACTTCCTCCTCCACAATCTCCGGCCGGCCGGCCTTGAACAGGAGACTGCCGTCAGGCTGCCGAACCTTGATCACCGGCACACGAATCATCGGCTCCACGAACGGCATTTCTGCCTGTGCTTTATTGTTGGTCGTTTTCATCAGATCAATAACAGTTGAGAGTTCACCACATCCGAACGCCAGGCATCCCAGCGATCTTCCTTCACGACCCGATAAACTCCTTCGCTGGAGCGGGTCGCACCCCACAACTCCACCAGGCCGATCTCACACAACTCAGTCGTGCGCGGACGAAACGTGAGCAGGTCAATGCCGCATTTTTCAGCCACCTCGCGTGTAGTGCCAGGGCCGAACTTCCCCCAGGCCGTATACACGTCTTTACGCAGGCCATCCAACTGCTGGCGGAGGCCGGCGAACGTCGCATTGCGCAGATCAACAGGCTTCATCGGATGGTCTTTTTGAGGTTCACAAACTGTTTAAAACCCTCGCCGGCCACGATCTCCGCGGCAGACTTGGCCGCGCCCTTGGGCGACGTATCACGACCGGCAGTTTTGAGCACGGACCGTTTATCGCCCTGCGGCCGGGCACGGAACGCGCGCTGCGCCGCCCTGGCTTCGGCCAGGTCCTCCTCGAAATAATCCGGCTGGCCGATCAGATTACGGAACTTGAGAGCGCCGGGGTTTCGCCGCTGCTCGCGGATGCCCCGCCGCAGGTGCGCGACCACGTCGCGAAGCTCCTGCTCGCCGTGGCCGCGGCGCTGCCACTCGAACCAAATCGTCTCGCGCTGCATATCCAGTGGAATGGCCAGTCCGGTGAGCTGCACATAGAGCGCGTGCAACCTCTCAATAAGTTGTCGGGCAGTGTTGCTCATTCAGATTCCCCCACCAAAACTTCGTCGCTTTTGATCCGTTTCAATTTAATTCCAGCATCGAAGCGGTAGCCGACGATGGCATTCGCCTTCCGGCAAAACGGGCAGCCATCTTTGTGTTTTTCCCCCGGATAAGTCCGCCCACATTCGCAGGAATTGAGTTTTTGACCGGCGACCAGGCCCGCACTGGGGGACGGTTTTAGTTCAACCGTTGCCGGCAGTTTGAACATTGCCGCCACCTTAGCCACCCGCTCCGGCTGCGCGGCCCGGAAATGATTCACCCCGTCCATGGACAGCTCCAATTTCTGCACGCGCCGCTCCTTCAACTCCAGGTAAAGCACCTGCACCGTCAACTCCGCGATCCCGCGATTCATCGAAGACAGGATCAACGTCGCCTCCTGTCCGGTCAAAAAGTCTCGGAGCAGCTTGACCGCCGGAAACCGATCAATGTTTTCCCCTGAGTTCAACTGTGTGAAGCGCGGCATTGCGCTGAAGGGATTTTTTGTCCCGACCGTGGACTGCATCACGAAGGCAAACCCGGCCAGCACGCCGGCGGACCTCAGCCCGGCCCTTTTAGACCGGTGCTCGATGACAAAATCCATTCCGTCCTTGAACTCGCGGGAAATATCCAGCGTCTGCCCCACACTCAGCCGCCGGATGCGCTCATAACACAAACCACTCAACGCGGCGGCCACCTGTGCAATCAGCCTGCCGTCTTTCAATCCATGCTGAATCTTGAGCTGGTCCGCCACACTGCGCGTGCGCCCGCGATCCACGCAATCCATCGTCGTCATCTCGCTGCCCGCAATCTTCGACGGCAGCCCGAACGTGACCATCATGCGGATGGTTTTCCCGCAGCGGACGATGGCCAGCAGCCGGTGCTGCCCGTCAATCAACTCGTCCCGGTCATTGAAAGCGGCGCCCTGGTGCGTCGCTTGCCAGACGCCGTTAAACATGTCTCGCGCATAGGCAGCCACCACGTCATCGCTTACCGGCCGGTTGACGAAGTTATTTTTCAGCCATCGCGCGGCTTTTTCCGGCGTCACGTCCATCCACTCGGATCGCACGTTTCCAAGTTCCGCGGCGGGCACGCCGTTCTTTTCCACCAGCTGCACCGGCCGGCCGGGGCGGACAAATCGTTTAATGGTATTCCGATCAGGCAGTTCAAGCGTTTGTGCATTCATGGTTTTGTTTTTGGTAGGGCGGTGCTGCTGCGCCGCACGTTTAAAAAAAGGCCGCAATTTTTCCTCCATTCGAGTGAGGCCAGCAGCCCGCGGGTTGAATTATTAGGGGTTTGAAATCGGTCGAGCAACGCGGCCGTCTGCGCGCGATCCTTCAGCGTCCTGTTTCGGTCGCGCGTGATCCAGGCCTTGGCAGCCGCGCGCGTCATCAGGCCGGGATATCGCTCCGGCCGGCGGTGCCAGGCATTCATCCGCGCGCAATCCGCCATTGAGCGCAGGCCGAGGTTGCGCGGATTGAAGTTATTTTTGTTGCCGTCCAGTTGGATGACGGTGAATTGGTCGGGCACGGGCTTGCGATGACGTTTCTCCCAGATGACGCGAGACAAAACTGGCCGGCCTTCGCCTGGTCTCCAGCCGCAGCCGCGCACGTAGCAATCGTGCGCCCAAAAGAAAATCTGCCCGTTCCAGATCACCCCCTCGCTGCCCGGCTTGAGCGCGATGACTTTGGTCTGTGAATTGCGCCCCACATTCATCACGGCGGCGATCTCATGCACCCGCGGCGCGCCATATTCAAACGGCTCCACATTTTTCGAGAACGGCCCCGTCGGGCGCGTGGATGGAAATTTCACACGCAGTTTCTTGATGAAGCCCCGGCGTTTTGCAAACGACCACCTTTTCCAGACCTGCTTGAGTGGCCGGGGGACCGCCAGATGCTTCAGCCCAGCGATCAGTGCCCGGACCACTTTCGCCGCCGGCTCCGGGATGCGCACCCCAAAGCCGAGCTTGGGAACCCGGAAGGGGCGAACTACAAGTCCGCGCCGCACGAATAAATCTCTGATGCAACCGTGCACGCGCGGCTTGCCATTGGCCTGAGGATATTTCCGCCCGACAGCTTCCAGCGACATGCCCGTTTGATAATCGGCAAACATTGACGCGACCAGCGCCGGCTTGGTGATCCGCGCATTGGTGGTCATGGCGCACTTGAGGCACGACCCAGCCAGGCAACCGCACGGCTTGCGCTTTGCCCGCGGCACACCATCGCTGCGCAGGCCGGCGCGCACGAACGCGGCCCGGCGGCGCTTGCCATAGAGGATTCGACGGTGATGTGTGGCTGGAGTCATTTTTTTATCATCAGCGCATCGCCTTCCCGTGGCTGTAGCGGGTAGTCAGAGCGCACAAATCCGTATTTGGCATAGAACGATTCAGCCTGTTCTGTTGCCCACACGAAAACGATTCTTCCAAATGTTCTCCGAAGCGCCTCAGTCAGCAGTTGAGTTCCGATGCCTTTTCGTTGGTGGCGTTGCGACACCACAAACCAATCAACGCCGACGTAATTTTCAGGATGGACTTTGAGCCGATAAATGCCGCAGAGTCCGACCACGATTCCGTGCCTGTCGGCCACGAAGCGTTCAACGAAGTCGTAGTCATCGCTGGGCTGACAGTCCTCAATTATTTCGGCGGCGAACTGTTTGCCCCAAATGTCGCCGACGATTTCAGCACATGCCAAAAGGTCAGAGACGACGAACGGCCTAACACTCATGTGATTTTTCTTTCTCGTTCATTCTGCGGACGAAGATGGTCGTTTAAAGCCCATCAGTTTTTAGCCAGGTCAACGGGCAAAAAAACGAAGACGCAGGCGTGTTGACGGCACCAATCGAGCGCAGCCTCGGCCCTGGGGAATGGCATCGTATTCCTAACGCGCCGGCCAGCCTTGTTGGTGACCAACAGCGCGGCGGGATTTCCTTCGTTGTAAAACATCGTTTTGGTTTGACCGGGAAACCCGGTCGGTTTAAAGCCACCTTGCGGCTTGCTCATAGGAGTAAAGTTCCTTTGGGTTTGTCGCGGCCTGTTCGCGCTGAAACGCGGGCAGGCCACTTTTAATTCAATCAAAATGGACCCCCTCATCTTCGCCCTGGAAGGCGCCGGCGGGGACCGCGACTTCGCCAGCGAACCACAATGTTCGGCGCGGAGTCATATCAATGCCAGCTCACCCAATGCGGCTTGCCGGGGAGCGGGAAACCGTAGGTTGAACGGAAGAACGTCCGCAGCTCGGCCGCGTTCGTGAATCCGTCGTTTACTGCCAGTTGATTTTCCTCGGCCCGCGTCAACTGCTGTTTGCCCAGGACGATTTTGTTTTCCGTTATCTGGATGCGGAGACATTCCCGGCAAATAGGCTGCAACAGCCGCCGACACTGCTTGGTACGCATCCCAGTGAAGTGCTTTAATCGGTCGCCCTTTTTTGGCGGGGTGGTTTTCAGGAAGAGCCGGATCGTGGAGGTTTTTGCCCCGCTCTCCACGTCCGCCGCGAACCGGGCTTTGAAGTTGAACGTGATTTGTTTCATGACGCTGCCTGCGCTGATAGATTTTGGTGTGTTTGCACGCGACGCATTCGATCAGACGTTTCCGTTCCATCCAGTCGAGACAATCTGAGACCTGGTGTTTGCCGGGCGTGAGCAGCGGGTAACGCCGGTCGAGCGCGATGCCGATCTGGACGGACGAGAACCGGCCGTTCCAGCCAAAGACAATGCGGCGGATGGCACCCGCCACGCCGCCGCGTTTGAAAATGAGTTCTGCGATGGCCGCGATGCGGCGTTCCTCCGTTTGAGACATAGCCCGATAAAACTCATTTCACCTTGGGCCAAAGCTTGAAGTGGGCTTCGATCAACGTAATCGCCGCCTCATATTCAACGGTGTGCGTGTTGTCTTTGTGAGTGATTTTAAGTTTCGCCCTGAAGTCGGCAATTGATCCGAAGAAACAACCTGTGCGCAGACGAATGCCTTTGTCAGTGAGATGCGCGACGAAATAGCGGGACGCCGAACCGAGTCCGCCGATCTGAAAAATGGGGCGCTCGCACTTTAAAATTTTCGATCCGTCGTCGAGGCGTGCTCCGTCGAGGCGTGCTCCGTCGAGGCGTGCTCCGTCGAGGCGTGCTCCGTCG
>DAIRTX010000137.1:0-5422 GCA_036803685.1 Verrucomicrobiota bacterium | reverse complement strand
CCCCTTTGCCTTCGCCCCCATCCAATAAAAACTTTTGAGACAGTCTCTGCTGCGCCGCCCTACCAAGTTTTACTTTGGACTTTTGGTTTTGGACTTTAATCTTAATCCGTGAGTCACAAGAGCGCCCGCATCGCTGCCCAGATCGAGTCCTTCCGCGGACAGGAACTCGACGCGCATTACCTCGGTTATTTCGATTGTTTCAACCGCCAGCTTTTTTATGAAGCGCACGACGTGCTCGAAGATTTATGGCTCCAGGACAAACACGGATCCAACGGCGCGTTTTACAAAGGGCTGATTCAACTGGCCGGCGCATTTGTCCATCTGCAAAAAAATCGTCCGCATCCCGCCGCCGCGCTGTTCAAGCTCGCGCTGGCGAATCTCGAAAAATATCCGGCTAAACACGAGCGTTTGAATGCCGCCGCCGTATGCGGGTTGATCCGAAACTGGCTCGGAAGCCTGGAAGCTGCGCATTTTGAAAAGAACCCGTTCACCAGTGGAAACGCGCCAAAACTGGCACTGGATCTGCCTCATAGTTAAAGTTTGAACATGAACAAAAAACGCATCGTGCTGGCCGGTGGCAGCGGGTTCCTGGGTCAGGCGCTCGCAAAGGAATTGCTCCAGCGCGATTACGAAGTCGTCGTTCTGACCCGCGAACTGCGCGAACGTGACGAAGATGACGAGGTCAAGGAAGTGGAGTGGGATGGTGAACATATCGGCGGGTGGATAAAATTTTTGGATGGAGCGGAAACCGTGGTGAATCTCGCCGGGCGCAACATCAATTGCCGTCACACGCCGGAAAACCTCCGTGAAATCACCGAATCGCGCGTCAACGCGGTGCGCGCCATTGCCGCAGCCATCTGCCACGTCAAACGACCGCCGCGCGTCTGGGTGCAAGCGGGCGCCGTTGGTTTCTACGGCAATTGCCGTGACCAGTGGTGCGACGAAACGACTCCCAACGGCCGGAATTCGCTGGCGGAAGTCTGCCGGCTTTGGGAAAAGGCCTGCTACGCCGCCGCCTCACTCCACACCCGCCGCGTGCTGTTCCGAATCGGCTTGGTGCTGGGTCGCAATGGCGGGGCGTTGCCCATACTGGCCCATCTGACGAAATGGTTTCTCGGCGGCGCGGCCGGGAGCGGCAAACAATACATCAGTTGGATTCATCTCGCGGACTTGACCCAAATGTTCATGCAAGCCATTGAGCCTGACAATTACCTGGCTGGCACCTACAACGCCGTCGCCCCCAATCCGGCAACCAATGCGGAATTCATGCGCACGCTGCGGCGCACCCTTTATCGTCCGTGGTGTCCGCCGGCCCCGGCCTGGGCGGTAAAACTGGGTTCCCGGCTGACGCAGACCGAACCGTCGCTCGCGCTTGACGGTTGCCGCTGCGCGCCAAAACGGTTTGTTGAAGCCGGTTTTAAATTTCAATTCCCGGACTTGCGCGGCGCGTTGAAAAACATCTACCGCTGACCCGCGGTCACACCAGCGCTTCGGCCAGCACTTCCGCCATGTGCAGGGTGCGGACCGGCGCCAGGTGCTGGATTTGATGGCGGCAGCTTGTCCCCGACGCCACCACGATGTTTCCAAAGGGCTGGCTCCGGATTACTTGAATGAGCGGTTCCGCGACTTTCACCGAAAGTTTGTATTTCGATTCCAACATTCCGAACGCACCCGCCATGCCGCAGCAGCCCGCTTCGAGCATCGTCACCGTCCGCTGCGGCATCCGGGTGGCCAGTTGGTACATGTAATCTGAATTGGCAAGTGATTTGGCGTGGCAATGCACATGAATCATCATGCGCGCGGGATTGTCGTTAAAAGTCAGCGCATTGGGTTCCCGATCCAGCATGTTTTCAATAAATTGCTCGAATAAAAAACAACGGGCGGCAACGCGCTCCGCGTCCGGCAGTTTTAACTCGTGATAATCCTGCGCGAACATCGAGTAACATGACGGTTCGAGAAAAATTATCGGCGTGTTGCCTGTGTCCCCGTTCAGCAGCGCGAGGTTGTGCCGCCCCAGTTGCGCGGCTTCATCGAGATTGCCCTGGCTGAAGGCCGGCCGGCCGCAACATTTGCGCTGCTTCGGCAGCACGACTTCAAAGCCCGCAGCTTCGAGCACCTTGACGGCGGCCATGCCGACGTGAGGTTCGTAATAGCGCACGAACGTGTCGTCCCAAAGCATGACCCGGCCACGATAGGCCGCCCGGAAAGGTGGACGTTTGGCAAACCAATGATCGAACCGCTCCAGCGCGAAACGCGGCAACAGTCGTTTGGTGGAAATGCCCAGCACGCGGCTCAGAAACGGAGTATTCAAAAATGCATTGGCCACGCGCGGCATCACGCAGCCCAACCGGCCCAGCCGATCCACTGAACTGAACAGCCGTTCGTGCAGGGTCAATCCACGTCGGCGGATGCGCGCGTGCTGTAATTCGGCTTTCAACAGCGTCAGGTTTACGTTGGACGGGCATTCCACGGTGCAGGCTTTGCAGGACAGACAATTGCTCAACGCTGCTTCGAGTTCCGCCGACCGGAGCGGGTCGCCACTGATGCCGCGCAGCTCCAGCACGGCGCGAATCGCGTTGGCGCGCCCGCGGGTGGACATGATTTCCTCGCCGGTGGCCATGAACGTGGGACACATGCTGGGCGTCAGCTTGAGGCAGCCGCCGCATCCGTTGCATTGCTCCAGGTTGGCGGTGAACGACCCGTCCTTGGCGGAAAACGCAAGCACCGGTTCAAACGGCACTTTCAGGGAATAGCCGGCGCCCCGGCGTAGATTATGATCAATTTTATAGCGGCCATCGGAAATAATTTTGCCCGGATTGAACAAATTAAACGGGTCGAAGCACTGCTTGATTTGCCGCATGAGCTGGTAAACTTCTTCGCCCACCTGTTCCTTGAGATACTCGGTGCGCGCAATGCCCACGCCGTGTTCGCCGCACAGCGTTCCTTTGAACTGCAACACGAGCGCGGCCACTTCGTCGGCGATCATCCGGTATTTTTTCAAATCCCCCGCGCGGCGCAAATCCAGCACCGGTCGCACGTGCAGCAGTCCCGCCGCGGCGTGGCCGTAATAGGAGGCATTCAATCCGAGCCGCCGCATCAGCTTCTGCAGTTCGGCGGCGTAGGCCGGCAGGTCCTGCGGGCGCACCGCCGTGTCTTCGATGAAGGTCACGGGTTTGGCCGCGCCCTTGCAACCGGTCAAAAGCGACAGTCCCGCCTTGCGCAGCGACCATACGAGTTCGGCTTCGTCCGGTGTTTGCAAAATGCGTTGACGCAGGCCCAATTTGCGTTTTTCCAGCAGCGCCAGCCGCTCGTGAACATCCTCGAAAAATTCGACGATCAACATGGATTCGCACGGCTTGGTGTCGAGTTCGAGCAAATCGCGCGCCGCCTGAAACTCGAGCTGGCCGCGGGTTTGGTCCAACAGCAGACGGTCAATGTGTTCAACCGCCGCCGGTTTCAGATCGAGCAATTCGGCAGCCGCCTGCATTGCCTCGGCCACGGACGCAAAGAACAACAATCCCACCCCGCGCTTCTCCGGCAACGGGACGACCTTCAGTTCGGCGGAAATGATTGCGGCGAGCGTGCCTTCACTGCCGGCGATGATTTGAGCCAGATTGCCCGGCTCGCGCATCGCCCGCGCCAGCGCGTATCCCGGCCAGCGTTTCAGGAGACCCGGCGGAAAGCGCTCGACAATTTGCAGCTCGTTCAGCGAAGTCAGGCTTTCCAGCAAGTCGCGCTGTCTCGGCAGGGTGTCGTGGCCGGAACCGACTTTCGCCACGCGCCCGTCGCTGGTTAAAATTTCCAGCACGCTGATGTGATCCGCCGTTGTGCCATAAACCGGTGCGTGCGCGCCGGACGAGTTGTTGGCAATCATGCCGCCCAGCGTCGCGCGCGAACTGGTCGCCACATCCGGGCCAAAACATAATTTATGCGGATGGAGAAAATCGTTCAACTTGTCCAGCACCACGCCCGCGCCGACCCGGACGGTTTTGCGTTCCAGGTTCAGGTCGTAGATGAGCCGGTTGTAGCGTGCGAAATCAACAATGAGACCGTCGCCAATGGCTCCGCCCGAAAGACCCGTTCCCGCGCCGCGCGGAATGACCGGTACACCCGCCTGCGCCGCCGCCTGGATGATGGCGCTGGCCTCGTGCGCGCTGCCGGGAAACGCCACGGCCAACGGCTCGATTTGGTAAACGGACGCATCCGTCGCGTAGAGCTGGCACGTCAGATTGTCAAAGGCGACGTCGCAATCCGCCGCCTTCAACGTGGCCAGTTGTTGAGTGGGGGTCATATGGCCTCGCCCAAAGCTATCGGCGTGACAGCGCGTTGACAATGTCATTAACTCAAATGCAAAGAGGAAAGTTCCCGGAAACGCGCGGAAGAATTTCTGACCATCAGCGGCCAGTTCAAACTTGGCACGCTGGTCACCGAAATGTCGCATCCCGCGACGGCAAATCTGAGCGAGGCGGCGAACGGCCTGCTGTTTGAAGTGTTCGAATACGTCGAGCCGCGGATGAAATCGGACCAGGCGTATCCGCCGGTGGCGGGCCTGGCCGTGCTGCACGCGCGGCACCATCTGACGAATGAGGAGGCGGAGGGGCGGTTGAAATGAATGTTGCCCGCCCTCATCCTGATCCCGCATGGCGGGAAGAAGGAACAGCTATGCGCGTGACGTGATAATTTGATCAACTCGCGATTCGTTGACAGACTGGCGATAATTCTCCCTCTCCTTGTCCCGATTCCGAATCGGGATGTTAGTCCGAGGGCCGGGGTGAGGGAGTGCGTATCACCATCAATTAGATCAAACTATAAACTTGCCTCCGATTCGCAAACCCGGTTGCGCAGATTTATTTCACACCAAATGCCGCGCCTGACGTTTGGGCAGGGCGGTTTTGGTTTTGCGCAACGGGACAACCTTTTCTTCCGTGGACAGAAAATCTTTCAGGAAAGCCGGTTTGTCGTGGCGGCCGCCGCGCCGATAATCGCGCCACATCGTTTCGGCAACTTGCCTCGCGTCGAGCTGAAGTTCGCCGGTGAGAAATTCAAAGAGCAGTTCCATCAGCCGTACCAGCGCGATGCCGTCGGTGCGGCCCGTGCGCGCGTGCAGCCAGTCGCTGAAGCGCAGAAAGGCGTGGAAGGAGGACCTGTTTGTGATTTCATCCGCAGTTTTCAACTGCGAAGCCACGCGCCGCCTCTCCCCGTCCCTCTCCTCCGTTGGCAACGGAGGCGAGGGTGGCCGGAGGCCCGGAGAGGAGGTGCCCCAAATCAACGGTGTGGATTCAACAAAGTTGCCGCTGTTGCCGACCAAATCCCAATAGCGGGCGAAGCGGCGCAGCCGTTGCATCGTTGCAAAATCAATCAGCTGGTTCTGCAGAATTTCGTAGGGCGGATGCGGGTTGTAAATCATCTGCCATTCGGCGTC
>DAIRTX010000136.1:0-5426 GCA_036803685.1 Verrucomicrobiota bacterium | reverse complement strand
TGGCGGCTGGAAGCCGCCATCACTGGCACGCTGGGAAGCGTGCCGCTACACCGTGGCGGCAGGCATCTTTGCCTGCCAGTCAGCGGCGGCTTCCAGCCGCGTGATCCGTTTGCTGGGGTGCGGGTGCTCGAATGCGCCCATTCTTAACAGCCGCCGGAGTTCGCGGACTTCGGCAAGTCAGCCGGTTGGGAGTTCCGGCTTTAGCCGGGCCGTCTGAAGACAGACTCCAAACAAAGTCTCGCAGCCGACAACAACAAAAACCGAGAAAGGACACGAACCATGACTGACACAGCGATGATTTCCCAGACTCCCACAACGAACCGCGGCTGGGTCGTCACCTTTTCCGGCACGGGCATCAATCTTGCCCTCGGCATTCTTTACGCCTGGAGCCTGATCAAAGGCGCCATCGAAACGGAGTTTGGCTGGAAAGGCTCGCAACTTAACGACCCCTACACACTCTGTTGCCTGGTTTTCGCGTTCGCGATGATCCTGGCCGGACGCTGCCAGGACAAGTTCGGTCCGCGCCTCACCGCGTCCATCGGCGGACTGCTCGTCGGCGCGGGGTTTGTGCTCTGCTCGACCACGAACAGCTACGCCGTTTGGTTGCTCGGCTTTGGCGTGCTGGCGGGCATCGGCATCGGCTTCGGCTACTCGTCCGCCACGCCGCCCGCGTTGAAGTGGTTTCCGCCGTCGAAGACCGGCCTGATCGCGGGCCTGGTCGTTGCCGGATTCGGTCTCGCGCCGGTTTACCTCGCGCCGACGTCGGACTTCCTGTTGCGAAACTACGGCCTGCTCAAGTCCATGCTGATTTTCGGCATCGCGTTCGTCGTCATCGTGTGCGGCCTGTCGCAACTGCTGCGCAACCCGCCGGCGGGCTACGTCGCGGGCGCGAAGCCAGCCGCCCCCGGTTCCGCCGCGAAACCCGTCGCCGCCAACGCCACGCCCGGTGAGATTCTGCGGCAGCCGACGTTCTGGCTGCTGTGGGTAATCTACTTCATCGGTGCCGGCGCGGGCCTGATGGTCATCAGCAGCGTCAGCGGCATGGCGAAGCAGACCCTGCACGAAGCGGCGTTCATCGCCGTGGCGGTGATGGCCATCGGCAACGCCGGGGGCCGCATTTGCGCCGGGTTGTTGTCCGACAAGATCGGGCGGCGCTGGACCTTGATGCTGGTGCTGCTGATCCAGGCCGCGCTGATGTTCATCGCCATTCCCGTGACTGCTTCCACGCAAGGAGCGAAGTTCGTGATCGTGCTGGTGGCCACGCTCATCGGTTTCAACTACGGCGCGAACCTGTCGATTTTCCCATCCTTTGCCAAGGATCTGTGGGGTCTGAAGAACTTTGGCATGAACTACGGCGTCCTCTTCACCGCGTGGGGCATGGGCAGCCTGTTGAGCCGGCTTTCGCAGATGCTCAAAACCAGCAGTGGCAATTTTAAATCCTCCTTCATCACCGCCGGCATCCTGCTCATCGCGGGCGCGGCGCTCACGCTGTTGATAAAACCGCAGCCGAAAAGCAGCGCGGGCGTGCCGGAACCGGTCGCCCCGGCAAAATAACCAACGGTATCGGTTTTTTTCCATCACCGAAAAATCGCCCAAAGGTGTCAGTCCCGGCTATTGTAGAAAGACTACCCTTTCAAACAATTTGCCACCGTATGCCGACAGCCCATCTGCAACCGCCGCGCAATCCAATCCAAAGTCATGACCGTCTCGCTTCTCAAGCGCGCCGCCATCTTCACCTTGAGGGCGTCGGTTTTGCGACGCTGCTTCAAATCCTGCTCCGTCCATCCTCGCTTCTCTAACTCTTCCAGAACCAAGCGCTGCGCCTTCTGCTCGTCGGCCTCCTGTTTTTCCTCTCCGCCATGATGGGCTCCCATTCCGCAACCCATCATCTCCAACACCTGTTCCCTCAATTGCGCCCCGCCCAAAAACCAGCCTCGCCGCACCAATTTCCATTCCCCCGGCTTGTCCTTCCCTCGCCGTTCTTCCATGGCTTGTGCAAAAAGCTTCCGCCCGGCCGTGTTATCCCGCTGGATTCCCAGTTCACCCAACACCCGATCCACCCGCAGCCAACTCGCCCGCTGTCCCGCCCTTTTCAAATACTCGGGATAACTACTCCACCGATATGCCTGCAGCGGCTGTTCGGGCTGCAGAAGATTGACGCGTATGGGGTTCAGATGAACGTAATCGCACACCGTCCGCAAATAACCGTCACCGCTGCCGTCCACGATCAGTGATTTGTAGCGGCCGCTGAACAAATGACCAAAGAGCTTGTGCCGCCGGTTGAAACGGGAAGTATAGGTGCCCAAAAACCATTTCATGCCGGCGACCAGGTTGGCGTTGGGAGTTTCGAGCACCAAATGAAAATGGTTCAACATCAAACAATACGCATGGACCTGCCAGCCGGTTTTGCCGCACGCTTCGCCGAGGGTTTCCAGAAAACGCCGGTGATCCTGATCGTCCTTGAAAATGGGCTCTCGCCGATCTCCCCGGTTCATCACGTGATAGATCGCGCCGGGATATTGCACTCGTAGTTTGCGCGCCATGTCCCCAATACTCTCGCCCCGAACTTGAGAGTCAAGACAATATCCTACAATAGCCGGGACTGACACCTTTTCATGAGAACATTGCCGATGGGGGAGGCTCCTCAATCATCTTCATCCGCCCGGCCAGCCAGGGGGCTAACGCGCGACACTGGAGCGCCACCCGGCTTTCAGCCCTTCCACTGCGTCCTTGTCGCTCCGCGCCAAGGACTCCGTTCCACGGCTGAAAGCCCCCCGATCCACACCTGAAATACAAAATAACTGAAAAACAAAGAAACAACTTTACAACCTAAGAGAGAGCGATTTGTTAGACCACAACCCCAACACCTACTTGAAAAATCTCTGCATCTCATTGCTGCCTCTCATTGTGAACTGATAACCGCGGAATGAAAACACCTGCTGACTGAAAAAATAGGTAAGGACAACACGCTCGCCATCTTGGCACAAAATAACTCGGCCAGACGCGGACTTGTGGTCCACGGCTTTGTCCACGCGGTTGCTCGCGCTCAACATGGCTAAAACCTCACCCACCTGCTGACCGACTACGACATTAGTCGTCGCCTGTCTCGTGCTGACAAACTCAATCCGGCTCACGCTGCCACTGGAAAGCAGCGCATCAAGTGAGGCACGCTCAACGTCATGGTGCTCGCATCCGGCAAACAGAAGCAGAAATGAAAACCAGAGATAGCGCATTGTGGTCTAACGACGAGCTATCCCGCGACGGCGGCAACCGGAAACCATAATATGCGGACTCAACCAACCAAACTGAAGGGCGTTCCCGTCGTCGCGGATCAGCGATTTGTTATGCCGCTTTGTCCCGCCTGCGGAACTGGCAGCTTCCTCGCTGGTGTGCTCGGAATTTACTTCACGCCGCAAAACATCCTGGACTTCCTCGAAGGAAAACCAACCGCAAACCGGGACTCCATCATCGGCAATCCACCGTTCGGCATGGAGCGGCATAACGACTCAAGCTGAGCCACAGCCACCGGAGCCTGACTCTGAAATGCAAGTGTGGCAATCAAATTTCATTTGTTGGTCGAAACTGAAGGGGCGGTGGCTGTTGGCTCCAGTGATGTGTTAGGCTGCGCTCGCTTGCGCCGTCCGGCTATATCTAAAAAAACACCACCGCAAAACATCAACAAAGCACCAAAGAAAAGCCGGGGAACTACTCTCTCCCTAGCAAAAGCGGAAATGACCTGATCTAAGAACTCCCTGACCTGCCCACGTGTCCATGTCGGCGGAGTCAGAAGCTGGTCAAAACGATTAGCTCCAAATGTGGACGCTTCAAGAACAACCATAAGACTCAAAACGACGTAATAAAACGCCCCCAGAATCAGCAAGGTATATCCAAGTTTACGCATAAACTCTCGCAGCCTAACGTCCAAGCTCAGCCACCGCCGCTGAGCGTGACTTTAAAATGCAATCCTGACAATCGAATTTCATAAAATCGTCCAACTGACCGGCGTAGCGGCGGTTGGCTGCAGCGCCATTGTTAGGCCGTTTACTCCCCAAAAGACACTCTCCAATGATAGGAAGACGGCTTGCGGATAATCTCTTTCTTTGTCTCCAATTTGCCGTCAACGATTTTCAAAATTACAATCTTACTGACCTGAACCGGATGTCCGCCGAACGCAAACAGGATCCGCAATGGGTTAGAGAACGAATTATACTCCTCGCGCACGACAACCAAATCACAACCGTCAACATGACACTGAAAAAGAAGCTCGTCTGCCTCGACTATCTTCTTGTCGCCAGCGAAAAGGTATCCGTCTTTGGCCGAATATATCGTCGTCTGCTGCACAGCCTTCCCACTCACCACTCGCGACGACTTGAGAACTGACGTTGCGACATCAAATTTGTAATTTCTTGTCCTTTGGGTGCTCTCTTCAAATACGGAAAGCCTCACCTCTGCTGCTTGACCGATATTGGCGAGCAGTGCTGCGCAAAAAAAGAGAACCTTTATGTTCATACACGTCTTGCGGCCTAACGTAGAAAGCTGAGCCACCGCCGACCTGCGACGTGAACCGCGAATGCGGAACTGAAGCGGCCAACGGCGGTTGGCTCCGGCGACTTGTTAGGCGGCGTGTGGTTTTTCATACTCGGTTTTTAAACCAGATAAAACTAAACACAAACAAAATCGCTCCGACAAACAAGATGCCAAGGCTAATGCTGTCGAGCCGAAAACTAAACGAAGTGGCCAAAGAAGAACCGGATGTCTCAAGAGAACTGAAAGCGGCAACGCCAAACCGAATCGAGCCAATCACCAGCAATACTCCTCCAACAACTCTCAAAATAATCCTGCGCGCTTTGTTATTCATAAAGTCGTGGCAAGCCGCCTAACGAATCAAGCTCACCCACAGCCGGGGGCGGCAGTGGTGGAGCGCAACCAAAGGATACAAATGAAAAGTGATGCTGAACGGGTGGGGACACCGGCTGTTGCGGTGCAGCGCCTTGTTAGACCACAACCCCGTGAACTGACCTTCAAGATCAACACGTCAGTCGAACTCAAGGCCGCTGAACTTCTCTGTGACATGATCACACAAAAGGCTGAAGTCGCCGGTTCAACTCGGCCACCAACTCATCGGGACACGCCTTCACGCTCAACTGCAAATCATGGAGGTCGCCGTGAAAAATAAGCTCAACGGGCAAATCTCCAACCGCTGCTTTGACCTGCTCAATTTTGGCGGCGACAGCGGTGTCGAAAATCATCTGCTTGGCTTCCTCCGGGGAAACCTCGCGGCCATTAACCTCAATCGTAACTTTTACCATAATCGTATGTTGTGGTCTAACAGTTAAGTAACCTTCAAAAGGGATGGGATATTGGCCATCACGGCAGGATGATAATTTGTTCTTTCTTTCGTGTCAAGAAGTATTTAAACCAGCAAG
>DAIRTX010000135.1:0-5454 GCA_036803685.1 Verrucomicrobiota bacterium | reverse complement strand
AAAATTTTGAACATCAGCGCAAACAGAACGGAAATAATGGAAAGTGAGATCAAACAATTGGCGATCTGGAACAGGAACATGACATAGGCAGGCCAGTATGCCTCCATCCACTTGCTTATGGCTGCGAGGATGGCGGTGATCACCAAGGAAACCAGAAGCAGGAATGCAATTGTAAGGACGAGTCCGAATGAAAAGAGGCGGGCTTTAAGAAGGGTCCAGATGCCGGATTTGGAAGGCCTGGCCTTCACTTCCCAGATAATGTTAAAAGATTTTTGCAACTGAACAAACACCCCGGTGGCACCAACCAGGATGGTAATAATTCCGATCATTCTGGCCCAGATGGAATGTGTGCTGCCGCTGGCTTTTTTCATCATTTCCTGCACCTGGTCGGCGGTATCATTTCCCATGGCTCCGCTAATCTGACCGTGCAGTTGACCGATCACCGCATCGCTTCCAAAAAAATAGCCGCCCAGCGTGATGACCAGAACCAATAAGCCGGGCAACGCAAATATGGCATAGTAAGCAATCACGGCGCTTTCACGGAACGGATCTTTTTCGTTCCATTGCTCGAACGCATCTTTAAATAGCCGGGCAGTTTCCTTTGTTTTTATTTTCATGGAATGCATGGCCTGATCTTTTTCACAAACTGTTCCATTTTGGACGGGGAAATCTTGCCAGGCCATGGGGTGTTACCCTACTGGCTTGAACCGGCCATTTGCCGGACACGGCATCCGGCTCACAACAAGGAATTGACGCGGCAGGCGGTGTGGGCGAAATATCAAGGCCAATCCCGGCGCGCAGAGTTTTAAGGGGTGGCGGAGGATTCTCCTGCTTCATCCCAACGGGATGATATTCATCCAGCCCAAGGTTGCGGAGCTACCTTGGGTCGTCGTTCCAACGAATTTATCAACCCTGAATGGGTTGAATCCCCGGATGTAAAACGGTGATGCAACCGCGTTGCGGTTGAATTTGTTTTGGGACGTGAACCCGGCGTAGCCGCTGCGCGTCAACGCCGGGCTGGATGATTCAATCCCCTTGGGATTGGTAGGGCGGGCAGTCCTCTGCCCGCCGCCGCTTGCCAACGAACACGTTCTGGTTCACCACGACGGCGCGCACGGAGTGCGCGCCCTACCGCCCATGTTGCCGACCTGCACCTTGGTTCGGGATGCCGCCGAGGGCGATGACGGCCCAGTTCTCAAATTCAAACGGCGGGATGACGCGCAGCTTTCCACCGTCCACGGCAGGTCGCGGACGACGAAGCCGCGGCCGGCTTGCCAGAGCGGTTCGCTTTCCGGCAAGCGCAAACGTCGCGCAAGCATTTGGCCATGACGCGGCAGGCTTCGCCTAAAACAGCTAAAGGAACGCAATCATTTATCATTTCTTGGCCGGCAATACTGTATATCCAAAACTGACTTTATCATCACAATACGATTGAGCATGATAGTCGCGCTTGCTCATCACACATAACTCAATAAACCAATTCTTTGCAATGTAGGCTTCGGTAATAGTAATCTGAAACTCGTTACTATCCTGCCATTTTTCAGGAGTCCTTCCCGAAAGTGCAAACCCATAAATCAAATCTTCACCCATTGGATCATTGGCTGTGACCACAAACTCAATTATGTCACCTGGCCGTAGAATTGAACCCGTTATGCTGGTGTTTCTCATTCCAACCGGAATGATCTGATGACCAAGACTATCTCGAGCGCATTCAATTCGGGGAAAACAATCGTCATTTGTTTCCAGCTTGCTGCGATAACGAATCAAACGATTACGGATCTCACCAGCGATTCCAGCGGCGAGTTGTTTTTGGTGGGGTAAAAGTTCCCGCCGGTGCGCGTCTGGGTCACGCAATGTTCCCAATTCGTTGAGATATATTTCCATCGTCTTCCAATCTCCCAATGCGTCTGCAAAATGATTCCAATGCTTCTTTAAAATGATTGGAAGGTCGTAAAAATCTGCATAATAGATCAGTCTTTCTTCCACAGCGCCGCCTTTTTGTCGTTTTCTTTCAACTTCTTTCCGCTCTCGCCAATGGCCTATTCGATCAGGAGAAACACCACACTTGTCTTCCCAATCGTTACCAAGCTGGTTTTGAAGAATTGTTGCAATAAAATCCCGAAGAGTATTTTCGGCATTTTTTAGGCTTTGGGTTATGTCAGGATTCATAGCTCAATTCTTCGATGATAATTTAACATCATGACTGCCGGTCTTTTTGAGGACACGGGCGAGTTGCACGCAGCGCGGGCGTCCCGCAGTTGCGGGATAAATCAAATCCACGCAGGCAGCGGGCAGCTTGGCGAGCTGTTCCAGATTGTCGCCGCAATAAACGACGCGGGTGTCGAGGAGGGAAGAGGGTTTTTGCCGTGTTTCGGAGGGTGGAGTTCCACGACGCCCTAACTTCTCTGCGGGCTTTTCTGATTGGGGGCTCGTGGAACTCGCCCCTCCGATTGCGCCGGAAACCTTTTTTGCCATGCCGCGATTTTGCGCGGGAAATTTGGCGGCGTCAATCCATTCGCAATTCGGACGGTGGAGCGGCGTGAAGAGCCTGTGTGAAAAACACCGGGCTGAATGATCCAATCCCTTTGGGATCTTTCACCGGCGACCGAACCCGTTGCCGGGCGCATGGAATAATTCCGGGCCGAAGGTGAATTGACAGGCGACATCCGCTTGCAAGTCCGTCGGGCTGGCGGCGTTCGTGGATTTTGGGATGGGAGCGCGGCTGTGTCCCGCATTGCGCGGGACCAGCCGCAGCAGTTTCGCATTGCCCGGCGCATGGAATAATTCAACACGGCTCGACCGGCAGACGTGCTGCGACTGATTCGGAATTAAAATAATGAGTCTCGTCACCTCGACTCCTACAAGATCAAAATGCCGGGACGCGATGCTTCTCATAAATTTCGTAGCAGCGGATGTCAGTCCGCTCATTATTCCGGCGGGGGAAGTTTGAGCCGACTCACGTCGGCTGCTACGGAAAATGGATTTCGTCGTCGTCCTCGTTCTCGTAATCGCTTTTCTCTGGGCCGGTTTCGAGGATGAGAACGAGAACGAGGACGATCCGGCTTTGGTCTTTTGAATCTTATGGGGTGTTCACCCCATTCGTTTCTCCCGCCCAAAAGATATACTTTCCAGAGTGAATCAATTTGTGAAAACCAATGCTTACGCAGTCCAAAGCGCCACGACGCCGCTCGCGCCGTTCAACCTTCAACGCCGTGATCCCGGCGAGCACGACGTGCAAATCGAGATTCTTTATTGCGGCGTCTGTCACTCGGACGTGCATACCGCCCGCAACGAATGGCAGGGCACCACTTATCCGTGTGTGCCCGGCCATGAAATCATCGGACGGGTCACGAAAGCCGGCGCGCACGTCAAGAAGTTCAAGGAAGGCGACATCGCCGGCGTCGGTTGCCTGGTGGATTCCTGCCGCGTTTGTGAAAGCTGCAAGGAAGACCTCGAACAATTCTGCGACCAGGGCGCGATCTTTACCTTCAACGGACCGGATAAACACAGCGGCGGCGTGACTTACGGCGGGTACTCCGGGAGCGTGGTCGTGGATGAAGCCTTTGTGCTGCACATCCCGAAGAATTTGAATCTCGCCGCCGCCGCGCCGCTCCTTTGCGCCGGCATCACGACTTATTCCCCGTTGCGACACCACCAAGTCGTCAAAGGCCAGAAAGTCGGCATTGTGGGACTTGGCGGACTTGGCCACATGGGCGTGAAACTCGCCAAGGCAATGGACGCGCATGTCGTGGTCTTTACCCACACGCCGGCTAAAGTTAAGGATGCCTTCCGGCTGGGCGCGGATGAGGTCGTCAATTCCAATAATCCTGAAGAGATGCAGAAACATCTCAAAAGTTTTCATTTCATCCTCGACGCGGTCGCCGCGCAACACGACATCAATGCGTATCTCATTCTCTTGAAACGCGACGGCACCCTCACACAAGTCGGTTTGCCCCCCAAGCCGCTGGCCGTTCAGGTCAGCAACCTCATCCATGTCCGGCGCAATTTCAACGGCTCCCTCATCGGCGGCATCAAGGAAACCCAGGAGATGCTGGATTTCTGCGGCAAGCATAATATCACCGCCGACATCGAACTGATCCCCATCCAGAAAATCAACGAAGCCTATGACCGCGTGGTGAAGGACGACGTGAAATACCGTTTCGTCATTGATATGGCTTCGTTGAAAAAAGGCGTCTGAACCGGCTTGAAATAAATTATGCCGGCTCATCAACTCTTTCAGCCATTCCGGTTGAAGTCGCTTGAACTCAAGAACCGGATGGTCATGGCTCCCATGACGCGCTCGTTTTCTCCCGGCGGCGTGCCCGCTTCGAATGTGGCGGATTATTATGCGCGCCGCGCGGAAGGGGAAGTTGGCCTGATTGTGTCAGAAGGCACGGTGGTCAATCGCCCCGCGTCTTCCAATGATCCGAACATCCCCCGTTTTTATGGCGAGCAGCCGCTCCGTGGATGGAAGGCCGTGATTGACAAGGTGCATGCAGCCAGTGGCGTCATGGCCCCGCAACTCTGGCATATGGGCGTGGTGGCTCCCAAGGATTCCGGCTGGCGGCCGTCGGCCCCGTTTGAAGGCCCGTCGGGCTGCGTCGCACCCGGAAAAATCGGCGGCGTCGCGATGACGGAACACGATATTGCCGAAACGATCAGGGCGTTCGCGCAAGCGGCGGCGGATGCCAAAGCGCTGGGATTTGACGCGGTCGAGATTCATGGAGCACATGGGTATTTGATTGACCAGTTCTTCTGGCATTCGACCAATCAACGCACCGACCGTTACGGTGGCCAGAGTTTGGCGGAGCGCTCCCGATTCGCTGCGGAACTGGTTCGCGCCGTCCGCACAGCCGTCGGCCCGGACTTTCCTATCTGTCTGCGCATCTCGCAATGGAAACTTCAGGATTACGCCGCGAAGCTTGCGACTACGCCGCAAGAGATGGAGGCCTGGCTGGTTCCATTGGCGGAAGCGGGGGTTGACATCTTTCACTGTTCGCAGCGCCGCTTCTGGGAGACCGAGTTCACCGGCTCGGATTTGAACTTTGCTGGGTGGGCTAAAAAGCTGACCGGTAAACCGGCCATCACGGTAGGTTCAGTTGGGCTTTCCGGAGACTTTCTGGCCGCCTTCAAGGGAGAAGCCTCGACGCCCAGCTCTTTGGATGAACTGCTTCGACGTTTCGACCGGGGAGATTTTGATTTGGTGGCAGTAGGCCGCGCCCTGCTCGCCGACGCGGGATGGGCGCGGAAAATTCGCGAAGGGCGTTCCTCCGAACTGATCGGTTTTAGCAAAGAAGCTCTCGCCACTCTTTCATAATCCTAATGCCATGAGCGAAATCGTTCTGGAAATTAAAAACCTTACCCGCCGCTTCGGCGCGTTTACGGCGGTCGATGCTCTGACCCTTTCGGTCAACGCCGGTGAGGTCTTCGGCTTGCTCGGCTCCAACGGGGCCG
>DAIRTX010000134.1:0-5571 GCA_036803685.1 Verrucomicrobiota bacterium | reverse complement strand
CGCGAAAAGGAGACGAGCGCGAGGTTCGCCGCGTTCAGCATCAGCTCCAGCGACATGTAAATCACCAGCAGATTGCGACGCGTGACGACGCCGAGCAGGCCCAGGCAAAAAAGCAGGGCGCTGACGACCAGATAATGTTCAAGTCCGATGTTCATATTTTTTAACGCAAAGACACAAAGACACTAAGGCGCAAAGTTTGGTAGGGCCGCGTTGCCGCGCGGCCCACATTCAGGGGCGAGCGGCAACTCGTCCCCACCTCAAGTTCTGCAAATCCGATCTTCATTCTCTTTGCGTCCTGGCGCCTTTGCGCCTTTGCGTTTATTTCAAATCTTTCTTACTGAGCAAAATCACGCCCACCATCGCCACGAGCAGCAGCACGGAGACGACTTCAAACGGCAGCAGGTATTGCGTGAACAACAGTTTGCCGAGCGCAGCTGTTTCACCTTCCAGCCTGGGCGCGGACAAATTCGCGCCGGGTTTCGCGGCCAGAATTGATTTCACAAAAATCATCACGATGGCGCCGACGGAAACCAGTCCGGTGACGAGGCTGAACTTTTTAACCCGGCGGCGTTCTTCATCCTTCAAATCGAGCAGCATGATGACGAACAGGAACAGCACCATCACCGCGCCCGCATAAACGAGCACCTGCACCGCCGCAAGGAAGAACGCGTGCAGCAGCACGAACAGCCCGGCCATCGAAATGATGGTCAACACGAGGAACATCGCGCTCGTGACCGGGTTGCGGCTGAACGGATTCGCGACGACCAGCAAGGCGCAGACCAGCGTCAGGAACGCAAACACGTAAAATAAAATGTCGGGTAGGGCCATGCTCATAAATCCGAATGACGAATGACGAATGACGAAAGAAGCCCGAAATCCGAATGCCGAGCAAGTGCGCCGTTTGCCGCCGACCACAGCGGGCGGATTCGGACTTCGAGCTTCGGATTTCTTTCGGTTTTCGTCATTCGGATTTCGGATTTAATTCCAAGTTGCACATCATCAAATTTTGACAGGAAATGACTCCTGTTCCTTGGCCTCTTGCAGTTTGTGTTTCCACTTCTGGATGCCGCCGTGCGTGCCGCCGAGCGCGAGGAGTTTTTCCTTGTTGTAAATCATCTCTGCGCGGCTGGTGCCGGTGAGCGAATAATCCTTTTGCAGGAAAATGGCCTCCTCCGGGCAGACTTCCTGGCAAAAGCCGCAGAAAATGCAGCGGAGCATGTTGATCTCGAATTCGAGCGGCATCTTCTCGGCGTTCGGGCGGTCGGCCAGCGGACCGGCCGGGCCGGGCGGAATGATTTTGATCGCCTTGGGTGGGCAGACGAATTCGCAAAGCTGGCACGAGACGCACTTGGTGTTGCCTTCCTGATCGCGCACGAGATATGGCGCGCCGCGATAGTCTGCCGGCACGACCCATTTTTCCTCGGGATACTGCATCGTCACTTTCTTCTTGAAGAAGTGACGGAGCGTGACTTTGAACCCGCCGATCATCGCCGGCAGGTAAAGCCGTTCCCAAAAGTTCAATGGCTTGCGTTTGACGATCATTTTAAACTCAACTTTTCATCCACAAAATCACCGCCGTCACCACGATGTTCGCCAGCGCCAGCGGAATGAACCGGCGCCAGCCCAAATCCATCAACTGGTCGTACCGGAAGCGCGGCCACATCCAGCGCACCCAGATGAACCCCAACAGAAACAGAAACACCTTCGCCAGGAAAATCGCGATGTGCGCGATGCCACCCAGCAACGTCGTCGCGGTCTGGTCAAGTCCGAACCACGGCAGCGTCCAGCCGCCGAAAAACAGCGTCACCATCATCGCGGATGCGAGGATCATGTTGGCGTATTCACCCATGAAAAACAGCGCGAATTTGATGGAACTGTATTCGATGTTATAGCCGCCGGCCAGTTCCTGCTCGGCTTCCGGCAAATCGAACGGCGTGCGGTTGGTTTCGGCAAAAGCCGCGACGAGGAAAATCGCAAAAGCCAGCGGTTGCTTGAACACCAGCCAGCTGAAGAGGCCATGCGCCTGATACCCGATCACGTCGTTGAGATTCAAACTGCCGACGAGCAGAAAGACCGGGATGACCGACATGCCCATTGAGATTTCGTAGGAAATCATCTGCGCGCTCGACCGGATGCCGCCGAGGAACGGATACTTCGAGTTTGCCGCATAGCCCGCCAGCACGATGCTGTACACGCCGAGCGACACGATGCCGAACGTGTAGAGGATGCCGACGTTCAGGTTGGCGAGCACCATCGGTTGCCTGCCGATCTGCGATCCAAACGGAATGACAGCGAGGTTAAGAATGGCCGGCATCAGGGCAATGGCCGGCGCCAGGATGAAATAAATTTTACGTACGTGCGCCGGCGTGAATTCCTCCTTGAGAAAGGACTTGATGCCGTCCGCCACCGGTTGCAGCAGGCCGAACGGCCCGACGCGATTCGGTCCCAGCCGGTCCTGCATGAACGCGCACACGCGTCGTTCTACGAGCACGATGTACGCGACCATCGTCATCAAGATGGCAAACGCGGCCACGATCTTCACGCCCGTGAAGAGCGCGAATTGCTGTGCGTCAGTCAAATTGTTAAGCCAGTCCATTATCTTTTTAACGAAAAGACGCAAAGACGCAAAGCCTGGCCGGGCCGCGTCGTCGCGCGGCCCCAATTAAGGGACGAGCAGCAACTCGTCCCTACCGCGAAATTTGTCGTCTCTATCTTCATTTCTTTGCGCCTTCGCGTCTTTGCGTTGAATTAAATCTTTACCGTCACGCCCGTGTCACCAAGGCTGGCCCACGTCAATCCGTTGAAGGCGGGCACGTCCTTCGCCATTTCGTTGAACAGACCTTCGATGGTCTGGAAACCGTCCTGGCCGGTGACGTTGTAAACCAAGTCGTGCAGAAATTCCCATTCCGGACGCGCGTCGCCGGGCGGCTCGACGGCCTTCATGAATTTCTGGACGCGGCCCTTCGTGTTCGTAAACGTGCCGCGCTTTTCGGCATGCGCGCAGCCGGGCAACAAATAATGCGCCAGTTCCGTCGTCGCATTCGGCAAAATGTCGCTCACGATGAGCGTCTCCAGTTTGCCCAGCAAATCC
This sequence comes from Verrucomicrobiota bacterium, assembly GCA_036803685.1. Taxonomy (GTDB): domain Bacteria; phylum Verrucomicrobiota; class Verrucomicrobiia; order Limisphaerales; family UBA11358; genus UBA11358. The sequence continues at coordinate 2,480 of DAIRTX010000134.1, read as the reverse complement.
GCGCCAATACCGTGCCTAGTCACGTCTTCGCCAAAAACAATCAACGTCCTGATTTTGCCGGTGCGGATGCCGTCGGCAATTTTCGGCAGGTTTATTCCCATCGAATTTGCGGCAACACCAGTCAATTGCGCACCATTCGTGTTCGGATTTTTGTCCGTGCTCACGAGCAATTTGTCGCCGGCTCCAACGCGTGGCACCGAATCGGTCAGCGCACCTGTTTTCTCAGCCAGTTTCTTGAGCAAATAGAGTTCCTCGTTGGTCTGGCGGGCACTGCCGATGATGGCGACCGAACCGGGGGTTGCCTTTTTCAACCGTTCGGCAATTTCACTGAGCACCGTTGACCAGGGAATGTCATCCCGATCGCCGGTCGGAAGCAGTTTTTCACACGATTTGATGCGATCTTCGCGACCAATCCATTTGTAATTCAACCGGCCGGCATCGCACATCCACGGGCCGTTGACAGCATCGTTTTCGCGCGGCGTGTAGCGGTAAATTTTTTCCTCGCGCGAGCCGATGAGGATGTTACAGCCGGTCGCGCAACTCGTGCAGACGCTCTTGGTTTCCTTGAGGAACCAGACGCGCATCTGGAAGCGGAAATCCTTGGACGTGAGCGCGCCCACCGGGCAAATGTCCACGGTGTTCAGCGTGTAATTATTGTCGAAAGCTTTGCCCGGGTACGCCGTGAGCGTGTTGAAGCTGCCGCGATTGACGATGCCGAGCGCGTCGTCGCCCACGATGTCCTTGGTGAACCGGATGCAGCGTGTGCAGAGGATGCAGCGTTCATCATCGAGCATGATACGCGGACCAAGGTCAACCACCTTGGGCTTGTGAACCTTGGCCTCCACGAAGCGGCTCGCGCTCTGACCGTAGTCCACCGAGTATTCCTGTAGTTTGCATTCGCCCGCCTGGTCGCAGATCGGGCAATCGAGCGGGTGATTGATGAGCAGGAATTCCAGCACGCCTTCGCGCATTTGCTTCACGCCGGGCGTATTCGAGTAAATTTCCATGCCGGGCGAAATCGGCGTGGCACAGGCGATGGCCGGGCGCGGCGACTTGACGATTTTCGGCGTGCCGTCGGGGTTCAAAATCGGTTTCCGATCCGGGCCGAGCGCCAGAGTGCCGAATTCGACAAGGCACATGCGGCAATTGCCCGCGACCGGCAGTTTCGGATGATAGCAATAATGCGGCACGTCCACCTTTGCCAGCTCGCACGCCTGAATCATGGTCGTTGGTGTCAGTTTGCCCGACCAATCGGCCATGAGGCGCGGCACCTCGATTTCGCGCCCGTCCACCTTCACCATGATCTTCTCGATCGCGGCGGGTGCGGGCTTGGTTTCGGTTGTTGGTGCTGCTGACATTTTTATTGTTTACGCAAAGGCGCAGAGACGCAAAGCGAAGAAGGAATGGGGAGCGCACGCCGCTGGCGTGCTGTTTTCGGTGGCTCGACGAAAACCTCGTGCAACAAATTTCCTTCGGTGATGCACCAAAAAAAATGGTTGGACGAAGGTTCGGGCGCGCCGCCCGAACCTGCACGCGGGCCGCGTGCGCTCCCCACGCAATCACGCCGCGCCGGCCAAAAACCTTTGCGACTTGGCGTCTTTGCGTCTTTGCATTGAAAACTAAATACGCTCATCTCAATGTTGCGGGCTGGCGGCCAATTTCATTTCCAAACCCGGCCCAGCACCTTTTGATTTCTTCGTGCGTCGCTCTTCATCGGCGGCGCCTTTGGCCACAAACTCATCCTTGAACTTCGCCACAAAACTTTGCACCGGCCAGGAGCAGGCCTCGCCGAAGGCGCAAATCGTGCGGCCGCCGGGGATGTTGTCGGCGATTTTGACCAGATAATCCGCGTCCTGCGCGCGGCCTTCGCCGTGCGTGAGGCGATGCAGCGCCTTGCTCAGCCAGAGCGAGCCTTCGCGGCAGGGCGTGCACTGGCCGCAGCTTTCATGCGCGTAGAAGTCGCTGATATTCGCGAGCGCTTCGACGATGTCGGTCGAGTCGTCCATCACGATGATGGCGCTGGAACCGCTCATCGAACCGGCTTGGATCAGCGAATCGAAGTCGTAAGGCAAATCGAGCAGGTCCACGTCCTTGCCCTTGATTTTGAATTTCTCGCCGGCCTTGAAAACCTTTGCGGATGACCCACCGGGGATGACCGCTTTCAATTTTCGTCCGTCCCGGAGACCGCCGCCAAAATTCGCGTCGAAAATCAATTGCCCGATGGTCGCCTTGCCGACTTCGATTTCGTAATAACCGGGGCGCTTGATATGGCCGCTGAGGCTGACGATGCGGGTGCCGGTATTGTTGGGCGTGCCGAGCTTGGCGAATTCCGCGCCGCCCATGGCGACGATGTGCTTCACATTGCAGAGCGTCTCGACGTTGTTGACGACGGTCGGGCACATCCACAGGCCGAGCACGGCCGGGAAATACGGCGGCTTGATGCGCGGATACGGCCGCTTGCCTTCGAGCGATTCGATGAG
>DAIRTX010000133.1:0-5635 GCA_036803685.1 Verrucomicrobiota bacterium | reverse complement strand
TTCTTCTGCCGCCAGATTTTGAGGGTGAGGTTCATTTGTAACTGCGCGTCGCCATGTGAACTTCCTCGCATACCAGCGGTTCCTTGTGCAACTCCGGTTTCTTGTCCGCGCCTTTGAATTCCCACGCGGCTACATAGGCAAAGTTCGCGTCGTCGCGTTTGGCCTCGCCGTCCTCGGTTTGATGCTCCACGCGGAAATGGCCGCCGCAGGACTCCTCGCGGTGCAGCGCGTCCAGACACAATAATTCGGCAAATTCAAGGAAGTCCGCCACGCGACCGGCGTGCTCGAGGTTCTGGTTCAGCTCCTCGCCGCTGCCGGTCACCCTGACATTTTTCCAAAATTCCTCGCGCAGTTCCGGGATGCGCTTGAGGTTGGTCTCCAGACTCTGGCGGGAGCGGGTCAGGCCGCAGTTTTCCCACATCAGCCGGCCGAGTTCCTTGTGGAAGCTCGTCGCGCTGCGTTGGCCGTTGATGGACAAAAGTCGCCGCGTGAACTGGCGCACGCCTTCCTCCGCCTTTTTGAATTCGGCATGGCTCACCGGGATTTTTTCCGGCTTCGTCGAGGCAAAATAATGCCCGATCGTGTAAGGCAAAATGAAATAGCCGTCGGCCAATCCCTGCATCAGCCCGCTGGCCCCGAGCCGGTTGGCGCCGTGGTCGGAGAAATTCGCCTCGCCGACGACGAACAGGCCCGGCAGCGTGCTCATCAAGGCGTAATCCACCCACGTGCCGCCCATCGCGTAATGCACCGCCGGGTAAATGCGCATCGGCTGCCGGTAGGCGTTCTCGCCGGTGATGCGTTCGTACATCTCGAACAGGTTGCCGTAACGGTCGCGGATGGCGTCTTCCCCAGACCGCTTGATGGCATCGGAGAAATCAAGATAGACGCCCCGCCCGCCGGGGCCGACCCCGCGACCGGCATCGCAAACCTCCTTCGCCGCGCGCGAAGCGATGTCGCGCGGCGCGAGGTTGCCGTAACTCGGGTATTTTCGTTCCAGATAATAATCGCGGCCGGCTTCCGGGACGGACGCCGGCGGCTGGCCGCAATCCTCCTTGCGCTTCGGCACCCAGACGCGGCCGTCGTTGCGCAGCGATTCGGACATGAGCGTGAGCTTCGCCTGGTGGTCGCCGCTGACGGGGATGCACGTTGGATGAATCTGCGTGTAGCAGGGATTGGCAAAGAACGCACCCTTCTTGTAGGCGCGGTAGGTGGCCGTGACATTGCAGCCGATGGCGTTCGTGGTGAGGAAAAAGACGTTGGCGTAACCGCCGGTCGCCAGCACCACGGCATCGGCCGAATGCAGGGAAATTTCGCCGGTGACCAGGTTGCGGACCACGATGCCCCGGGCCGCACCATCCACGACCACCAGGTCGAGCATTTCCGTGCGGGGGAACATGCGGATGTTGCCCAGGCTGATCTGGCGGCACATCGCCTGGTAGGCGCCGAGCAAAAGTTGCTGGCCGGTCTGGCCGCGCGCGTAAAACGTGCGGGACACCTGCGCACCGCCGAACGAGCGGTTGGTCAGCGTGCCGCCGTATTCGCGGGCGAACGGCACGCCCTGCGCCGCGCACTGGTCAATGATGTTGGCGCTCACCTGGGCGAGCCGGAAGACGTTCGCCTCGCGCGCGCGAAAGTCGCCGCCCTTGAGGGTGTCGTAAAACAGGCGAAAGACGGAGTCGCCGTCATTCTGATAATTCTTGGCCGCGTTGATGCCGCCTTGGGCGGCGATGGAATGCGCCCGGCGCGGGGTGTCCTGGAAACAAAACGCCTTCACCTGGTAGCCGAGCTCGGCCAGCGTGGCGGCGGCGGCGCCGCCGGAAAGCCCCGTGCCGACCACAATCACGTCAAACTTCCGCTTGTTGGCGGGGTTGACCAGCTTCATGTCGGACTTGTAGCGGTCCCACTTTTGCGCAAGCGGGCCGGAGGGAATTTTGGCGTCGAGACTCATGTCACCGGTCAACCTCCTTTCCGGAAACCGCGCTCGCTGCAAGGTGCTGGACGGCGGCCTCCCGGTAAGCCTTGCCAAAACCGCACATCACGGCGACCGGCACCGACGTGTATATGATGAAAATCACCACGGCAAACCACCGGGCAATCTGGTCGGGGAGATGGGAAACCCCCCCGAACGTCCATTTCCAGCCGACCGACTGGAACATCGCGCGCATGCCATGGCTCAGATGCAGGCAGAGCAGCCCCACGGCAATGATGTAGAAGACGGCGACCGGCCATTTGCTGAAACCGAGCAGCAACATCAGATAGATGTCCGGACGGCCTGCGGAATCGCGCAGCGCGCTGAAATCAATGCCCGTCAGGTTGACCGCGCGCACCCCGAGCGCGTAGTGGAGCAGATGGAAAATGACGAAGGCCGCGATGATGATGCCGCTCATCATGATCGTGCGCGAGGCATAGCTTGCGGCAAACGAGGCCGGGTCGCCGGCGTAACCCACGGGCCGGGCGGCCCGGTTCTCGGCCCGCAACTTGAACGCCGACCAGATGTGCAGCACGATCATCGTGAGCAGGACGATGCGCGCGGGCCAGAGGATTTCGTGGCGGTCATGCAGGAACTGACCGTAAGTGTTGATCCAGTAGGGACCGAGGAAAACCTGAAAGTTCCCCATCATGTGTGCAACAATGAAGAACACCAGCAAGAAGCCGCTGATGCCCATGATGTATTTCTTCCCGAGGGAAGAATTCCAGATTTTCATCAAAAAATTCATGAAGCCGTATCCCAGAAAACACGACCCCGAATCTATCGCCCGAGGGCTGTCGCGTCAAATCGGCCCTGCCATACCCTGCAAGTATAAGGAGCGCAGATTTTCAAGTGCTGTTACATAAACCTGCCATTGTGAGGAATTCATGACGCTAATTCACGCCAACAATGCAGTTGGCATCAGTCAAACAACTGATGCAGCGGTTTTGCGCCTGACATCGTCCTATCCGGTTGTGTAAAGCGGCTGTGGACGCGCGCTCCACTCATTCAATGCGCGCTCGCCACTGGTTGCCGGTGAAAGCCCGAAGGATTCCAGCGCCTCGCCCACCAGGTAAAGCGAGCCGGTGACAACAACGAAATCGTCGCTTACAATTTTTCCCAGCGCCTCGCGCAAAGAATCACAGGCGACAATCTCAGCCGTCGAATTCACTGCGCGGCAGGCTGCCGCCAGTTCGCGCGCGTCGGCGGTGCGTTCGCTGGAAACCGGAACGGTCAATATCCGCGCGGCCAGTGGCGCGAGCGTTTCGCATATGTGCCGCCAATCCTTGTCCTGAAGCACTCCCAGAACCAATATTCGTCTCGTTCCGCCAAAATGTTTCTCCAACGCTTTGCGCAGAACCTTGGCTCCGGCCACATTGTGCGCGCCATCCAACAAAATTTTTTGTCCGGACGGGCGCGTGACCAATTGCAACCGCCCCGGCCAGTTCACCGTTTCCAAACCGGTGCGAATCGCCGAGTCGCTCGCCGGAATTTTGCTTTGCAATGCCTCGACCACAGCCAATGCCAGCGTGGCGTTCAACCTTTGATGGTCGCCGGGCAAAGGTAGCGCAGCCGTCCCGGCTGCTGCGTGCAGGCGGGACGCCTGCGCTACTTTAATCAACGGCGCATTTTTCCCCCGCGCCGTTTTTTCGATGACTGCCAGCGCCTCCGGTTCATCCGCCGCCGTGATGACCGGCACGCCGGGTTTGATGATGCCCGCTTTTTCGGCGGCGATTTTTTCGAGCGTGTCGCCGAGCCATTGCTGGTGATCCAGGGCGATGTTCGTGATGACGGCGGCCAGCGGCACAACAATGTTCGTGGCGTCGAGCCGCCCACCCAAACCGGTTTCCCAAATCACCAAATCGCATTTTTGTTCCGCGAAAAATTTCAACGCCATCACCGTGACGACCTCGAAAAACGTCGGGTGATGATCGGCGGGAAACTGTTTCAGCAACGGCTGCAATTCCCCGACCAGCCGGACGACCTCGGCTTCCGAAATCAATTGGCGGTTGACCTGAATCCGTTCGCGGAACGAAACGAGGTGCGGCGAGGTGAACAGGCCGGTGCGCAATCCCGCCGCCCGGTAGATGCTTTCGAGGATGGCGCAGGTTGAGCCCTTGCCGTTCGTGCCGGCGATGTGAATGAAGCGAAGCTGGTTTTGCGGATTGCCTGCCAGCGCGGCGAGTTTGAACGTGTTTTCCAGCCCGAACTTCGCGCCAAACAAACGCAAGTCGTAGAGAAATTGAATGGCTTTGGGGTAACCAATAATGTTGGTAGGGACGCGCTGCTGCGCGTCCCCGATTTCAGGGCGGCGCGGCAACGCCGCCCTACCGGATTCATGGGGGAAATGGCCGGTCATCGCTCAACAGTAAAAGTGAGGTCGCAGGAGGTTATGTTGGCTCATGCCATTCCGCCAGAATTTCCCCGGAAGCCACCCATTCAAAATCCGGTCGGGCGATGATGAATAACAAAATCTTTTCAGGAAGCCGGTCACGGAGAATGGCGGAAACGACGACGTTCGTATCAACGATCACTCTCATTTGCCGGCGCAGTAGGCGGCGACGTCTTCGTCGGCGATGCGCTGTGCGACGGGCATGGCTTGAGTCTCACGCAACAGGCGCCGCCATTCGGCGGCTTCAGCCCGGGCGCTGCTCCGGCGACTGAGATATTCCACAAAGCTTAAGGCCTCCGACAGTAATTTGCCGGGAAGGGTCTTGGCCTTTTCGCAAATCAAATCCACCGTGCTCATGGGACTAGTCTAATTCGTAAAAGGGGAACGGTCAATGTTTTGCCGGTCATTTTGCCGGTCATCGTTCGACAGTGAAGGTTATGGTGCCGGATGGCGGGCGGTCTCAACGCAGGTCGTAAAGGTAGAGCAATACAGCGTAACCGTTCGGCATCGGCTGAGGTGATTCTTTCAAGTCCGCGTAGCGCACCGCCATTTCAACCATGAACTTCGCATGGGCGAACGCTTCCAGCATCGGGCGCGTGTGGCGATCCCAGTCCTGGTTGTGCTCCAACTCGAACTCCTTGCCCATACCCCCGCCGATAATTCGCTCGAAGGCCATGTTCAGTTTTCGCTCCGGCAGCAGATCGCGGAGAATCTTCACGGCCTTCTCCGTAGTCGTCTGAACCGTATAGACCTTGAAACTGCAATGATAGTACCGGTAGAAGTGATCTTCGTAAGTCCAATGACCTCCCATTTCCTGAAGCATCTGCTCCAGTCCAGATTTGCGCTCTTTGAGCCGTTGCAACAGGAGCAGTTCGAGACGATTTCGTTCCTCAGGCTTGAGCCGCCGGCTCAAGAGCTCCTGAATCTGCTTTTCTTCTTCCGGTGACGTCGGCTTCGTTTTCCCGCCTTGAACGGGTGAGTTTGAAGGATTGAGCGTGAATTCAGGGAGCATGAGTCCCTTCCTCACAGCGGCTTCTGATGCAGCCGCGCGTGCGCGGCGGCGATGAAGCCTTTGAACAGCGGATGCGGCTGGTGCGGCTTGCTCAAAAACTCCGGGTGAAACTGGCTCGCGATGAAAAACGGATGGTCCTTGAGTTCGATGACTTCCACCAGCTTGCCGTCGGGCGACAGGCCGCTGAACACGAACCCGGCCTTCTCGAATTTTTCGCGGTAGGCGTTGTTGAATTCGTAGCGGTGGCGGTGGCGTTCGTTGA
>DAIRTX010000132.1:0-5902 GCA_036803685.1 Verrucomicrobiota bacterium | reverse complement strand
ACCAAATTTTCTTTACTTTGGTTTTCTCCACCGCAATTTTGCACTTCAATTATCCCAATTTTTCCGCAATGAAACGGCTCTACCTGGTTGCAATTGTTTTTGTCCTGCTCGGACAGATGGGATGCGTCAGCGTGTCCCGCGACGCGCTCAACGTCCGCACGTTCGGCGCTGTCGGCGACGGTACGACCAAGGACACCGCCGCGTTCCAGAAGGCGCTGGATATCTGCGCCGTGGCGAAGGGCGGGGAGGTGGTGGTGCCGGCCGGAGATTATCTCATCGGCAGCATCGAATTGAAATCCTACACGACCTTGCGGCTGGAAAAGGACGCCCACCTGATGGGCAGTCCCGACCTGGACGATTATCCCGTGATGAAGGTGCGGTGGGAAGGTCACTGGATTGACGGTCATCGGGCGTTGATTTTCGCCCAGAATGCCGGCCATTTCGGCATTGTCGGACCGGGAAAGATTTCCGGCAATCCCGCGCTGGGCGGACGGGAAATGCCCCGACGACCGGTCCTCATCGAGCCGATCAATTGCATTGATGTCCGGTTGGAAGGCTTTGCCACCGAACACCAGAGCATGTGGTCAATCCATCCCACTTACTGCGTCAATGTCACGGCCAAAAACCTCGTCATCCGCAGCACCGGCGGCAACGGCGACGGCGTTGACGTGGACTCCTGCATGCATGTCCGCATCGAATCCTGCGACATCAACACCGGAGATGACTGCATCGCCATCAAGTCCGGACGCGGCATGGAAGGTTACCACGCCGCCCGACCCACCGAAGACGTCCTGATTTCCCACTGCACGCTGGGGGACAACAACTTTGCGTGCATCGGCATCGGGAGCGAAACCTCCGGCGGCATCCGCAATGTGCAGATCGAACATTGCAAGTTCACCCACGCCAAATCCTATGCCATTTACATCAAGAGCAACACCGGTCGCGGCGCGTTCATCGAGGACATCTCCGCGCGCGATCTGGACGTCGCCACCGCGCCCGGCGGTTTTCTCCGCATCAATCTCACCGGCAGCGGCATCAAGGACCCCGAACCGGTCCCTGGCGACGAAGGAATTCCCTCGGCCAAAAATTTCAGCTTCAGAGACGTGAAGGTGAATTGTGGAACGCTGGTGAACGCCGCCCAGACTTCCCCGGTGAAGCCCATCAACGGATTTTCCATCGTTGATGTCAGCGGCACGTGCCAGAAAGCCATCACGCTGGCCAACCTGACCAATGCCGTGCTCCACGACATTCATGTGACCGGTTACGAAGGTCCGTTCCTCACGCAGACCAACGTCCAGGGCGTCGGGCTGGAAGAGCCCAGGTGATTTATGCTTAAACTCATTGCCATGTCGGTTGTTGGCTGGTCGCTGTTGTCGGGTGGCATTTCCTGCGCCCAGATTGCCAACGCAACGGCCCAGGCGATAGACGTTTACGACGGTTTTGAAACAACCGGTTTGAGCAAGGTTTGGGACACCAGCCGATTCGTTCCCGGCGCGGTGGAGATGCAGACGAACATTTTCCGGGCTGGTCACGGGGCGGCAAAAATTACTGTTCACCCCCGTGATACCTATGAAGCGGGAATCAAAGGCAGCCGGGACAGCGAGCGGGACGAATTGCTGGAGGCCAAAAAGCTGACCGCGAAGGAAAACGCAGCTTACGAATATTCCTTCAGCATGTTCATCCCGACGAATTTTCCCATCGTGCCGACGCGGCTGGTCATCGCGCAGTGGAAGCAGAATTGCCCCGAAGGCGGCAATTGCTCGGACGACAGTCCGGTGGTTGCCATTCGATATGTTTCCGGCGTGCTCAAAATCACCCATCAGATCGGCCCCCACCAAACGACGCTTTATGAAACGAAGGAGGAACTTCGAAACCAATGGCTCGACTTCAAATTTCAAATCCGCTTCTCAACCAACGAAAACGGGCGAATCAAGGTGTGGCTCGATAACAAGCAGATTGTTGATTACCAGGGCGTCAACGGTTATCCCGAAAACGAGCAAACCGGATATGCCAACCCCAGCCGATTTTATTTCAAGATGGGGCTGTATCGCGATTTGATGGCCGAGCCGATGACGATCTACATTGACGAGTATCGGAAAAAGGAATTGCCTGACGGTGAACTTTGAACGCGCCACGATGGAAGCCAAAACGAAAGCCTACAACCTCCAGCCCCGCCAGACGTGCCAGAAAGCGGTGCTGAAGCACTCGTAGTCCAAACGCTTCGCGAGATTCGGAGACGCCCAGTGGTCGCGCCAGCGTCTGGACTGCGTGCGGTTCACCGCCGCTTTTCCGGGGAGGTTCAAAAATCGTCCTCCACTTTCACACGGTCAGTTTTGAAGCCGTAGATGGTTTTCACCTGTGCCGGGGACGCCACCCGCTCGAACCATACGGCCGAACACCACGGATATTGATTTGCCACCGCCACCAGCTTGTGTTTCACGGCGTTTTGATGAACGTAATTCAAGCGCGTCAAGTAGCTGTGCTGAATCGTCAGCCGGGTGTCACGGAAATTGAACCATACCTGCCGGCCTTGGACACCATCCCGTTTGTTCAACTCACGCGAGGAGACGCCGTGCAGATCATGGAGGAATTCGCCGAGATTCCGCGAATCGGGATTGCCGCGCGCCACAATGTGATAGTGATTGGCAAACACGGCCCACGCTTCGAGTTGCCAGCCGCATTCTTTGGCCAAGGGGAGCAGGTGTCGTTCGAGCAAATCGCGCTTCTCCGGCGTGTCTAAGAGGTGCTGTTTGTGCAGCGTGCCGGCGTGACGAAATAAACGGCGTTGTCCGCCAGACGATGCAACGGTGCATGCGGCTAGTCCTTGGGCGGCACTGGGATTTCAAATCTACAAGGCGAACGGATGGCAGCTTGAAAGTACCAGGCGCAAGCGGCTCTGGTTCGGATGGGATGTGCGAAGCCGGGGTCATGCTTTGAAACTGCCGGAAACGGACCGTGGCAAAAAGGCCAAAACATCTGCATTGTCCGGAGGAAGAGCGGCGGTGAACTGCACGCAGTCTCCCGCTAAGCGGGACTGGCGCGACTGCCGGACATCTTCCGATTTCGCGAAGCGTTTGAACTGCGGCGCGTTCACCGCTGCTGTTTTCCTGCCATCGGATTCAATCCTCCGCCCGCTCGCCCGCGGGAGCCATTTTGACGATACGCGGGAAAAATTTCGCGAGCGGTTCCACCAGGTCGGTTTGCGCGGCCATGACTTCTTCGATGTTTTTATAGACCATCGGCACTTCATCCAATCCGGCGGAAATCAATTTCACGCCGCGTTCGTCCAGATAGGGCTGCACCATCTTCCAGTTGTAGGTTTCCTTCGCCTTGTGACGGCTCATCACCCGGCCCGCGCCGTGTGAGGCGGAGTTGAGCGACGCGGCGTTGCCCTTGCCGCGCGCCACAAACGTCGGGCTGGCCATCGAACCGGGGATCACGCCCAGCACGCCCGCGCCCGCCGGGGTCGCACCTTTGCGATGCACAATCACGTCGCGTCCGCCATGGCATTCCTTCCACGCGAAATTGTGATGGTTTTCAATGTCCAGCAGCACGCCCGCGCCGAGATGCCGCGCGATGTGTTTGTGGATGAGGTAGTGATTCGCGGAGGCGTATTTGCCCATCAATTCCATCGCTGCCCAGTATTCCCGGCCGTCGGCGGAATCGAGGTCGAGCCACGCGAGATAGCTGAGTTCCTTCGGCAAATCCTTGTGCTTCTGGCGCGCAACGCGGCTGTAATGGTCGCAAACTTGCGCGCCGGTGCCGCGGCTGCCGCTGTGGCTCAACAAGGCGAGATACGTGCCGGGTTCAAGACCGAGTTCCTTGGTTTCGATGGTGAATTCGCCGAATTCGACGAAATGGTTGCCGCTGCCGCTGGTGCCGAGTTGGGCCGCGGCCTTGTCGCGAAAACGTTGCGTGACAGGGCTGACCGACCAGTCCTCGTCCATCACCGGATGCGTGCGGCGATGTTTGAATTCCACGCCGACGCCGAAGCGCGTCTCGGCTTCGATGGCGCGGATGAGATCGGTTTCGTGGCGGCGAAGATAATCCAGCGGCAAATCGAGCACGGTGAGTTTGACGCGGCAGGCGATGTCCACGCCCACGGCGTAGGGGATGACGGCGTTGTCGGTGGCGAGCACGCCGCCGATGGGCAGGCCATAGCCGACATGGGCGTCGGGCATGAGCGCGGCGGCGACGGACACGGGCAGCTTGCAGGCGTTCTCCATCTGCTGGAGCGCGTTGGCGTCCAGGTCCACGCCCCACTGGCGGTAAGGGATGGGTTGGCCGGGCATAGTTGCACGGAGAAGTTAAGCTTGGCGGAGCACGTTGCCAGTGGAAAGTAACAATGAAATTGTTGCAAAGTGAAAGTGGCGATGATATTGAAGAGCGCCCATGAGCGAACCGATTATTGCCCAAAAATCTCCATTTGTTCAAAAAGCCGGGCCGGGCACCTTTTGGTGATGCGCGTGCGGCGCGTCGAAGAAGCAACCGTTCTGCGACGGCTCGCACAAAGGCACCGGCCTCGGGCCGCGCAAAGTGGATATCGCCGAAGCGAAAACCGTCGCGTGGTGCGGTTGCAAGCACTCGAAGAACGGCGCGTTCTGCGATGGCAGTCACAGCAATCTGCCGTGAAACGTTAAATCGTTACATCGTTAAAACGTAAAAATCGTCAGCAAAACAAAAAGATAATTCCATGGATGCAGGGGGAGCCGAAAGCATTGAAACTCGCAAATTCAAGGACGCGATTCTCGCGGAGATTTTCGATGCCGACAAAGAGTCTGGAACGGCATGCCAAAAAACGGCGGAACCAGAAATCCAGCGAACGATGCTGGATTTGAAGCGATGTTACGATCTGGCCATTCTCCATCTACCACCGCTGGGCGTTCACGCTGAGAAACTCTGGGACGAAATGAGAACGCCATTTTCAAGTCAGGACACCGCCCACAATCATAATCGGCCGGGTGGGGCGGGGTTGCGATCCGGATTGGAGGATTAACACGGGTTGCCCGGTCGGTCTCACGCTTTCTTTTTCCTAAAGAACTGTCCGGTTTCGGCGACGTTGAGAACGGAAAGATCAAGTCCCGACCCCGGCGCCCTCTCCTTGGCGGTTTTAAACTGGCGCGCAATGCGTTTGACCGCCGCCGCCGCATAATACTTCACCACACCTACACCGGAGTGGGACTTGAAAATCACGACCAGCAGGGAGTGTTCGTCAACATTGATGACGAACATGCTGAAATTTTCGCCCTGCTGGTAAATGCTGCTGAAATTGGTTTCGTTGACCAGGCCGGCGATGGCCTGGTTGGCCATGAACGCACCGGACGCCAGCGCGCCGATGGTGGTCAGGTCGAAATCATGCGCGTTGCCCTGATGCGTGATGAGGAAACCGCCCTTGTCAATGATCAGCGCGGCCGTCGCGTCTGTGTTCGCGATGAATGCGCGTAACGTTTCATCGCACCGCCGAATGTCATCCTCGATAAGTTGGGGCAGGGTGGCCATGTCATGCGTATTGTGGAACGCTTTGGTTGATGAATTTGTGCAACAGCAGGCGCGTGATCATGTTCAGGGTTTCGAACACGCCTTCGCACTTGTGCGCCGTCGCGCTGAACGGCGGCACCTGCACTTCGCGATTGTTCAGCAAAAATTCCATGTATTCCACCGGCGCGGCGTTCGGCAGATCGCGCTTGTTGTATTGCAGCACGTAGGGAATTTCCGCGAGGTTGAGCTTGAGTGCATTCAGGTTATCCACGAGATTCTGGAAGCTCTCGACGTTTTCCGGCATCTTTTCGTATTGCGAATCGGCGACAAATACGATGCCGTCCACGCCGCGCAGCACCAGTTGCCGCGTCGTGTTGTAAATCACCTGGCCGGGCACGGTGTAAAGCTGGAACTTCGTCTTGAA
>DAIRTX010000131.1:0-6060 GCA_036803685.1 Verrucomicrobiota bacterium | reverse complement strand
GCGAAGGCCAGCAGAAACGTTACTTCGTCCGCGACCTCGCGTTGCTGCTCGAAGAATGGCGCGGCGTGCGGGAGCGCATGAAGAACCAGACGCCGGCGACGTGCGTTTTCCAGGAACCGGATTTGATTGAGCGCACCGTGCGCGACTTTTTGACCGAAGACGTCGAGCGCATTGTCGTGGACAATCAAAAGGCCCATGACCGGATGCGCGAGATGGTCACCAAGATTTCACGGCGCTCGGCCGACAAAGTGAAGCTCTACACCGACGCCCAGCCGATTTTTGACCGGTTCAACATCAGCAAGCAACTGGAGAACGCGTTTTCGCGCCAGGTGCATTTGAAGAGCGGCGGCTACATCGTCATTGACGAAACGGAGGCGCTGGTGGCGATTGACGTGAACACGGGCCGGCACAAGGGCAGCCGCGACCAGGACGCCACGATCCTGAAGGTGAACCTCGAAGCCGCCGAGGAAATTTGCCGCCAGCTTCGTTTGCGCAACATGGGCGGGTTGATCGTGCTCGATTTCATTGACATGAAGTCGCGCCGCGACCAGCAGTCCGTGTATCAGCGCGTCAAGGAAGGTCTGCGCCGCGACAAGGCCAAGACCCACATCCTGCCCATTTCACAGCTCGGCCTGATGGAAATGACGCGCCAGCGCCACACTGAAAGCGTGCGTTCGGCGGTGTATGACGATTGCCCGTATTGCAAGGGCCGCGGCAAGGTGAAGAGCGTGCTGACCATGAGCGTGGAAATCCAGCGCAAGCTGCAGGAGATTTTGAAAACGCGCGAGCGCGACGAGTCGGATTTCCAACTGCGCATCGTGGTGAATCCGACCGTGCTGGAACGGTTGCGCACCGAGGACGAAAAACATCTCATCGAGATGGAAAAACGCTACTTCGGCAAGCTGTCATTCCGCGCCGACACCGGCATGCACGCCGAACAGTTCAAAATCGTGAACGTCGAAAACAATGAGGAACTGGCGAGCGTCGGCGCTTGAAATTTCGTTAAACAAAAACGCCCTGCGCCAAAACGCAGGGCGTTTCCTTTTTTACAATTTTCCTTTTGTGCTCGGCAATTGGCCGGCGATGCGCGGATCGCGCTGGCACGCCGCGTCCGTGGCGCGGGCAAATGTCTTGAACAGCGCCTCGACGATGTGATGCGGCTCGTCGCCGTAGAGCAGTTCCAGGTGCAGATTGCAGCGGGCTTCGTTGGCGAAGGCCTGGAAAAATTCCCGCGCCAGGCCGAAACGAAACGCGCTCGACGTGTCCTGGAGTTTTTCGGACTTCGCGACGCGTTTCTGGGAAAAAGCGTTCAGCCCGCGCCAGACGAGGTGCGGCCGTCCGCCAAAATCAATGACGCAACGTGCGAGGCATTCGTCCATGGGCACATAGGCTTCGCCGGTGAACGGGTTTTTCGGATGAAAACCTGCGCCGTAACGGCGGATGCCCCTTTTGTCGCCGAGTGCGAGTGCAAACACCTGACCGAGCGCGATGCCGCAATCCTCGACCGTGTGATGGGCGTCCACTTCCAAATCGCCGCGGCAGCGCAAATGCAAATCCACCGTCGCGTGCTTCGCGAACAGCGCCAGCATGTGGTCGAAAAATGGAATGCCGGTTTTGACCGAGGATTTTCCCCGGCCGTCGAGGTTGAGGGTGACGGCGATGCGGGTTTCTTTGGTGTTGCGCGAGATTTTTGCCTGCCGGGCTTTCATGGCGGCGATTAAACCAGAGCGGCGCGCGAAAAACAAAGCGCAATCTCAACTGTAGGAGCCGAGGTCACGAGGCTCTGACTGAATTTACGATATGCGATTTACGAGTCCTTCTACAATCCCCGCACGCCGCGTAAATCGCATATCGTAAATCGAAAATAATGAGCCTCCTTACGTCGGCGCCGACAATTTTTGGACGCGCCCTCAATGCGGCTGGCTGTTTGTGGGGGATGATTGCGCCGCCATTTTCTTTTTGATTTCGTCAATCCGCTGTTGCAGCGCGTTCGGGTCCGGCGAAACTTTTTGGGCGGCTTGAAACCAATTGATGGCCTGCTGCCAGTTGCCGGCTTCCCGTTCGAGCCGGGCGAGGTGAACGGTGATTGCCTCAAAGGCGAGCTTGTTGTCTTTTACGGCTTCAGGATCTTTGGACCATTTATACAAAGCAAGCTGCCAGACGTCTCGCGCGCGGCCGGTGTCGTGATCATTTTCGTCGTAAAGCCGGCCCAACTCGAACAGAATTTCATGGCTATTCAGATTGTTGCGCAGTCCTTCGCGCAGAAACGCTTCGGCTTCCCGCGGCCGGTTGAGGTGCTGGCGCATAAAGTATGAACCGACGGTGTAGGTTTCAATCTTTTGCGGGTCCATGTCTGCCGCCAGCCGCAGCCAGGGCAAAATTTCACGCTCGTTGCTGTGCTCCAGATGGGTGTGTTCAGTGATGTGGAAATGGCGGCCAAACCGGTCAATCCAATCCTTCGGTTTGCCGAGAAAGTCCTCCTTTTTTTCCTGTTCTTCATCCTCGGCCTGGTCGTGTGTGGCGGCGACGATTTCCTTTGTGCCTTCTTCGCGCAGGTCAAAAATGGATGGGTAATAGCCGCTGTGAAAATAAACATCCGCCATGGTGAAGAATTGGTTCGCGAACAGCCGCCGTCCGTCGCCGAACAGCATGCTGAAGACGTTGTCCGATTTGGAGCGGTTGCTCCAGGTGGCAGCGCGTGGTTCAATGCCGGTTGCCAGCGTGAAGCAGACTGTCAGTGCGAGAGCCAGAACCAAATACGGGGAAGCCTTCATCACGTGTTCAAACTTTTGCGCCGGAAACCGAGCCAGGTAAGCAGCAAAAACAGGCCGGTGTAAGCCGCCGCGTAAAGCGTCGCCAGCACGCAATCCAGCCAGTTCACCAAACCCCAGTCATAAATCACACGGTCGCGGATATCAAACCATTCCAGATGAGGAATTAAAAAGTAAATCGTGTAAAAAATGGTTTGCAGAGGCTGCGATTGGTGGAGCGCCACCGTGTTCAAATGGCCCCCAACCAGCAAAATGCCGGCAACGGCGATGAAACAAATCGTCGTGGTGGACGACGGCGCGGCGGAAATAATCGAGCCGCACAACGACAGGGCGATGACCACGGCGAGCATGGCCCATTGCAGCCAGATGGCTTGCAGATAAGTCAGCCACGGCCAGTGCTGTTCGCGCGAGCCGGTGATGATGGCAAAGAAAACGTAAAAAACGAGCAACGCGATGCCGCTAGCCAGCCAGCAACCGAGAAATTTTCCGAGGATGAATTGTGCGCGTGTGACCGGCTTGGCCAGCAGCGGGAAAATGGTGCGACTTTCGCGTTCAGCGGGAATCTGTCGCGCCGTGGTTACGATGGCGATGAGCAACGCCGAAATCCAAATGAGCAACATACAAATGTCTTTGACGTAGCGCACGATTTTCGGGTCGTGAAAGAAATTGACCATGCCGGCGGCGATGGTGATGAGCGCCGTGAGGACGAACAGGACGTAAAAGTCCTTGCGGCGATACATCTCTTTGATGACGACACCGGCCAATGCCCAAATTGTGTTCATGACGCGGATTGTGTTTGATAGCCGATGATGTCCAGAAAGGCCTTTTCCAAATTGGCATGATGTTGGGTGACGAGATCGCTGACGCGCCCCGCCGCCTTGAGTTCGCCCTGATTGATAATGGCCACGCGGTCGCAAACGGTTTCCACTTCGCCCAACTCATGCGACGAAAAGAACACCGTCTTGCCCTCGTTTTTCAGGCGTTGGATGATTTCACGAACTTTCATGCGGCCCAGCGGGTCAAGGCCGCTGGTCGGTTCGTCGAGAATCAGTAAATCGGGATTGTTGATGAGCGCCTGCGCGAGGCCGACGCGCTGCTGCATTCCCTTGGAATAGGATTTGATGGGACGTTTGCGCGCCGGCTCCAGTTCAACGAGCTTGAGCAGTTGGTCAATGCGCTTGTCCGCTTCAGCTCGCGGCAGGCCGAAAATGCGCGCATAAAACCGGAGCAACTCCTCGGCGGTGAGAAACTTGTAGTAATACGTCATCTCCGGCAAATAGCCGATGCGCTGGCGCGCAATGGGTTGGCGCACGTCAATGCCGAAAAGATACGCCGCGCCACGGGTCGGCGGCACAAAGCCGAGCAGGACGTTGATGGCCGTGGTTTTGCCCGCGCCGTTCGGCCCGAGAAAGCCGAAGACTTCGCCGGTATTCACCTCCAAATCGAGACTGCCCAGCGCGACTTTGGTTGTCTGGCGCAATTCACCGCTGGTGAATTCAACGCGCAATTTGTCCGTTTTTAGAATGATGCTCATGCCCGACTTGAATGACCGGGAAATTCTGGTCTTTCTCCTAATCTAAACGGTCCTCGAAGTCAACCGCCGCCGGATTAAAAACAAAAGGCACAAGGTATCCCCTGTGCCTTGAGCAAGCCGGGCAGTTGTTACTGCAGGACATGAGGGGGGTCAACCGTTGTGCCGAGTGAACAAACAGCCTGCGGAACCTCGCCCACTTTCTTCAGACTGTAATCGCCATTGGCGGGGCACGGGGGAATTGACCCTTCGGAATTCAATTTGATGTAGACTGTGCAATCATTAAGGCTGACCTCGTCCCCGACACGTTTTCCTTTTTCGATCGCGAACTCTTGGACTGCGGCTTCAATCTGTCGCAGATTGTTGATGCAGGCGGTGGCTTGCGATCTGGAGCGGGCTTTCACGAAGCTGGGAATGCCAATTGCCGCCAAGACGCCGATGATGGCCACGACAATCATGATTTCCACCAGTGTGAAGCCCGCCAAGAGCGAAGCTTTGGAGGTTTTCATACTATATTTCCTTTCGGTTATGCGGCGTGAACCACACAACGGGCGAGTTATAATGTAATGATTACGGTTATGTTCACTAATTGCCCATTGCGACCACAATTTGATATTTAACTAGCAGTACCAATGCCAAAATCCAAGTGAAAAACAGGAGGTTTTTTGAGAATCAACTTGCCTGGGTTTAAAAAAGCAAAAAGGCCCGAAGCCTTTCGCTTCGAGCCTTTGAATCAAACCCAATATTATTACGGCAGAATGTGGGGTGAGCTGGTAAGGGTACTCAGCGTGCAAAGCGGATTTTTACCCACAAGAGTGAGATCGTAATTGCCGCCAGCCGGACACGGAGGAATGCTGCTGGCAGAGTTCAACTTGATGTAGGGCGTCAAGTCGGTGTTCATAGTAATTGGATCATCGGTCTTTTTGCCTTTTTCCAGCGCGAATTCATTCGCGGCGGCGTCAATCTGGCGCAGGTTGTTGATGCAAGCATTCATCTGCGAGGTGGCGCGGGCTTTCACGAAGTTGGGAATGGCAATCGCCGCCAACAGGCCGATAATGGCCACGACAATCATAATTTCCACCAATGTGAAACCTGCCTTGCGGAGGGTTTTAGTATTTTTCATTTTCATTTTTCTTTCCATTTTATGCGGCGTGAACAATACAACAGGCGGGTTACAATGATTACACTTACTGTTCACTGATTGCCTGCTGCAACCGCACCTTATTGGGTAGGTTAGCACTCGCAGTGCCAAAGCCAAAGTAGAAAATCCGTCTGCCTTTGGCGTCCGTTGACCAATCCATTACACTGAAATTAAAGCGAAATAAGGATTCAACGACCAAGAATTGTGTAGTTTTCCTGTGAAAATCGCCATGCGCGTTTTGTTGCGATGTCTCAACTTGAAGCGCTCTGTAGGATTTTTGGACACGGTGGAGGTAAATAACCTGCACCATTTTAGGTGGCACAGCGTCAGAGTCACACCGCGGCCCGGGTTGCCCAAAATACACACCTACAACAAGCTCAACCCCGTCTGGTGGTTTAAAACAGTGACAATCCGGTTCCGCCCGCAGGGTACAAGCCGATGACAAGCATCGGGTGCTGAAATGGCACTGTCGCAATCCGTTCCACAACTTTGATAATTACGTCATCGAGGTTGCCGACAAGGAATTCGTGCGGAGCGGCAAATACCCGGAGCGAAATTCCAATCCGCACGGCGGCTGGGACTTTGAGGTGGCCCGGCGCAAACTGGTTTTGCTTCCG
>DAIRTX010000130.1:0-6285 GCA_036803685.1 Verrucomicrobiota bacterium | reverse complement strand
AGACATACGACAACGTGGCCCGAAATGTTTTGGTCGTGTCGGAATCATTGACAGGCGCCAAAGGCTCTCCAGCGGCGTCAACAAAAACAGCTGGTGCCCCATTTTCATTGGCATCTGCCACCGTCACCCAAATGGAATCTGGCTGGGATTGAAGCTCGAAACGCAATCCTCGTCCAGAGGTGCAAGCGAAAACCACCTGGCCTTCGACACTAATCCATTGGGGCGCTTCGAAATCAGTCATTGAGGCACGAAATGTTGTGACGGCCGGGGACGGAACATCTTGATGGCTGATCGTAGTCAACGGAACATCGGGCACGTCCAAAAAGAGCAAGCTTCCGTCGTCAGAAGCCAGGTTGAACGTATACTTTCCATCCATCGGAGCTGAGAAAAACCCTTTGAAGCGAATCCCGAACAAGTCTTTCCGCGGGCCTAAGATTGGATTCAGGTTGGTCGTTGTCACCGTTTTGACAGGTTGAAGCGGTGCAAAATCCGGCACATTCAACCATTCCCCCTCGTAATAATTGGCATTCACCCCAGCAACCATATTGGATTCGGGCACGCCACCGCCGCTGGGTCTGACCAAGAAACGATCTGCGCTCTGAACCGAGCCATCCGGCAGACGACAGGTCAATTCCAAGGCAAATGCGCCCAAATAGTTAAAGTAATCCAATTGAAAAGCGTGAAGTCCCGCGCTGAGGCGCACCTCCGCAGTGACCGTGCGAACACCATGGACCCCGTCGTTATCGAGTTCCGGTGCTCTGGTAATTTCGATCCCGATTTCCCGTTTTCGCAAAAGGCAGCGCCGGCTTTCGATGTGAATGATGTCACCGGCCACGATGGGAACACTGCGAGGTCCCAATTCCAATATTTCACTTCCTGTTTCATCCTTAACCACAACCACCCCAATCTCCGGTCGGCTTGCCGAGCAAACAAGCACATCCAAACGAACATCGGCAATCACTCGAGAGGATGAGTCGAGTATTTTGGACAACTGCGAAAGATTTGTAACCAACAGCGATGACGTCCCGGAAGATCGCTCTGACTCGATGGCTGGCTGGGCCTGAATGTCGAGAACGAACATTGCAGCGAAAAGGAAGCCGGCTACAGCAACAGGACAAAGCCTGAGCAGGGCAAGGGATGGATTTTCGCGGCGCATGTGGTGAGAGTTTAGCCGGGAACAATTCGGGGCGGCAACGCCATAATTCCGCCCCACTTCAGTAAGCGCAAGCGGCAAGCCCCCCGGAATTCGGATGCAGGTTGCCGCGAGCGAATGTTCCAGGCTGTTTCTGGTCAACTCGACTGCGGCACCGGCCGTTTGCTGAAGCGGCCGAAATATTCCAAAATCTGGTCACGCCATTTCGCGGCATCGGCGACTTGGATGGCCAGGCGGTCGGCCACTTCCTTGTGCCGGCGCGAGTCAATTGTGCCAGCCAGGGATTGCCACGTTTTCTGCAAGGCTGCCGCCTGTTCCGCGCCCTGCTGATACTTCGCGCACAATTCGTCCCACAACGTTTTTCCCGACTTCATCCGGTAATCCCACGCGCAACGATGAAACCAGAGCAGATATTTTTCTGGACAGGTATTGGTGTCATTGAATGTGTCACAAACGGGCGGGAAATATTGTTCAACTGCGTGGTCGCCGCGTTTCGTGCGATCAAACCCGATGCCGTCCTCCGCAGCCTTGTGGTAATAAGTTGCCGTCCAGTCGGCGCGCGGCGCGCGATCATTCCACGGCTGTGGCGCGTAATGGTCGCCGCCAATTAGGTGATGCAAGCCGAGCGGCATCGTGTAATTAACGAACGTTTCGCGCGAACCCATCATCAGGTCGCGGATGACGACCACGGCTTTGTCGTCATTGGTGAAGGTCATGCGCGTCCATTCGTCGGCGATTTTTTCGGCGGACAATTCTGGATTCCACGCGAACCGGCCAAACGCATACCAGTTCGACTGCGAGAAATGATGCCCGCACCAGTTAGTATCCAATCCGGGATTCGTCACCGAAACCATTCCGGTGAGGTGGCTCGGCTGAATTTTTCGCGCCAGCAGTTTGGCGACAATCGAGCCGCTGCCCATTGCGTGCGTATCCGAGTCCAAAAATTCTTTCCACAATGTGCCGAGATAAACGAGATGCTTCGCCTGGCCGAGATACTCCTGCGTCGCCTGAATTTCGGCAATGACGGGCGTCTGCTTCATCGCACCAAACAACGGGTGAAACGGCTCGCGCGGTTGAAAATCAATCGCGCCGTTCTTTACTTGAATGATCACATTGGGGCGGAATTGCCCGTCCAGTTTCGTGAACTCAATGTAGGCGCGCTTGGCACGATCCGGGTCAATATCGTCGTCATAAACAAACGCTCGCCACATGACGTTGCCTTTGTGCGGCGCGAGCGCGTCGGCCAAAACATTTGCGCCGTCGGCGTGAGTGCGGCCATAGGTTTTTGGTCCGGGTTGACCTTCGGAGTTCGCCTTGACGAGAAACCCGCCGAAGTCGGGAATGAGTCCGTAAATTTCATCGGCCTTCGCCTTCCACCAATCGGCCACGCCCTTGTCCAGCGGATCGGCCGTTGCCAACCCGCCTACGCGCACCGGCGCGGCGAAGTTGGCGCAGAGATACATTCGCACGCCGTAAGGCCGCCACACATCGGCGAGCGCGGCGACTTTGCGCAAATTGTCCGTCGCCAGAATGTGCGCGTCGGCATTGACGTTATTGATGACCGCGCCGTTGATTCCGAGGGAGGCGCAGGCACGCGCATAATCCGCGTAGCGCGGGCTGAGTTTTCCCGGCAAATCATTCCATTGCCACATCGAGCGCCCGGCGTAACCACGTTCGATTGTTCCGTTGGGATTGTCCCAATGATTCATCAGCCGAAGCTCAAGCGCGGGACGTTCTGTGATGTCGAGTTTCTCAATCGGCTGGCCCGTTTGCATCAGCCGCAGGAAATGAAAAGCACCATACAGCGCGCCGATTTCGGTGTCGGCGGCAATCACCATCACCGGTTTATTTCCGACGCGCGTCGAACGAATGATGAAACCTTCGATTCCGACAACGCCCAAATCAGATGCCCAATTCAAATCGCGAACCAGCGCTGAATTTCCCGGCGTGCCGACAACAACCGTGCCTTCCACCAAAACTTTTTCATTCAGTGGAACATTGCCGCCCAACATGGCGCTGGCGGCCGAACGCAACTCGTCGCGAATGATTCCGCTCGTGGCAGACGTGCCATCCACGCGAATTTGCTGCACGACTTTATGATATTTTTTCGCAGCGTCGCCCAGCGGTGCGTATCGCAGCCAGAGTTTGTAACCGTCTTCTTCCGGCAACGGGGTTTGCGGTTCAGCGGCATTGCTGTTGATCGCGTAACCGCCTACACAAAGACCGGCAGCACTCGCCATACTCATCTCCACAAATTCTCGACGGGAAATTTTCATAGCTCAATCAAAGATAATATTTTCAGCACGACAATGAAATCAGTTCACCAGACCCGAAACTCGCCGCCGCAATGCAACAGCGCCATCATGTAAAGCAGTCCCTCGTAGTAGCGCTCCAATCCATCGGGCGGCGGCGTGTTCCAAAGTTCTTCGACAAATTTTTTGGCGCGCGGATTGGTGGCGGAGAGACTTGCGACTGCATTGATCGCAACCAATCCCTGCGCATGGCGAGCCTCTAACTGTTTTCCCTCGAGCGTGAATACGCAGCCGTAGTTCGTTCCTTGTGATTCAAAAAATGCCTGGAGTTTGTCGCTGAGGTCACGTTGCTGCACATCCTTGCCCCAC
Source organism: Verrucomicrobiota bacterium (assembly GCA_036803685.1). Lineage (GTDB taxonomy): Bacteria > Verrucomicrobiota > Verrucomicrobiia > Limisphaerales > UBA11358 > UBA11358. Next base: position 2,511 of record DAIRTX010000130.1, on the reverse strand, counting down.
CACGACCAGTCCACCGCCCAGTTGCCGGCGGTGCGAAAAGCGTCGTAGCTGAAGTTGGTGCCGTAGTTGCCAGACCGCTGGACGATTGAGGCATCGAAGTTCGCGTAACACGGATTCAGCGCGGTGACCGGGTGGGTAACTTTGACAAAGTAATCCCGGCTCACGTCGGCCGCCTGCTTCCAGAATTCCGCATCTGCCTTTGGCCCCCATCGTGACCACAACTCATAAAATGCCGGCAGATGATAGGAGGGATCGGAGTAGCGATTACGTTCGGAACTGGGCGAGAATAAAACCATTTTATGCTCCTCATCGAACAGCGGGCCGGCCGTAACAGTCCTGCTGCCGCCGCGCCCCGGCACCGAGCCGGTGATCTTGGGGCGATGCCGCATGCGCGCAAGCAATTCATCGGCTTGCTCCTTGTAGTTGCCGATGCCGGTTCCGTTTCCCCAACGATGCGCTGCAAGATAAAGCGCAGTCACATAATACTCCTCGCCGTCCGGCGCAACGAACTGGCTCATGCGCATACCATTTGTCCGCGCCTGCCAGGCAAAAAAACCGTAAGAAGGATGGTTCGTTTCCGAAACATACAGATACGTTTTTGACCAGTTCCACAAGGCGTCGAACTCAGCCTTCTTGTTCAACTGCACGGCAATCATCATGCCGTAGGACAACCCTTCTGTGCGCACGTCGTGGTGCTTGATATCGGTGATGAAGGCGAGCAGACCGTTGGCATTTGTCCCGGCTTCGTAATAAACCGTCTGCGTGTTTGGATCGCCGTGAAACAACTGTTGAAACGCCGAATCAATCTTCTGCCGGATCTCCGTTTGCGAATGACCGGCTTCGGCAAAAAGATTCCGATATTTGCCGGTGGCATAAGCGCCGTTGCCATCCGCGCTCGACGGTTTTTCTGCTCCCTGCACAGTCATCCAACTGAATGACAAGACCAAGAGCGTCCATTTGAGAAATGAATTCATATTTGTTTTCGAGTTAAAACGAGACGGCAAGCGTGCCGGCCTTGTTGAGAAATTTTCGGTGAATAAAATTGAATCCAATTTCAGTTAGTCTTGTTCGTTGGTGCACCCGTGCCACTGTTCACACTGGGATCACCCGATGGTGGTGGAGCATGATCCGTCTTGGCCGGCGGGCCGAGGATTTCAGTGAAGATAGGTTTCAAGGCATCCACCCAAATCTGGTAGCCCTTGACCGTGGGATGCAATCGGTCGCGCGACATTCCCAGGAATAATTTACCGTCGTTGTCCGCAAGCTTGTCGTTGACGTTGATGTAGCGAATCTTTTTTCCGTCCGCCATCTTGGCGAGGTTCTTGTTGATTTGGTTGATCTCCGGGATCACCGCCATGTTGTCGTTGCGTGGAAAGAGTCCAGTCAGGATGATGACGGCGGCCGGTGCTTTTTCCTGGGCCACTTTCACGATGGCCCGCAAACCGCGCGTGATGTCGGCAACCTTTTCTTCGCCGCCGGGATTCATGCCCACGTTGTTGATGCCGGCGAGGATGACGATGATTTTCGGATTCACGCCGTCGAGTTCGCCGTTCTCCAGACGCCAGAGGATGTTCTGCGTGAGGTCGGCTCCCCAACCGAAGTCGCCCGCGTTCCAGCCGAAGAAGTTGGTGTTCCAGTTTTCCAGCATCTCCCGATATTGCGGGTCTTTCGTTCCCCAGCGGCGCGTGATCGAGTCGCCGATGAAATAAACATCAATGCCGCCTTGCTTTGCCTTCTCGACCAACTGATCGTGGGCGCGTTGCGAATTTTTATCGGTGCGTGGTGACGGTTTGTCCGCGCCCATCCGGTAACCAAGCATGGGCTGGCGCGGCGTGGCGTTCGTGGAGTTCGCAGCCGCAGGCAACGGCGTGGTCTGCGCAAAGCCGAAGTGGCAAAACAAAAGTGTTGCGAAGGTTACAGCGAGATATTGAGCGAATTGTTTCATAACTAATTCATGTTTTCAAAATAATTTGGGGCTTTCCCGTATTGATCAACGATCAACTTAGTTTCCACGGTGCTCGGTATTCGCGGGTAAGCAGTTTGCTGGCATCGGCATCGCCGATAATTTCTTCCTTCGCAACGTCCCAGTGGATTTTTCGGCTCGTGAGCATGGAAATCAGGCCAAGGTGTCCGGGTATGGTGGAATGATGCGCGGTCTCCACCGGCGTGACCGTGGGTTTGCGTGATTTGACGCAGTCGAGAAAATTGCGGACGTGGCCGGGGGATTCGTAAAGTTTTACTTTGCGCAATTCATCGGGCAGGTTCTTGGATCCCGTAAATTCCGGTTTGGAGCATTCAACGCCCCACTCGCCAGCGAAGACCCACCCGTCGGTGCCGATCCATTTGGCACCTTGTTCAATTTCGGGATAGCCGCCAGCAATGGTCATGGCGATGTCTTGCGGATACTTCAGTTCGATGCGGTATTTCGTGCAGGTATTGAAAACGTCGCCTTTTGGCGGAAAATCGCCGTGCCCTTCGATTTCTGACGGGCCGGAACGATCGCAATCAATC
>DAIRTX010000129.1:0-6457 GCA_036803685.1 Verrucomicrobiota bacterium | reverse complement strand
GACGAAGGCTGCGCCCACGCCGATGGCGATCAGCGTGAACATGTTCAAGTGACGCATCACGACGGAGCGCCAGCCGCGCTTGAAAAACGGCCAACCCGCCCACAGCACCACCGGCGTCGAGAGAACGAATTGAATCCAACGCGACACATCACTCATCACCCAGCTTTCGTGACTGAGAGCCGGGATCAAGTGAGCCATCGCCAGGGCAAACACCGGCAACGCCAGCGCGGCGCCGATCCAGAAGCGCTTCGTCATGTAGCGCAGCTCGGCGTTTCCCTCGTCATCCGCACCCGCTGTCACCGTCTTCGGTTCCAGCGCCATGCCGCACTTGGGGCAATCGCCGGGATGGTCCTGCTGGACTTCCGGGTGCATCGGGCACGTGTAAATCGTTTTGCCCGACGCGGGCACGACCGTCGTTGGGCCGCGCTTCGCCGCGATGGTGGGGATGGGATCAATGCTCATATAGTTTCATTTAGTCGGTAATGATCGCCGCACAGGAACGCAAAACCGAGGGCGCAATCATCAGTTCTTCGTCCGTGCGGATGACGCGAACCATGGCGCGGCCAGCATCCGTGGAAATCACGCCCACAGTCTCCTCTCAACCGATTATTGATGGGCAGGTCGGGATTTTACCTGGCCTGCAACGTGCGGGTGTTATCCACAGCAGCACCCAGACTTACCCTCCGGCTTGGCACCGGCGGGCGTGGACAGAAACTTTTGCCGACAGTGGTCGCTGCAAAAGTAGAACGTCTTTCCATCGCGTTCGGCGTGGAGAGCGGTTGCTTCGTCCACGGTCATTCCGCAGATGGGGTCTTTGGTCACGGATTTCGATTCTTTCATGGTCATGTTCCTTTCTTGGTTGTTGTTGCCACTATCTTTTGATTCCGGTTTTCATGTTGTTTCGTGTTAATCGAAAACTCTTGTTCCCGTTCTTCAACAGCTTGGTCATTTCTTCGGTCTCAGCAGTCGCGCGTTGATGGTCACAATCACCGTGCTCGCGGACTTCATTCGCGGGCGAACTCCACGCCTTTCTTCGTCATGGTCTCTTTGAGGTTGTGAACCTGCATGACGCCAAAGTGATTGGCCTGGACGGCGGCCGGCAAGGCGGCCGCAGTCTCGCTCACCGTTTTGTCGGTGGATAATTTGACCAGCATAGGTTTCCTTTTATGGTTAACAGTTCATTTCACCGGCGGGTCGTGAATGCACGATTATTTCTTGGATAGCTTGCTAATCACGACGACCAGCAGGACCACGACTACTACGCCGATCACCGTCCAAATCCACATCCCTCCGCCCGTCCATCCCCCCATCCATCCGTTAGTTTGATTCATCATAAACAGCTTTTGGTAGCGCTGCAACCAGCCCACCACCGAACACTAATCGCCGTCAAGGCAGGCTGAAATGTGCGCCGGATGTGCAGTCTCCGGCATTTCCAGCCTGGTTGGCGGTCACGTTGCTCTCAAGGTGCGATTTTGTCGTCCGGTGAGTTCAATCATCCGGTGAGTTCAATCAGTTTGTAAACATGGTCTTGGCTTCAATAATTAAGGTTTAAGATTTCCGCGCGGCTTGAGCTTTTCGGATGTTCCGTTGTTGCGCCCGACGCTGTGCAGGAGTGGGCTTTTTTGATTCAGGCACATTTGGCCGAGGCGCGGCCTTAAAGCGGTCGCCGCCGACATGGACAGGTTTTGAACCCAACTCGGCCAAAACCTTTCGGGCGTGTTCGTTATCGGGGACGAGCCGACCGTCTTCGACATGGGCAAGCTCTTTACTAATGAGCCATTTCTGGGTATCCCACGAGCCGGTGCTTCGCTTTCCGGCGACGCGCTCAATGCCACCCTTCCTGCCAACGTCTTGATTGCGAAAGATGCGGAAGTCCGTCTTCGGTCGGACTTCGATGTGATAGAAATCGCCTTCGCCGGTTGAACCTGGCTTGGCGCGGCGGCCAGCAGGCGGTGCTTTGCTTCGAGATGTAGGTGTCATATTAACCTTTCCGTTTGAAGTATTGGACGGCTCGCTCGTGCCGTTCGGCTGCCACTCGCGTATTGAAAGTTCCCAAATTGCGGCGCGTGCCGGTGCGCGACATTCGCTTGCGCGAATAGAGCCGGTATTTTCCTGATTTCAGTTTTCGGATCATATCCACGGGTGGTTCGCACGCTTGTTGTAATCCGTATTCATGAAAAGCTCTCTCGTGTTTCTTTCAATAGGAATGCTCCTTGGCCGCCGGTTCATCGACCCAGTATCCTTGGCGATTGTAATGTCGATGCAGTCCGGTCTCATAATCCCGAGTTAGCAGAGACTCCTCCGTGTATTCCGGTGACTGCTTGATGGTCTCGCGGGAAACATTGACAAAGACTTTCGACTCGCTCCAGCTAACGCGCTCGATCCATTGCGGTGAAACCAGGACCTTTTTTCCCGGCCACCAGTTCCGTGTATCGATGATTAGATAACGAATCGCCCACGTCTCGTCATCGATGATAAAATCCTCGACGTGGCCAACCTCGCCGTCGGCGGCTTGGATGTGATAACCACTCACTTCGTGAGTGCTGCGCAGATGGGAATCCCACGCTTTCCCACCTTGGTTGGCTTTTTTCCATTTTTCGCGGTCCCGCACCACGTAGGGAGAAGCGCCCCACACGTACGGGCCGCCCCAATACATCGGCCATCCATAATACCCGTAGTATTCCTCCTCGAATTGTCGCGAGACGGGCTTGTCACTGTTCAAGGAGGGACTGTCCTCGATCTGCTTTTTGGTTAAATCGACGGAAAGGTGCTTTTCGCTCTTAATCACGCTATTCAGCGCATACGGGGAAATCAGCACCTGCCTGCCCGTGAGCCAGTTTCCCGTGTCTGCGACCAGATAGCGAATTGTCCAGTGCCGGTCATCGAAGTAGAATTCTTTGACCTTCCCTATTTCCCCATCAAGGCTGTCCAATTTGTAACCCTTTAGTGTTTTGGCTTTGCTTAGCATAATAGTTCTTTCGTTCTTTGCGTTTCGTTTTTGTTCGCTGTTGGCGTCCGGCTGACAGCGTGTTTGAGAAATCGGTTGCACCGCGACCTGCACGGGTGCCGACACTCAGATTGTGCCGGCGGGGGGGGCTTCGCTATGGGGTAAAACCCTACCGTGGATTATGGGGGGACACCGCCCGCCGAAAACGGATCCAGCCGGGAGTTTTCATTTTGCTCCCTTCAATTTTCGATAACGGCGGATCAGGTTATTCGTCGAACTGTCGTGTTTGAGCATGGGTGCCGTCTCGTTCTCAAGTTCGGGAACGATTCGCTGGGCGAGCACCTTGCCCAACTCGACGCCCCATTGATCGAACGAATCAATGTTCCAAATCGCGCCCTGCGTGAATACGCTGTGCTCGTAAAGCGCGACCAGCTTGCCGAGCACTTCCGGCGTGAGCCGATCGGCGAGAATGACATTGGACGGACGATTGCCTTCAAAAACGCGATGTGGCACAAGCCAGTTCGGCGTGCCTTCGGCTTTGACTTCCTCCGGAGTTTTGCCAAAGGCCAGCGCCTCGGCCTGCGCAAAAGCATTCGCCAGGAGGATGTCGTGGTGCCGACCCAACGGAGTTAGGGCGTGGCCAAACGCGATGAAGTCGCACGGGATAAGCCGCGTGCCTTGATGAATCAATTGATAGAACGAATGCTGGCCGTTGGTGCCGGGTTCGCCCCAGTAAACCGGCCCGGTCTGGTAATTCACCTTTTTCCCGTCGAGCGTGACGTGCTTGCCGTTGCTCTCCATCGTCAACTGCTGAAGATACGCGGGAAAGCGTTTCAGGTATTGTTCGTAGGGCAAAACCGCCACCGTTTGCGCGCCGAAGAAGTCATTGTTCCAAACCGATAAAAGCCCCATGAGCGCCGGCAGATTTTTCTCGAACGGCGCGGTGCGGAAATGCTCGTCCACCTCGTGAAAGCCTTTGAGCAGCGCACAGAAATTGTCCGGTCCAACCGCCAGCATCGTCGAAAGACCGATGGCCGAATCCATCGAGTAGCGTCCGCCGACCCAGTCCCAGAAGCCGAACATTCGCCGTATCAATGCCGAACGCAGACACTTTCTCGGAGTTAGTTGACACCGCCACGAAATGTCTGGCCACCGCTTTACGGTCGCCGCCAAGCCCGTTAAGCAGCCAGTCGCGCGCGCTTTGCGCGTTGGTCATGGTCTCCAGCGTGATGAAGGTTTTTGACGAAACGATGAACAGCGTTTCCGCCGGGTCGAGATTACGGGTCGCCTCCACGAAATCAATGCCATCCACGTTCGAGACGAAGCGGAACGTCAGGCTGCGCTCGCTATAATGTTTGAGCGCCTCGTAAGCCATCACAGGACCAAGGTCGGAACCGCCGATGCCGATATTGATGACGTTCCTGATACGTTTGCCGGTATGGCCTTTCCATTCGCCGTTGCGGACGCGATTGGAAAATTCCGCCATTTTGTCGAGCACGGCGTGAACTTCCGGCACGACGTTCTTTCCATCCACGAGGATGCTTGCCCCTTTCGGTGCGCGCAAAGCGACGTGCAAGACGGCGCGGTTTTCCGTGACGTTGATTTTCTCGCCACTGAACATGGCTGCGATCCGCCTGCTCAAATCGGATTCCTTGGCCAACTGGACGAGCAGTTTGAGGGTCCGGTCAGTGATGCGATTCTTCGAATAATCCAGATAGAGGCCCGCCGCCTCGACCGTCAGGCGTTCGCCGCGTTGGGGGTCGGCGGCGAAAAGCTGTCGGAGATGCTTTTTTTGGATCTTCTTGTGGTGGGCGGCGAGGGCCTTCCACGCCGGGCGTTGGGTGAGTGATTTGATGTTGGTTGTCATACTCGTGATACTTTTTTCCACTCCCGGGTCAGGCGGCTTTTTTGAGCGCGTCGCTCTTGGATGCGATCACCGCCAGCAATTCGTTCCAAGATTTCACAAACGATTTTGCGCCCTCGTCCTGGAGGCGGGCGGCCAAGCTGTCCACGTTCACGCCGGCCTGGGCGAACTGCTCCAAAACCTTTTCGCAATCGCCGCCGTCCGCCGCCATAATCGGGCCGATTTCGCCGTGATCGGCGAGGGCTTTCAACGTTCCCTCGGGCATCGTATTCACCGTGAAAGGGGCGGCCAGGGCCTGGATGTAGAGAACGTCGGAGGCTTTCGGGTCCTTGGTGCCGGTGCTGGCCCACAGCAGTCGTTGCGGCCGGGCGCCGGCATTGTATGCGCGCTGCGAGCGCGGGCTGCTCAACAGGTCGAGGTATGCTTGGTAGATACGACCGGCAATGGCGATGCCGAGCCGGTTGTTCAACGCCTCCGGAACCTTGCCCGCCACGGCAACGTCCCAACGACTGATGAATATCGAGGCCACGGAGCCGACCTGGGGATTAAGCCCGGCGGCAATGCGTCGTTCGATGCCGCGCAGGTATGCCTCGGATGCCGCCACGTATTGCTCGCGCGAAAACAGGAGCGTCACGTTGACCGGCACACCCGCAAAGATCGCCTCCTCGATGGCCGGCAAACCTTCCTTGGTGCCCGGAATCTTGATGAACAGGTTGGGTCGTTCCGCCCGCGCGGAAAGTTTCTTGGCAGCGGCGATGGTGCTGGCCGTGTCATGTGCCAGCAGTGGCGACACCTCCAGCGATACCCATCCATCCACGCCGTTCGTGCGGTTGTAAATTGGCCGGAACAGGTCCGCAGCCCGGGTAAGATCGTCCAATGCCAGATCGAAAAAAAGGCTCTCGCCGGATTTCCCCTTCTCCAGATCCTCGCGGATCGCAACGTCGTAGGCGGAACTCTTGATGGCGTGATCAAAGATCGTTGGGTTTGAGGTCAGCCCGGTCACCGACAGCTCCCCAATGTAGCGTTTGAGCGTGCCGCTGTTCAGCAGGTCGCGCGTGATATTGTCGAGCCAGAGGCTCTGGCCCAGATTGTGCAGCAGTTGGGTCGCTTTCATAATGTTCAATTTGCAATGATCGCCGCGCAGGAACGCAAAACCGAGCGCGCAATCATCAGTTCTTCGTCCGTGCGAATGACGCGAACCGTGGCCCGGCTGGCGTCCGTGGAAATCACCCCCGCAGTCTCCGCATTGCGCGACTCATTCAGTTCAATGCCGAGGAAGCCCAACCCCTCACAGATGCGTGCGCGGACGGCTGGCGCATTTTCGCCGATGCCTCCTGCGAAGACGAGCGTGTCCAATCCACCGAGCGTGGCGGCGAAGGAGCCGATCCACTTTTTTGCCTGGTAACAAAATAGCGCCACCGCTTCCGCCGCACGGACGTCATCGGTTTCCCGCGCGAGCAAGTCACGCATGTCGGAACTGGTCTCCGAAACTCCCAGCAGACCCGACTCATGGTTGACCATTTCGTAAAATTGTTTTGTGGTCATTTGCTCGGTTCGCGCCAGATACGGCGCCAGACCGGGATCCAAATCACCCGAGCGGGTGCTCATCACCAATCCCGCCGTCGGCGTGAAGCCCATGCTGGTGT
>DAIRTX010000128.1:0-6555 GCA_036803685.1 Verrucomicrobiota bacterium | reverse complement strand
GTGGACATCGGCGGCGGGACTTGCGAAATCGCAATCATCTCCCTCGCCGGTATCGTCTTCTGCCGCAGCCTGCGGGTGGGCGGAGACGAATTTGACGAAACGATCATTGCGCACATGAAACGCGCCTACAATATGTTGATAGGTGAACGCACCGCGGAAGAAATCAAGATACGCATCGGCTCCGCGTTTCCGTTGGAACAGGAATTGACCATGGATGTCAAAGGCCGCGACCTGGGTTCCGGCCTGCCCAAAACCTTAACCATTCGTTCCGAGGAAATTCGCGAAGCGTTGCAAGAACCGCTGTCGAGCATTTTGGAGTCCGTCCGCCTCACGCTGGAACGCTGTCCGCCCGAACTCGCCGCCGACCTTGTGGATCGCGGCCTGGTCATGGCCGGCGGCGGCTCGCTGTTGCGCGGCATAGACCGGCTGGTGGCCGAGGAAACCGGCTTGCCGGTCCACGTCGCGGACGACCCCATGAGCGCCGTTGCCGAAGGCACCGGCCGCGTCTTGCAGGAAATCGAATTCCTCAAGCGCGTCGCGACCAACGCCAAATATTGATTTCCCGCCTTTGCGTGGCCGAAGCCCCGCCTGGCGGGGCGAAGGCCCGCGCGTTCGCCTGCGCGCCCCGACACGTTTGTCGGGAGTTGCAGGATGTTTAGGAAAAAAAATTATCTCGCGCTTGGCGCGGTGACGCTGCTGGCACTGCTGATTCTCAGCCTGCCGCCGCGCGTGACCGCCCATCTCAAGCTCACCATCGGCAGTTTGTTTTTGCCGCTGTTCGGGCTGGCCAACACCACCCAACAACTCCCTGCCGATTTGGCCGACAGCGTCCTGCCCCGGCGCGAATTGTTCCAACAAATTGACCGGCTTCGGCGGGAAAATGAACAGTTCAAGGCCCAGGCCATCCAGACTGCCGCCATCGCGCGCGAAAACGATCAGCTCCATTCGCTGTTCGGCTGGCAGCAGCAGGCGCCGTGGAAACTCAAACTCGCCAACGTCGTCATGCGTGACCCGGCCAATTGGTGGCGCACCGTGCAGATTGACCTCGGCAGCCGCGACGGGCTCCGGGAAAATCTGCCCGTGCTCACCGCCGAAGGTCTGGCCGGCCGCGTCTCATCCGTCGGTCTCACGCGCTCGCAAGTTGTTTTGATGGGCGACCCCAATTGCCACGTCTCCGCGATTGTTGAAAATCCGGCGCACGACATGGGCATAATCAGCGCGAGCGGCCCGCTGGACACTTCGCTCGTGGATTTGACCTATCTTTCCGGCAGCGCGAGTTTGAAGCCCGGCCAGAATGTCATCACCAGCGGCCTCGGCGGCGTTTTTCCCAAAGGGATCCCCGTCGGCCAGGTGGTGGATTCGCGCCCGGTTGAATTCGGCCTTTACACCGAGGCGCGCGTGAAACTTTCGGTGAATCTCGGCGCGCTCGAACAAGTCTGGGTGCTGTTTCCATGAAAAATCATAAACATCGAACATTGAACACTGAACGCCGAACATCGAATAAGATCCCGGCCGGTGTTTGCTTGATTCGGCGTTCGATGTTCGATGTTGGTTGTTCGGTGTTTTTTCTGAAGGCTTCATGCTTTTACGTCTCAGCGCTGATCAGATGAACTTCCTGCAAACCATTCTGATTCTGGCCGCCGCGTTTCTCGCGGTGTTTGGCGAAGCAACGCTTCCCGTCCTGCACCACTGGCTCGGCGCGCAGGTGGATTTGCTGCCGGTGCTGATGGTGTATGCAGCGTTGAACGCGGACATCGCAACGGTCTCGTTGCTCGCCGTGCTGGGCGGTTTATGGTTCGACGCGCTGTCGGCCAATCCGCTCGGGATCAGCATCCTGCCGCTCTTTGCCGTCGGATTCGTGATTTATCTGCGGCGCGACTTGATTTTGCGCGAGCTGTCGTTCGCGCAACTCGTCCTCGGCACCCTGGCCAGCGCCATCGTGCCGGTGCTGTCCATTTTGCTTTTGTTGACCGCTGGGAAACAACCACTGCTGGGCTGGGGTTCGATCTGGCAATGGCTGGTGATGACCGCGGGCGGCGCGGCGGCGACGCCGTTTGTTTTCGCCCTGTTCAATTGGTGCAACCGCTCGCTCGGCTATCAGCCGAGGATTGAACCCAGTTTCCGTCCCGACCGGGAAATCCGTCGGGGAAGAATATGAAAATGAACGGAGCATTGGAGTGTTGGAGTATTGGAGCGATGGGGAAAATCGCTCAGTTTGCCTCCCATTCCTCCATCACTCCGCCACTTCATCAACCCATTTCGGGCCGACGATGCTGATTTTTGACGAACTGAAAAAGAACGATCCGCAGCTCCGCCTCCTGGCGGTGGCGCTGGCGGGCGGCCTGTTTGTTTTACTGGCCGGCCTGTGGTGGGTGCAGATCGTTTCCGCGCGCAAATATGAAAGCCATTTGGAGACGCAGTCGTATCGCACCGTCCGCATCCCCGCCGTGCGCGGGAAAATTCTCGACCGCGACGGCCGGGTGCTCGCTGAAAATCGTCCGCGGTACAGCCTCAGTCTTTACCTGGACGATTTGCGTTTGCGCCGGCAATTCGACGCCGCTTACGGTGCGGCCATCGCGCAGGCGCGGGCCGGCCAGAAACAGCGCATTGCCGCGCAGGAGAAAAAACTTGGCCGGTCGCTGACCAAGGCCGAAGGAAAGCAATTCTCGCTCGCGACCGATCAATTGAAACAGCTTCGCGAACAAACGCGTTTTCAAGTGGCGGACAGCGTGGTGGAACAGGTTGGCCAGCGGCTGGGCCAGCCGCTGGAACTCGATCCGGCAACGTTCAAACGCCACTACGATACGCGGCTCGCGCTGCCGTATCCACTGGTGCCCAACCTCAACGACACGCAAATTGCCCGTTTCGAAGAGCAATACTCCGGCGGTCTGGGTGTGGTTTTGGACTTGCAGCCTGCTCGCAGTTATCCGTACGGCACAACGGCAACGCATTTGCTCGGTTATGTGCTGCGCGACGATAGTTCCAAAGAAGGCGAGGATTCTTACTTCAATTACTATCTGCCGGATTATCGCGGTCAGGTCGGTGTCGAGGCCGGGTTCGACGCGCAATTACGCGGACACGCAGGCACGGTGGCCGTGCTCGTCAACAATCTCGGCTACCGTCAGACCGAAAACGTGGGGAGTCACGCGGAGCCGGGCGATAATGTCGTGCTGACGCTTGACCTCGACATTCAGCAGGCGGCGGAGCGCTCACTCCTGGCGCATCAGGGTCCGGATGCGCGCGCGGCGGTTGTCGTGATGGACGTGCGGACGGGCGACGTGCTGGCGATGGTTTCGTCGCCGGCGATCAATCCGGATTATACCGCCAACGAACCGGCGCTCTTGAACGATCCGAAATTGCGTCCGCAAATCAATCGTGCCACGTATGAAAACTACGCGCCCGGTTCCATTTTCAAAGTGGTTGTGGCGTTGGCCGCATTGGAAAACGGGCTCAACCCCAACGCGACGATTTACAATCCGCCGTCTCCTGAAAATCCGAATCACGGTTACATCATGATTGGGCGGCGGCAAATTCAGGACACCGCGCCGCCGGGGGCATACGATTTTCGCCGTGCCATCCTCCGTTCCTGCAACACCTATTTCATCACCAACGGTCTGCGGGCGGGCATTGAAAACATTGTTCGCATGGGGGAGAAGTTTCATCTGGGCGAGCGCACCGGTTTGCCGACGCGACAGGAGACCAAAGGCATTTTCCCGACGCTCGACCGTGTGCACTCCGGCTGGCGTGACGGTGACACAGCCAATCTGTGCATCGGGCAGGGCGACATCGCAGTCACACCGATGCAAATCGCCGTGATGATTTCCGCCATCGCCAATGGCGGCAAGGTGCTTGTGCCGCGGCTCGTCGAGCGCATCGAATCGCAAGACCCGGCATCGGGTGAAGCCCCGGCGATTTTTCCTTCCGGTGTCGTGCGCGACACCTTGGGGGTGCATCCGCGCAGTCTGAAAATTTTGCAGGACGCCATGCTCGCGGAAACCGAAGACCCGGAGGGCACCGGCCGCGCGGCGTTTTTGCCCGGTTTGCACATTTGCGGCAAAACCGGCACGGCGCAGGTGAAAAATGAACACGGCCAGACGACCATTTGGGATTATTGGTTCGCGTCATTTGCGCCGTATGAACATCCGCGTTTCGCCGTCGTAGTCATGGTTCAGTCGGAAAATCTCGGTTCCGGCGGTGTCTCCTGCGCGCCGATTGCGCATGACATTTACGAAGCGATTTTGAACAGCGAAAAATCCAACGGACCCGTCCTGGCTGCGCTGCGGCGCGGCGGGCAGGCAAATTAAATGTTCAACGTTCCCATCAACGAACCGCACGCAAAGATCGACCGGTTGCAACTGGCCGTGCTGGCCGGGTTGATGCTGATTGGCACGGCGTTCGTTTACAGCGCCACGATGGCGAATGCAACGGCAGCGACGCTGCCGTGGTATAACCAAAGCTGGGTGCGGCAGATCGTCTGGTATGCGCTCGGCATCGGCGCGGGCTCGGCGTTATGTCTGGTGGACTATCACACGCTGTCGCGCTGGTCGTTCGTGGCGTATTGGGCGACGATCTTTTGCCTGGTCGCCGTGATGATTCCGCACATCGGCTCGATGCGCTTTGGTGCACGGCGGTGGATTGATCTGGGATTTTTCCAATTTCAACCGAGTGAATTCGCCAAGCTCGCGTTCATTCTGGCGATGGCGCATTTCTTGAGCCGGCCGGCGGATGAATTGCGGCATCCGTCAATTTTCTGGAAAGGCATCGGGCTTTTGTTGCTGCCGTTCGCGCTGATTTTGAAGGAACCGGATCTGGGTTCGGCACTCGTATTATTACCCACGGGTTTGGTAATGATGTTCGTTGCCGGCACGCCCAAAGAATATCTGCTGCAGCTGGTCGGCGCGGTGGGTTTGCTGGCCGCCCTATTTTTGGTGGACATGCTGTTCATGCCGCCGGGCTGGTGGCAGATTTCGATGCAGCCGTATCAGCGCGACCGGCTGCTGGTTTATTTTGGACGGGATTACACCCATTTCGCCCTGCCGAATGCCACACCGGCGGAGTTGCAACGCCTGCGACAACAACAACTGGACGATGAATATAATGTCCGGCAGGCGCTGATTTCGGTCGGCTCCGGCGGGCTGGCGGGCAAAGGCTGGCGGCAGGGCACCCAGAACGCCCTCGGATATTTGCCGCGAGCGGTGGCTCACAACGACTTCATTTTCTCCGTGATTGCCGAGGAGGAAGGATTCGTCGGCAGCGTGATTGTGATCGCGCTGTATGCGGTGGTTCTCTTCACGGGATTGAGAATCGCCGGCCAGGCGCGCGACCGCCTGGGCAAACTCGTGGCGGTGGGCGTTGTGACGCTCATTTTCAGCCACGTCTTCATCAATATCGGCATGAACATTCGCATCATGCCCGTGACGGGCGTCCCACTGCCGCTGCTTTCCTACGGCGGGTCTTCAGTGCTGTGCTCGTTGATCGCACTGGGCTTGATGCAAAACATATACATCCATCGAAAAGGATACTGACTATGAGTAATAACAATTTTTCACGGCGGCGCCGCGGAATGCGTTTCCGCCCCAAAGGCGGCTTCGGCCAGACCCAGCAAAAACCCGACCGCGAAGCCATCCAGGCTCGCGCCGACGTGGTGACTGAGCAGGGCGGTGCGGAGCACGTGTTCGAAAAACGGCACACGAACGAAATCGAGCGCGCCGAAAATATCGCCGCCGGCCTGCCTCCCCAGGGAGCGCCGGAAAACATAACGCCGGATTCCGGCGCGGACAAAAAGGAACTCCGCGAGTCAAAGCTTGCAACCCCGGCCCCCGTGACGGAGGAAAAACCCTTCGCGCCGGTGCCCGTGGCGGAACAGCCCAAGGGCATTTTGGACACCATCAAATTCGCGGCGACCACCCTCGTGAAGAAGGTTCAGCGGCTCATCCGGCCGGAGAAGAAAATTCACAAGGAAGTTGTCATCAACGCCGAGACGCTCGAAACGCGCGTCGCCGTGCTCGAAGACGGACGATTGGAGGAATTCAACATCGAACGCACCACCGAGGAACGCCTCGTCGGCAGCATTTTCAAGGGCAAGGTGCGCAACCTCGAAGACGGCCTCAAAGCCGCGTTCGTGGACATCGGCTTCGAGAAAAATGCGTTCCTGCATTATTGGGACATCGTGCCGAACCAGTTCGACAGCGGCGTGGAAATCGTCGAACGCGAGGGCCGCAAACGCGACCGGCCAAAGATCACCCAAAAGGACATCCCGCGGCTTTACCCGCCGGGCAGTGAAATCATCGTGCAAGTCACGAAAGGTCCGATTGGCACCAAAGGCCCGCGCATCACGACCAACCTCGTGTTGCCCGGACGTTATCTCGTGCTGTTGCCGAATTCGGATCAGAGCGGCATTTCGCGCAAAATTGAAAACCAGGAGGAACGCAAACGCCTTAAAAAAATCCTGCGCGAACTGGCGATTCCCGACGGCATGGGCGTCATCATGCGCACCGCCGGCGAAGGCCAGCAGAAACGTTACTTCGTCCGCGACCTCGCGTTGCTGCTCGAAGA
>DAIRTX010000127.1:0-6579 GCA_036803685.1 Verrucomicrobiota bacterium | reverse complement strand
CGCGGCAATTTCCGCGCTCTGCTCGCAGGCGTGGCCGGTCATGATGGCCGTGATCGCGCCGGCGAGCGCCCGGCTTTCGTTGCTGTCATACGGCAGGCCGTAGCTCATGCAAAGCGAGCCGAGGTTCGCGAAGCCGAGGCCGAGCGTGCGGAAGATGTGGGAATTTTCCGCGATGTCTTTCGTCGGGTAACTGGCGTTGTCCACCAGGATTTCCTGCGCGGTGATGAAAATGCGCACGGCGGCCTTGAACCGTTCCACGTCAAATTTGCCGTCTTCGCGTTTGAACTTCATCAGGTTCAGCGACGCAAGATTGCAGGCGGTGTTGTTGATGAAAACGTATTCGCTGCACGGATTCGTGGAGTGAATCGGCTCGGTGCCCTTGCACGTATGCCATTTCTGGATCGCGCCGTCGTATTGCATGCCCGGATCGCCGCAAACCCACGTGCCCTCGGCGATTTTGTAGAGCAATTTCGCGGCGTCCTTCTTTTCGAGCGGCTTGCCGGTGGTGATGGAACGCGTCCACCATTCCTTGCCGGCGAGCGCCGCCTGCATGAATTCATCACTGGCGCGCACGGAAAGGTTTTCGTTTTGATACATCACACTGCCGTAGGCGTCGCCGTTGTAGGAACCATCGTAGCCCTGTTCAATCAATGCCCACGCCTTCTTTTCCTCCTTCTGCTTGGCGTCAATGAATTCCTCGATGTCGCCGTGCCAGTCGCGCAACGTGTTCATTTTGGCCGCGCGACGGGTTTTGCCGCCGGATTTCACGACATTGGCAACCTGGTCATAAACTTTCAGAAAACTCATCGGGCCGCTGGGCCGGCCACCGCCGCTGAGCTTTTCCCTGGCCGAGCGGATCGGCGAAAGGTCCGTGCCCGTGCCGGAGCCGTATTTGAAGAGCATCGCTTCGCTGCGGGCGAGGCGCATGATGTCTTCCATGTTGTCCTGGACCGACTGGATGAAGCAGGCGCTGCCTTGCGGATATTCGTATTGGGTGGTGGCGCGCTCAACCTGGCGCGTCTTGCGGCTGTAAAACCAGTTGCCCTTGCAGGAGTTTTTGCCGATGCCGTATTCATGGAACAGCCCGACGTTGAACCAGACCGGCGAGTTGAACGCGCCGTATTGGTTCAGGCACAGCCAGGTCAGTTCCTCGTGGAAAATCTCGCCGTCCGCCTTGCTGAAATAGCCGTCCGCGACGCCCCAATTCGCAATCGTCCGGGAAATGCGATGAATGAGCTGGCGCACCGAGGTCTCGCGCTCCGGTGTGTTTAGTTCGCCGTAAAAATACTTCGAGACGACCACCTTGGTCGCGAGCGACGACCACGACTTTGGCACCTCGACATTTTCCTGCTTGAAAATGACCTTGCCCGCGTCATCGGTAATTTCGGCGGTGCGCCGGTCCCATTCAATCTGGTCGAACGGCTTGACCTTCGGATCGCTGAAAACGCGCTCAACGCGCAGTGATTTTTTCGCCGCCCCGCCGTTGGTCTTGATATGGCGCCCCGCCACCACCGTTGCGGAACGACGACTGCCTTTATGCGACGCTGGAACCGAAACCTCTTCGCGTGCGTCAATCATGAATTTTTCCTTTCGCGGCGGCCGAAATTTTATTTTGTAACAAATCACCCGACCGTCTTAACACAGAAGACCGGTCGGGAAAATCGACTTCTTAGCCCGCTATTTCGGGTTTTCGCCGACCGCCCAATTCCAAGCGAAACCCCATTTAGTGGGCAACAGTGGGAGCCTATACCCTACATATTGTGGTGACAAGAAAAATTTTCAAAAAAGTTGCTGGAACAATGTTCCCAAACAAAATCATGGGAATCTCCGCGTCTCCATTGCGCAAACAACAACTTGTTCGCCGCGGTGAACAAAAAATTCAGCGCGACTTTTTCCCGCGCGCCGGCGGAAATTTCCCGGAGTGTTTCCTTTGCGGCAACTTGAACTTTCGTATCGGCTCAATGGTTTTGGGGCGCGGTTTGGGCACGAGCACCATCGGACAACCTTCGTAGCCAAACGCCCGGCGCAATTCGCCGGCCAGATATTTTTTGTACTGGTCGGAAAACAGTTCGTCGCGGTTGATGAACAGCAGAAACGTCGGCGGCGCCTGCCGCACCTGGGTCGCGTAGAAGAACTTCAGCCGGTGCCCCGCCGCGCTGACCGGCTGGCGGCGCTCGATGGCGTCGCGCAATGTGCGATTCAAAATCGCCGTCGGGATTTTTTGCTGCAACTGCGCGGCAACGTAACGCACCGCCTCGAGCAATCGGTCGAGATGAAAACCGGATTTGGCCGACGTGAAAATCACCGGCGCGTAATCGAGGAAAAACAATTTGTCCTGCACCCACTGGCCAAATTCGCCGAGCGTGGATATTATCTTTGCCTGGCCTTCGCTCCGTTCCTTTTTGTTGCGGCGCTCGATTTCCTCTTCGCGCACCTGCCGGACAGATTCCGCCACCAGATCCCATTTGTTGACGACCACGATGCAGGCTCTGCGCGCTTCAACGATTTTGTCCGCAATCTTTTTGTCCTGTTCCAAAATGCCGGCCTCGGCGTCCAAAACCAGCACGGCGATGTCGCAACGTTCGATGGAATCCACCGCGCGCTGAACGCTGAAAAATTCGACCGAATCATCCACGCGCCGCGCCTTGCGCATGCCGGCGGTGTCAATAAGGACGTATTTTTGCCGCACCCCGTCGGTTTCGACCTCGAAGGGCACGTCAATGGAATCGCGGGTCGTGCCCGGCACCGGGCTGACGATGACCCGGTCGGATTGTGTTAACGCGTTGATAATCGAGGACTTGCCGACGTTGGGGCGGCCAACGATGGCCAATTTCAGCGAAGACGGAAGATGGAAGATGGAAGATGGTGTTTCATCACCTTCGTCGCTTTGGACTTCGGACTTTGGACTTTGGACTGGTAACAACGCTGTTGCCGCGTCCATCAACGGCTGGATGCCTTCACCGTGAATCGCGCTGACGGGAAAAATTTTCTCAAAACCAAGTTGGGCAAATTCATCGGCGCTGATCTCGGCGCGATGCGTGTCCACCTTGTTGACGGCGACCAAAACCGGTTTTCCACTGCGACGCAATTTTTCCGCGACTTCGCGGTCGAGCGGCACAATGCCTTCCTGCACATTGACGACGAGGAGGATGACATTCGCGGATTCAACG
This sequence comes from Verrucomicrobiota bacterium, assembly GCA_036803685.1. Lineage (GTDB taxonomy): Bacteria > Verrucomicrobiota > Verrucomicrobiia > Limisphaerales > UBA11358 > UBA11358. Next base: position 3,409 of record DAIRTX010000127.1, on the reverse strand, counting down.
GCCAGATCCACCTGCTCCATTGCCGCCTTGATGATGACGTCGCCCGCCTTTTCGCGCCGCAACAGGCCGATGCCGCCGGTGTCCACGAGCGTGAAGGCGCGTCCGTGCCATTCGGCCTCGGCGGTGATGCGGTCGCGCGTGACGCCGGGCTGGTCGTGGACAATCGCAATTCGTTTTCCGACGATGCGGTTGAACAGCGCGGACTTGCCGACGTTGGGGCGGCCGACGATGGCGATTAAAGCGGACACGCTCCAAAGATGAAGAAATTTGTGCGCCGGCGAAAGGTAAAAGCCCATTGAAAGTCAAACTCGGGCGCAGCCGGACACTGCCACCATTTTTCTCCCTCTCCTCCCCCAAGGGAGGAGAGGGGTGGGGTGAGGAGGTCAATTGTTTCTAAATTCAAATCCCCTCTCCCCGGCCCTCTCCCCGCTCGGGCGGGGAGAGGGAGTTGGTGGTGGTGTCAAGTTGCCCCGCCCGCCGGCATCACATCAAATTATTCTTGCTTTTATGGATGGTTATGCCAGAAAAGCTCACAGTGAATCGGATGGTTCACTGTTTTACCCAACAAAAACCTCAACAAAAAGGATTCCGTTATGAATGATAATGCAAGCACAGCAGCGGGTACAGCCATGGGTTTGGGACTGGTTCTCTTTATCCTTCTCATCTCTCTGGCGCTTTACGTGTTTTTCTGTTTTTGTGCCAAACGCATTTGTGAGAAATGCGGCGTGAACCCCGGCGTCCTGATCTGGATTCCTATTGTTCAACTTGTTCCACTGCTGCAAGTGGCCAAGATGCCCGTGTGGATGATCATTCTCTTTCTGGTCCCAATTATCAACCTGATCGTTGCCATCATGATGTGGGTGAAAATCTGCCAGGCGCGCGGAAAAAGCGGCTGGCTGGTCCTCCTGCTGTTCATTCCGATTGCGAACATCTTCTTCATCCCGTATCTGGCCTTTTCGGAATAATAGTTAATTCAGTTTGCGCATCAGGATTTTCGCCCGCCACACCCAGACGCGGTCGCGTTTGCGCTGGAAAACCGGGGCGTGCACGTCGTCGGCCACGACGTCCTTCAATTCCGTCCGCGCCAGATCCGGCTGGTTTTTGGCGAGGTAAAGCCCGGCCAGTTGCACCTTGGCGCGCGCGTAGGAATGTTCCGCGGTGACCTGCTGCCACATTTGGAGCGCCGAATCGGTTTCGCCGAGCGCGGCCAGCGTTTCGGCCAGCGCCATCATCGTGTAGCCGTAATCATGTTTCGGATTTTCGGCGATGACCCCTTCGAGCAGCGGGCGCGCTTCGGCGGCGCGTTTCTGGCGAAGCAGGCATTGGCCGAGATGGGCGCGGGTGTCAAGGTCCTGCGGATCACGTTCCAACGCCGCGCGGTAGCAAGCCCCGGCCCGGTCGAGTTTGCCCTGTTGAAAATAAATGTCGCCGAGTTGCGAGTGGTGGTGCGCCTTGTCGAGGTGATGAATTTGCGCCTGCAATTCCTGGATGCGGCGGCGACTGTGCGCGCCGGGCAGTTCAAATCCGCGCGTGGCGGACGGCACAGCGCGATAGACGAAAAAGTAGTAGAGGACCGCCGACAACCCGAAGCCGATGAAGATGAAAACCGCCCAAAACCACTCCTGCCGCCGCACCGCGTCAACGAACATCCAGAGTTGGAACGCAAACACCAGCAACAGCCACGGATGGTAAATCAGATATTCAGGATTCAACGCATCCGAAATCAGCGAAGCGAACATGCTTTGAGGTTAGAGGGACGGGCAAAATGAGGCAATCAAACTTCATGACGGATGGCCCTGCCCGCCACTGCCCCCGGAGCGCCGGCCTCCGGCCCGGCGGGTGTTGAGATTCCAGCAGAAACGCGCCGGATCGGAAATCGGCGCTCCACTGTTGCCATCAAAGTCGGGGACCGGTTGCTCTCCTGCCCGCCGTTTGTCGAATTGCCCGCTTGTTTTCGGCGCATTTCCCGTTTAATTATCTGCGGCGGCGCCAGCATGAATCCGACTCTCATCATCGTACCGACCTACAACGAGCGGGAAAATCTCGCGCGCATGGCCCAGCGGCTGTTGTCGCTGCCCGTGCCGGTGGATATGCTGGTGGTGGATGACAATTCGCCGGACGGCACGGGCAAAATCGCCGACGAACTCGCCTTGAAACACCCGGAAATCCACGTTTTGCATCGCGCCGGGAAAAACGGCTTGGGTCGCGCCTACATTGCCGGATTCAAATGGGCGCTGGAACGCGGCTACGAATTCATCTTCGAAATGGACGGCGATTTCTCGCACAACCCGGACGACGTGCCCGCATTTCTCGAAGCCGCCCAAAATGCCGACCTCGTGCTGGGGTCGCGTTACAATGGCGGCATCCGCGTCATCAACTGGCCGCTCCGGCGTCTCATGCTGAGTCGCAGCGCCGGCAAATACGTGATGTGGGTCACCGGCATGCCGTTCACCGACCCGACGGGCGGTTACAAGTGTTTTCGGCGCCGCGCGCTGCAGGCCATCAATCTCGATGCGGTCCAGTCCAACGGCTACAGCTTTCAGATTGAGATGACGCACCGGCTCTGGCGGCAGGGATTCAAAATCGTCGAAGTGCCGATTATTTTCACCGACCGCGCCGAGGGCACTTCAAAAATGTCCGGGCACATTGTGGGCGAGGCGTTCTGGATGGTGTGGAAGCTGTGGCTGCAAAACGGCCTGCGCCGCTGGCCGCGCAAGTGACAATCAAATATTTGCCAAACGCGCATCATCAGCTAAATTGACGGCCATGATTAGCATGATCGTCGGCACCAACCGTCCGGGCAGCAACACGCGCAAGATTGCCGCACAACTCGAAGAAATTTACGCTGGATTGAAAGTGCCGTTGCGCGTGATCGACCTCGCGCAACTGCCACCGGAAATTTTTTCGCCGGCTTCCTATGCCGAAAAACCGAAATCATTCCAGCCATTTGCGGATGCGGTTCTGCAATCCGACGGGCTGCACGTGATCACGCCCGAATATAACGGCGGCATTCCGGGCATTTTGAAGTATTTCATTGATATGCTGAAATTCCCCGAGAGCTTTGAGCGTCGGCCCGTGTGTTTCACCGGCCTGGCGGCGGGCATCTGGGGCGCGCTGCGGCCGGTGGAGCAGCTCCAAACCATCTTTGGCTATCGCAACGCCTACCTTTATCCGGAGCGCGTTTTCCTGCCGCAAATCAACAATCTGCTCGACGCCTCGGGCCGGCTCAAGGACGCCGAATTGTCCGGAAGTTTGAAAGCCCAGGCCAATGGCTTCACCGATTTTGTCGAGCGCCTGAAAAACGTGAAATTGCGCGGGACCAGACCGTGAGCTAGATTCCGCAAACGCAAAAAAGCTAGTGTAGTGTCTCACAAACGACTGGAGTTATTTTGATTTCGTTTTGGCTCGT
>DAIRTX010000126.1:0-6650 GCA_036803685.1 Verrucomicrobiota bacterium | reverse complement strand
ATGAGCGGATGGTCGGGCACGGCGAACGGCAGCCGCGTGATGATGACGTTGCTCAAGGCCTCGCCCGGCACGTCCACGCCCTGCCAGAAACTGTCCGTGCCGAACAGCACCGAATCCACGTCTTCCTTGAATTTTTCGAGCATCGTCGAGCGCGGCGTGCCTTTGCCTTGCACAAAACACGCGACCCCAAGTTTATTGAAAAACGGCTCCATCCGCTCGCCGAGTTCCTGCATGAGCTTGTAATTCGTGAACAACACGAAGGCCTTGCCGTGGGTCTGCTTCACGAAATGTGCAATCCAATGTTCGAGCGCATCGGCGTAACCGGCTTCGCGCGGGTCGGGCATTTTCTGGGCGACAAAAATTTTCATCTGCCGCTCGTAATCGAACGGCGTGCCGGCCTGCAATTGGGCGGCGGATTCCGCGCCGACGCGGCGGACGAAGTAATTCAATCCGCCCGAACGTGCCGCCGGCATCTTGCCGGCAGCTCTGTTTGTCTCGGATTGGCTCTGCCGGCGGGACGCCGGCAGCACGCTTGTCGCCAGCGTCGCACTCGTCATGATGATGCTGGTGTCGCTCTCGAACAAACGCCGACGCAAAAATTCCGCCACGTCAATCGGCGCGGCGTTCAACGCGAGATTTTTGTGCGCCTTGCCGCTGCGTTCGACCCAATAGACGTGGTCGGCTGCGCTCTGCTCGAGGAACGCCTTCACTTCATCGCGAAGCTCGGCCAGCCGGCGGTTGCACTCGACCAGCTCCTGCCCGATGTCCTTGTCCGCGCTCAATTTAATCAAATCGCCCACGGCTTCACGCAAACGCTGAATTGGCAGCGTGACGTTGTCCTTCACCAGTTCCGCGCGGCGGATGCGGAGCTCCGTCCACGCGCGGCGGCGTCCGCCACCTTCACCGCCGCCAAAACTGTCGCGCCTGGCGTTTTGCTGGATTTCTTCGCACGCGGCCTCGACGTTTTCGAAAAACTTGTCGGCTTCGCTCAAAATATCAGCCACGAGTTTCGCCGCGGCGCCCTTGTGCAGCGTCGCCAGCAGTCCCTTTTCCGTGCGCGGATTCCAGAGCCGGTTCAGCGCGTAACGCATCTGCCCGCTCGACACGCTCAGGCCGATGTGCCGCGACGCCACGTGTTCCATCTGGTGCGCCTCGTCGAAAATCACAAAGTCGTTCTTGAACAAAATGCCGCCCTCGATGTCCTCGTCCACGCCGCCGAGCAGCGTGAAAAACAGCGTGTGATTCAACACCAGCACGTCCGATGACAGAATGCGGTTGCGCGCCCGCTGGAAAAAACAAACACCGTGGTCTTTGGCGAAATCGGACGGATGCCCGCAAATTTTCGGCGAGCACAAACCCCGCTCGGAACAGACCTGCGCCCACACTTTCATGTCCGGCTCGATGTCAAAATCCGACAGGCTGCCGTCTTTGGTTTTCTTCGACCATTCGTAAATGCGCCGGAGTTCCTCGGCCTCGGACGACGTGAACAAATTGCCGGACTGCTGCATCGCCTTTTGCAAACGGCGCGTGCAGAGATAATTCGCGCGGCCTTTGAGCATCGTGAAGTTGAATTTCCCCGGCAAAATCTGCGCGAGCATCGGCAAATCCTTTTCCGTGAGCTGCTCCTGCAAATTGATGGTGTGGGTGGAAACAACCGCTTTCTTTTTCTGCGCCACCGCGAACAAAATCGCCGGAATCAGATAGGCCAGCGATTTGCCGACGCCCGTGCCGGCCTCGACCGCGAGATGCTCGCGGTTCTGGAGCGCGCGCGCCACGGCCACGGCCATCTGCTGCTGCTGGGGGCGATACTCGAAATTCTTCGCGCGCGACAGCAGTCCCGTCGGCGAAAAGATCGCCTCGACCTGCTTTACCAGGTCAATGCCCGCTCCGGCGGGCTGGGGTTCAACGACCGAAATCATTTTGTCAAAGCGGCCGGCTGCTCAGAACCACCTTCAATCCCGCTGTTTTGCCGGGCGCGAGTGAAAGTTTGTTCTGTCCCACGTTGCCGGATTCGACACAGACCATTTGCCGGTGTTCCGCCGGGTCGAAGTCGGGCATGAGCTGCGTCGTCCACGGATTCCAAACCACGGTGGCCGCCGAGCCGCTTTTGTCCACACGGATTGTCCGACGGAATTTCGCGTCGCGGATTTCCACCGTGCCGGGGGTGTCGGGATAAACCCGGTTGGTCTCCGCCGTGATGCGGATGGCGTCGGCGGATTCCAATTTGCGCGCGCTCTTGTCCGTCTTGTCCAGGTAATACGCGCCTTTCAGGCCGGCGATGGAAATATCGAGGATGTCGCCCACGGCGAAATAGGTGTGCAGGCAATTCTCGAAGTCAAAATTCCGGTCCGGTGACCGGTTGGTGGTGACCAATTCCATCGTCAGTTGATCCGTGACGGTGACGGCAAATTCCGTGTTGAACGGCGGCCAGGCGGCGCCTGTGGCTGTCGGCGGCAGGCGGAAGCGAAGTGCCGCACCGCCGCCGGGGGTGGCGGTGGTGGCAACCAATTCCCATTCCGTAATCCGCGCAAATCCGTGTATCACGTCACCCTCGCGCTGGCCGAACCACGGAAAACAAACCGGCACGCCGCCGCGGATCGCCTTGCCCGCGGCAAACTGGCTGAGGCGGCTCATGAACAGCAGCGGCGGTTCGCCATTTTTCTGGAAACCGGTGACATGCGCGCCGTGCAGATAAATCTCCGCCGTGCTCCGGCCAGTGGTGACGTTGATTTGGGGCAGGCCGCCGTTGCCGCTGGCAAACGTGACCCGGCCGGGAATTTCAAATTTCCGCAGCCGTTCGGGAATGACAGTGATTGCCATAAAACGCGTAATATTTTACCACAAGCAACCGGCTGGCACAGGCTTTTGTTGCCGGAAAATTGCGTCACCCAAACAAATCCAACTGTGGCGGCGGGGCGAGTTGCTTGAGCTTGTCGCGGTCCGGCTGCCGGCGCGGAGACTGCCGCACGTTGCCCTCGGGCGTGAGCTCGGATTCTTCGAGATTCCCAAGAATTTGCTTGGCACGTTCCTGAACCTCCTTCGGCACGCCGGCCAGCCGCGCGACCTGGATGCCGTAGCTTTTGTCCGTGCCGCCCTCGACGATTTTGCGGAGAAAGACAATCTGGTCGTGCCACTCGCGCACGGCGATGTTGAAATTTTTCAATCGCGGCAGCACCTGCCCCGAACTCAACTTGTAGGCAACGTTCTCCAGCACGTAGGCGATCAGAATGATCCATAATTCACGTGGCGCATGGCGCATCATGGTGAATTTGTGGAGGAAATTTTTCATTCTCTACTGCGCCAGGTATTTTAGCCCAATTATCCCGGTTAAATGAACAACTGGCTATCTCGCCAACACGCGATAGAACTCCGTCATGCTTGTTGCATTCGCATTGGTGATTTGAACCACTCCGCCATAGTTCGGGATGGTCTTCACCAAACTCCACGCGATTGGGGGTGTCAAATTTGTTGCCCGTTGGAGGATGTAAATTGCGTTTGATTGGCCGTTGAATTGGCAGAAAAATCCATTGGTCGTCAGCGCTGGAAATTCAAGCAGCGGCGGATTCAACGGTAATACATGGACTAGCAGATTCGTGGAAACGCCAATGGGATTATCCGGGTTGAAGGCCGTGAAGGTCACGGTGTAGTCGCCGGAATTTGTCCAGACATGCGAGGCGAAGTAACTGACATTGGTCGTGCTTGTTCCGTCACCCCATGCCCAAGACAATCCAGCCGCCCGTCCAGTGACTTGCCCGCTGAAATTCCAGGTCCGTCCAGCAAAGTCGGATATTTGCGATGACTGGATGACCACGGACAATGGCCCGGCAAAATCCGAATCATAAACTTCATTCGCTCCCATCGATGGCGGATTATTCCAAGCTCGGCCATCCAAGTCGCAACCGGATGAATAAAGAGAACTGCCAGCTCCTCGGCACGGCGAAGTAGCGGATAAATGAAACGCCGAATCAACAATCTGCGGGTCGGCGACGATGTCGCCTGTAAATGGGGGCTGGGTGTTGCCATTGCCAGTTGTTGGGGCAGGCAGTGTGCAAGTAAATAGAATCACATACGGAGCCCAAGCGTTGGGCCCGGTGGTGAGGAATCCGGATGAGTTATTAAAATTGATGCAATTATACTGATTACCGTTTGAGGTTCCTCCGCCTATGCCAGTGGCATAATTACCGCAAATTGTGCAATTAGTCAGGTAGCAATTATATGCGCCGCCACCTTCATAAGCGATATTGCCGGTTAAGATGCAGTTAATCAGATTTAGATAGACAGCGCCACCCCCGCAACTCGCCGAGTTGCTCGTAATGAAACAATTGATAACCTTGGCATCGGTTAAATTGGCTGAGTATGACGAAAATGCAAACCAAGAGAGCCCCAGCGAAGCCGCACCGCCCCCAAGATAATTTGATCCCACGTCTCCGAATACCCCTCCACCAGTTGCTCCGCCACGAAGAGTAAAACCAGATAGGCTCACGCCATTTGTTGCCAAAAAGCAACAGCGCACTGCCAACGGACCATTGGTGGTGTTGGGATCTCGCGCGCCTTGAATGATGGTTGACGCATATCCATTGACACTGGCTATGATTACCTGCGGTTGCGTCACCAGAACGCGGTTGGTGATACCGCCGTTGTAAGATCTGCCGCCGTTGGCGTAAATGCCATTGGTGACCAATACAATTTCCCCAGGCGAGGCTACATCCACGGCGTCCTGAATGTTTGTCGCGGCAGTTGACCAGTTGGTATAAGGAGCGACCGGATTGCCACCAGCTGCATCCACGCAATGAATCCAAAGTGTTTGTGCCAACTGACTGGTTGCAGTCCCATAGAGATTGCTGACGACAACTTGATATACACCTGAATCCGCCGGCGAGAAATTATTTACAGCCAGATACGGTGTTGTCGAACCGCTGTAGTGAAGACCGTCAGAAATAACAACGCCATCCTTGCTCCATTGATATGCGGAAGGTGGCTGTCCAGCAATTGGAGGCAGATTGAAATTCAATGAATGTGCAGCCGGATTCAATTGCCAAGATGGCTGACCAAGAATAATCGGTTGAGGCTGCCACTCATCACAACCAATCGCGGGTGGGTTATTCCATGCCTGCCCATCTATATCAGTGCCAGTCACGACGTTGGTGCCCGCACCGATGCACGGCGAATTGGTGCTGAGGTGCAAGCCGTCGAGCAAAAGCGCCGGGTCGTTGGTAATATTTTTGTCTCCTCCGGGGTTTGGCGTTGTGCAGCAATGTGAATATGGTCCGGAGCCGACATAATTACCACTTGGGTTAAAGTAGATGATACAATTTGTGCATTTCTCACTTGCAACTCCATAGCTTGAGTTGCGAACCACTGTGCAATTAATCAGTGTGCCGTAAGCGACCGCGCCATAGGCAATCTGGCCTGTGTTTTTTGTGATGAAACAGTTGCGTAAAATGCCTTGATATGCACCAAGACCTAAGAAAGCAGCTGTATTTGATACGATGCTGCAATTGGCAATGAGACAACTTGAAGAATAACAGTAAGCACCGCCACCATACATGTCCCCGCTAGAGGCGGTCGAGCCGCCTTGGAGAGTGAATCCAACCAATGCCGCACCATTTGTCAACCATGCACAGCGCACAGCGGAAGTACCATTTGGTGCCCACGCTCCTTGAATAATTGTTGAACCGGGGCCATTGACGCTCTGCACCGTAATGGCTTTGCTTAACACGACCCGATTGGTCACAGTTCCGTTAAAAGACTTTTTGCCTCCTGTTGAATAAACGCCATTCGTCACCAACACAATGTCGCCAACATTCGCAACGTTAATGGCGTCTTGAATATTCGTGGCCGCAGTGCTCCAATCAGCGTAAGGGGCCGTGGCGTTGGTGCTGTTCAGGTTGACATACAGTGTCGCAGCCGGGGCAACGACCGCGAGGAAATGATAAGAGGTCAGAATCGCCAGCAGTTGGAAAGTTCTCATTTTTGGATTCAGTTTCCAGCCTTCCGTTTCCAAGGCTGGTTAATCCCTGTCATGTTTTGTCGGTTTGCAAGTGACAAGTGGCACTGCACCGTGCGCGGCTTTATTTTGGTCGCGTGACATGGAAGCGGCGAAATGTTTCCAAGATCTTCATGCCCAAGTCTGGGGAGAATTCTAAACCGGTGACGGATAGAAGTCAAGCAGCCAAACCCAATAGATTTTACCCGCCAAACAAATCCATCTGCGGCGGCGGGGCGAGCTGTTTGAGTTTGTCGCGGTCCTGCTGGCGGCGCGCGGACTGCCGCACCGTGCCTTCGGGTGTGAGTTCGGATTCTTCGAGGTTGCCAAGAATCACCTTCGCGCGCTCCAGCACCCCCTTGGGCACGCCGGCCAGCCGCGCGACGTGGATGCCGTAGCTTTTGTCCGTGCCGCCTTCGACGATTTTGCGCAGGAACACAATCTGGTCACGCCACTCGCGCACGGCCACATTGAAATTTTTTAATCGCGGCAGGCGTTGCGCCAGTTCGGTCAGCTCGTGGTAATGGGTGGCAAAAAGCGTTTTTGCGCCGACCTGGTTGTGCAGGTGCTCGACGATGCTCCACGCGAGGCTCAGGCCGTCGAATGTGCTCGTGCCGCGCCCGATTTCGTCGAGCACGATGAGGCTGCGCGGCGTGGCGTTGTT
>DAIRTX010000125.1:0-6709 GCA_036803685.1 Verrucomicrobiota bacterium | reverse complement strand
AGTTCGGGCGTGATGCGTTGCGGCAGGAACGTCGGGATGCGCGAACCGATCCGCAAAAATTCAACGTGCGGGATCGCGCGCAACCGGCCCAGAAGCTGTTCCAGCTTTTCGTCGCTGAGGAGCAGGGGATCGCCACCGCTCAGCAGGACGTCGCGGATTTCCGGGTGTTGCGCGATATAGGCGATTTGCTTGTCGAATTCAGGATGAAAATCGTAGCCGCTGGCGTTGCTGACGAGCCGCGAGCGCGTGCAGTAACGGCAATACGCGGCGCAACGGTCGGTGACAAGGAACAGCACGCGGTCGGGATAGCGATGCACGAGGCCCGGCACGGGCGAATGCGAATCCTCGCCGCACGGGTCGCTCATTTCCCACGACGCGGTGTGCGTCTCCTCAATGCGCGGGATGACCTGCTGGCGGATCGGGCAATGCTCGTCCAGCGGGTCAATGAGATTGAAAAAATACGGCGTGATGGCGAGCGCGAGTTTGTGGTTCGCCAGTTTCGCGCCGGCAAATTCCTCCGGCGTGAGCGTGGGCATCAGCCGCTGCAGTTGCTCCGGCGTGGTGATGCGGTGTTTGAGCTGCCAACGCCAATTGTTCCAATCAGCGTCGGGAACATCGCGCCAAAAGCCGCGACTGGCGGAGTGAAATTCCTTCAAGGATTGGAGTCGGTGGTTTGATGGCGGCTCCCCGCCATTCGCAAGTGAATTGTCATCCTTCATTTTTTCAATGGGAATTATAAGTTGGAATTGGGCCCTGTCAAGTTGACCGCTTTCGCGTCCGCCGCGTTCAAGCGCGGTTGAAAATCAGGGGGACATGCCGCCCGGCTTGATGGCCGATTCGATTGCCCGCCGTTGCGCATCCAGCGCGTCCAATTTTCTTAACGTGCCGTTCATGATCGTTTTTGACGATGAAGTAAACGGATGTTTGACCCATCGCAGCACGGGCGAGGTGCGTTGGCCTGAACCAAGATAATCCGCAATGGCGCGGCGATATTCGCTGTTCAAAACCGCGAACGGCGGGGCCATGCGCAGTTGCGAGAGTTCAAGATCGCGCAATTTGGTTTGGAGAATCGCAACCTGCCGCGCCCGGTCGAAGTTGCGGATCACGGCCTGGAGCGAAATTTCCGCGTGCGCGGGCAGGGCGTTCGATGCCGTGCGCATTTCCACCGGCACACTGAGAATTTCGTCAAGCTTGTCGCGGCTGATCGCGGGCGTCCAGGCCGGGCCCGGGTCGCGCGCAACGAAGATCACGACCTGCACCGCCCACCATTTTTCCACATCGAGCGGCCGCGGAAAATTTTCACGGAACGCGGTTTGGAACGCCATCTGCCAGTTGTAAAATTTTGGCAGGGTTTCGAGCATCGCGCGCAAATGCGCCGGGCCGTTTTTCAATGCCAGCAATTCGTTGACGAACAATTGCGCGCTGGCGCGATAGGCGCCGCCGTCCGCGCCGGACAGTTGCGCGTCGGTTGGCCAGCTCAATTGTTCAAACGTCAGCACGGCGTGATCGCGCAACACGCGCCGCGCGCCGGCAAGCGAATCCATGCCGCGGGTGGTTGTAACGGTGCGGCTGACCGGCAGGCCGTTCACCATTTTGTCCGGCGATGACAGGATGATTTCCTGCCAGGCGGCCGCGAGCAATTCCTGTGACAAACCATCCGTGAGCCAGGCGGGAATCTCCGCGGAACGCGCGCGGGCGTCGCGGTTGGCGAATTCCAGCAGCAGCACGCCGGTCATCGCACGCAGGTAACGGGTGCGCGACAAAACGTCGGGCAGCCGGACTTGATAATCCCAACCACCCGGGGAACGCTGGGAGATGATGGTGACGCCTTCATCCGTTGACTGCGCCGGGTGCAGCACGAGAAAAATTTTCCCGTGCGGCGGCGCGTTGACTCCCGGGGTTTTGAATTCCCGGTTCAGTTCGCGCCGCAGCGATTCCTTGATGCGCTCGGCGGAGACGGCCAGCAGCGCGGGTTCCAGCCGGACAAAATCGGTGTTGGTGGCGATTCCCGGCATGGCCGCCAGCCATGATCCCGCCGGGCGGGACGGCGCTCCGGTGACAATGAACTGGCCGGAAACGCTGCGCGCCGAACTCGTGGCCGGAAATGAAGTCTGCGCGCGGGCGAACAGCGGAAAAACCACCACGCAAAAAACAAAAAGGTTTTGAGCTGTTAAACCGTTGAACCGCTGAACCGTCAAATCATCAAACCGACGCAACGGCGCAACAATGCAATCATGTAACTTCCGGATCATTTCCCGGCCGCCTTGTCCGGCGTTTTCACCGGAGCGGATTTGGTTTCGCTTTTTGCCGGTTTGCTTTTGCCACCGGACGAATTTGATGTGGCAGCATCTTTTTTCGCGGCCTGTTTGTAGCCTTCGCTGCGGTAATCGGTGATGTAAAAGCCGCTGCCCTTGAAAAGCAGGCCGCCACCCGTGCTGATTCTGCGTTTCACACGACCGCGGCCCCATTTTTTCCGGCCGCAAAATTCCTTCGGGCAAATCCGCAGCGGTCCGGCGGAGATGGATTGAACGGCTTCAAATTCGTGCCCGCATTTTTCGCAAATGTATTCGTAAGTCGGCATGGTGGTTCGTGGACGGCCCGCTCCGGCTGCAAATTAAATTGAAAATTTCAACTGCGCGCGTCACTGCGGCGGCAAATTTGTCGTCGTTGCGGGCGCGTTGGCCGGCAATGGAATGACGTGGATGGAGCCATCGGAGCCGACCTCGACGTTCAAATCGTAGTGCGGCGGTTGCGCGGGGGCGGACGCCGTGCGCTGCATCAGCAATTGCGCGCCTTTTTGCTGTGAACCGGGGTCGGAGCCTTCGCGCATCCATTGCAAGCGGCGGGTGACGAACAAATCGTCCTTCAATTTTTTGACCTGGGCACGCACCGTTGACAGGTTTTTGAACTTGCTCTCCAACTCGGCTTTGGCGGCCGTTTGCCGCTGCAATTCCTTTTCGAGAAAGGCGTTGTTGGTTTCAGAACCGGCGAGTTTTTGTTGTGTGTCGGCGATTTGCGCGTTCAGGCTGGCAATGGCGTTGGTGAGCGCGGCAGCGCGCTGGTCAAGCACCTGATTTCGCGTTTCCAAACTGGCCATACGGCTGTTGAGACTGGCGATTTGGTCCTGGGCGCTTTGGAGCGAGGCTTTGGTGCTGGCCAGCGTGCCGGAGGTTTCGGTGAATTGGTTGCTGAAAGTCAGCGCTTCCTGGCGGCTGCCGGCAAGGTCATTGGTCAGCATCAGATTGACCTGGCGGAGTTCGTCGAGGTTGGCGGTGGCGGCGACCAATTGATTGGAAAAGTCGAGAATCGCGTCGGCATCTTTTTTGAGCCGTTCGTCCGCCGCATTTTTCGTCGCAAACAAGGCAATTACCAACCCGCCACAGGCCACGGCAAGAATGATAATTCCAAGTTTTGTCTTCATAACGCTTTCCAAAATGGCTTGGCGGAACAAACCGGGCAAGTGCCCCTCAACGCCGCGCTACTTTTCGGGCGTTGCAGCCGGCGCGTTGGCGGCGGCGGCCGCCGCCGCTGCTGTCGCCGCTTTCAAATCCGCATCCAGAATTTGCACATCCGCGGCTTTCTTCAACTTTTCCAAATAAGCCGGGGCGAGCTTTTCGGTTTTTTGTTGTGTCAGGAAATCCTTGACTCTGCTGGCGATGGTCACATCGCTCAACGGCACTTTGTCAGTCAACGCCAGCTTTTTGGCCGGAGTTTTGTCGAGCAACTTGATGATATGGTAGCCGTAAGCGGTCGTGATGACGTCGCTGACCTGATTGTTGGTCAGTGAAAACGCAGCCGCTTCAATCTCTGGTGGTATTCCTGGATTGCCGCGCGCGAGGGTGATTTCGTTGTTGTTGTTCTTCGAGACGGGGTCTTCGGAGTATTGTTTGGCCAGCGCCGCAAAATCCGCGCCACCGCGGATGCGCTTGAGGAGGTCGTCAATCTGTTTGCGCTTGGCCTGTTGCTGGTCCGCCGGCAACGGCGCGCGCGTGACCGGGTCCATCGACAACGACAAAATATGGCGGACATGAACCATTTCCGGCTGCTCAAAGTCCGCCAGATGATTAGTGTCGTCGTAATATTGCTTCGTCTCGGCATCCGTAACGGTGACATTCAACTCCCGTATCTTTACAGCCTGCGCGGTGTTTTCCTGGATGATCTTGGAGCGCAGTTCGGCAACCGTCAAGCCGACGGCTTTCATTTGCCGTTCGAGTACTTCCTGCGAACCGAAGCGTTCGAGCAGCATGTTCATTTGCAAACTGGCCTTTTGGACACCGTTGGTTCTGTCCGCGTCCGTGGCTTTTTGCAACAAAAGCTGATCCTGGATGAGCCGGTCGAGCAACTGGCTTTCGATCTGGGTCAACTGCCCGGGCGGAATGGTCTGGCCGCGCGCGGCAGCGGTGGATTTAACCCCCATCATCACCCCGTCCAATTCACTGCGTTTGATTTCAAAACCCTTGCCCTTGGCAATAACCGGGTCGCCAAACAACGCGGTCATCGCGGCTTGGGAGTTGACGTTGGTCGCGGTGGACGCAGGCGCATTGGTGGCGGCGTTGGCGGAAGCAGCTTGCACGCGCGGCAGCGCGAACAAGGCCGCGATGAACACGGCAGGGAAAATCAATTTTATTTGTTTTTTCATTTTTGTCTTCTTTCGATTTAACGGCTTTTACAATTTTACCACTTTCACATTGCTGATGTCAGGGTCTTTCTGAAGCTCGGCGAGCACTGCCGGCGGCGGCGCGCTGTCGAGATTCAATACCGTCAACGCCAGCCCGCCGGCGGTGTCGCGCGCCAGGCTCATGTTGGCGATGTTGACCTTGTGTTTGCCGAGCAGCGTGCCGAGGTGGCCGACGATGCCGGGCCGGTCCTTGTTGTTCAACAGCAGCAACGTGCCGCTGATGGGAATTTCCACCGGCGTGCTGAACAGCCGCACGATGCGGGGGTTGTTCGGCGAGCCGAAAAACGTCCCGCCCGCCGAGATCAGTTTCTTCCCGTTGCTGAAAACCTGCACGTGCACCCATTCGTTGAACGTGACCGGCTCGTCGGATTTTTTCTCCTCGACGGTGATGCCGATGCTCGCGGCGACGGAGCGGACGTTGACGTTGTTCACGTCCTTGACCGCGCTGCTTTCCAGGAAGCCGCGCAAAATCGAGCGCGTCACCGGGTCCACGTTCGGTAATTGCCGCGCGTGGCCGCCGTAGGTGATGTAAATGCGGTCGGCGCCCGGCGGCGCGAGTTGCGCCAGCAATTTCCCGAGCGCCACGCCCAGCGGCAGGTAGGGCTTCACCTGCTCGTAGGTCTTCGCGTCCAGATACGGCAGGTTCACCGCGTTGCGGACTTCGCCCGTGAGCAGGTAGCCGGCAATGACTTCGGCGACCTCGATGCCGCACTTTTCCTGCGCCTCCGCCGTGCTCGCGCCGAGGTGCGGCGTCAAAATCAGGTTCGCCTGCTTGCGATACGGATGGTCGGCGGGCAGCGGTTCAACGGCATAAACGTCCAGGGCCGCGCCGGCGACCTTGTTCGATTCCAGCGCCGCAATCAAATCCGCCTCGGCGATGATTTCGCCGCGCGCGCAATTCACGATTTTCACGCCGGGTTTCATCTTGGCAAACGCGGCGGCGTTGAGCATGTGCTTGGTTTCCGGCGTCACCGGCATGTGCACGGTGATGAAATCCGCCACGCGATAAACTTCGTCCACGCTGTCGGCAAATTCCGCGCCGATGGCCTTCGCGCGGTCTTCGGTGAGGTACGGGTCATAGGCGATGACGCGCATGCCAAAGGCGATGGCGCGTTTGGCGACTTCGGTGCCGATGCGGCCCATGCCGAGCACGCCAAGGGTTTTGCCCATGAGTTCGGCGCCCTGGAAAAGCTTGCGGTCCCATTTGCCCGCGACCATCGAGGCGTGCGCCTGCGGCACCTTGCGCGCGAGCGAGAGCAGCATGGCAAAGCTCAATTCGGCGGTGGTCACCGTGTTGCCGCCGGGCGTGTTCATCACCACCGTGCCGTGTTGGGTGGCAGCTTCGATGTCCACGTTGTCCACGCCCACGCCCGCACGACCGACGACGCGCAATTTCGGCGCAGCTTCGATGATTTTGCGCGTGACTTTGGTTTCGGAACGGACAACTAATGCGACGGCGTCGGCGACGACGGGCAGCAGTTCGGCCTCGGTCAGCCGTTTGGGCAGCACGACCACTTGAAATTCAGGCCGCTGTTGCAACAGCGCGATGCCTTTCGGCGAAACCGGATCACAAATGACAATTTTCATGTTAAAGGGGCGCGAGTGTAGGCCATGACCTGCGCAAGGTCAAACAGTGAATCCAGCAGTGAATCCAGCAAAAAATTGAGATACGAAAAAACCGTTGCCGAACGCAAGTCCGGCAACGGTTGAAAACGGCGAAACTTCTTCTGCGGTGTATTCTGCGGCGCGGGCGGAGTTGGCGTTGAAGCACATCGGCCGTCGCTACCACGCATACAAAACCAATTGAACATGGTCGGCGCGTGCATCACCGTCGCCAACAGCACCGACTACAAACCCGTCTGGACTGGCAACCCGCCCGCCGATTTCGGCACGGACATGGCGCAACTCCAAACCAATTACGGCAACGTCACCGTCCTGGCCGCGCAAGCGGATGCGGCCACCGGCGGCGGCGGCGACGCCAGCTCGGCGGCGGAAACCGCGCTGGAAAATGCCGCGTTCATTCTTGCCCGC
>DAIRTX010000124.1:0-7202 GCA_036803685.1 Verrucomicrobiota bacterium | reverse complement strand
TGGCCGAGCGGCACTTCGAGTTCGCTCCCGCGATTCTGCCGCGTGATGGGAATGTGGATGATGAGCGAGCGTGGGGCGTCAAGATTGTCGGCGATGAGCACAACAGCGGGGCGGGTTTTGGCGGCCATGCCCATGTCCACCAGCTAGACTTCGCCGTGGCGCGGATTCATTTGCCGTCGAGGATGTCCAGCTTTTCCTGCTCGACTTCGCGCGAGGGCAGAACGTCGGCCCAATTTTCCTGCGCGCGCTGGCGTTCGAGGAATTTCAAATAATGCAGGACTTCGCGCACCACCAGTTCCGGCTGGCGCTTAATTTCTTCAATTAACATTTCCTGCGCGCTCATGTTCTTAATTATTCGGCAAAATTTGTTTTTGGCAAGCCGTATGGCCCAATTCGTCCATCCCAAAATGATTTCAGGAAATGAGTTCCCTTCCGTCCCGCCTTGCGGGACGCGACCCGTCCGCCCGTTGCCAATGCGGAATTCGGATTGCGGATTGTAGCAGCCGACGTGAGTCGGCTCTAACTTTCGTCGGATTAGAATGAGCGGACTGATCCCGCATTGCGGGACTGCTACAAACTGCTGGAAATCCAACCTATTCCTCGAAGCAGGAGCGCGACGGCTGGCAGGCGTTCTTGTGGACGGGCCGGTCGTCCACGCCGACCGCGGTTTGGGTGAGATTGCACCAGAAATGGCAGGGCGTGGTTTGCCCGTCTTCCTTGTCCGCGAAGGCCTCCTCCGGCGTCGCGCCGGTGAACATTTTTTTCGTCCGCAGATGTTTGCAGAAAGTCGGATTCATGGCTTCAACCTTTCAGCTTGAGCAGCGTGCGGCGGATCAACGCGTGCGCCAGCGGCACCTTGTAGCCGTTGTGCTCGTGCGGCTGGGCGCCCTTGAGAATCAAATCCGCCGCCTGTGACGCGGTGGCGTCATCCAGGGTTTTTCCGTCCAGAAAATCGTTGGCGGCCTGGACCTGATGCGGCACCGGCGAGATGCAGCCGACCGCGACGCGCGGCTGGCTCAACTTTCCGTCCACGACGTTTGCCGCCGCTGCGCAACTGACCAGCGCCCAGTCAAAAGCGTGCTTGTCGCTGGCCTGCAGGTAGGCGCTGCGGCGGCGCGCCGTCGGAATTTCAATCTTCAAAATCAGGTCGCCGGGGTTGAGCGAGTTGTGCGCCGTCGGATTTTCCCAGGCTTTCTGATAAAGCTCGGCCAGGCCCATGCGCGTTTCCTTGCCGTCGCGCAGCACAACGGCGGTGGCGTCCAGCGCGGTGAACGCCGTGGCGAGATTCGACACGACCGGGCTGATGCAGTCGTTGCCGGTGAAGAGGCTGTGGTAACGGTTCTCGCCGTTGCGCGCGTAGCAGAGGTCGCCGCCCTTCTTGAGGCAGACGGTGTCGCGATGACGGTAATACCAGCAACGCGAGTGCTGCGAAAGATTGCCGCCGACGGTGGCAACGTTGCGGATTTGCTGCGAGGCGACTTCGGACGCGGCCTCGTGCAGGCCGGGAAAATTTTTTTTGATTTCCGCATGGCCTTCAATTTGGCCGACGGTGACGAGCGCGCCGATGGTCCAGTTTTTTGAGCCGGGTTCGATTTGATTCAAGCCGGGCAGCGACTTGATGTTGACGAGAATGTTGGCGCTGACGAGATATTCCTTCAGCAGACCGAGCAAATCATTGCCGCCGGCGAAATAGGTGCCGTGGTCGGCGACGAGCTGGCGGGCGCTGTCGGTCGAAAGCGCGGTGGCGTATTCAAAGGCTTTCATGATTTCGAGGCGGTGAACGGCGGCACCTTGCCGAGCGCGGCCAAAATTTTCGCCGGCGTGATGGGCAGGCTGGAAACGCGCACGCCGATGGCGTTGGCGACGGCATTGGCAATCGCGCCGGCGGTGGCAACCGTCGCCGGTTCGCCGATGCCGATGACGCCGCGCTCCGGCATGTTGATCAAAACGATTTCGATCTCCGGCACGTCGGCGAGGCCGGGCAGCTTGTAGGTCTCAAAATTCGGATTCAGCACCACGCCGGACAAATCGTCCATCACGCGCTCCTCGTAAAGCGCGTAACCCAGGCCCATGATGATGCCGCCGTTGACCTGACTCTCGGTCGTCAACTTGTCCACGATCAAACCGCAGTCATGGACGGCAACGACCTTTTTGACGGTGACCAGGCCGGTTTCCGTGTCCACAGTGACCTCGGCAAATTGCACGCCGCAGGCATGGTCGGAGGAAAGACCTTGCAACCACTGGCCGTGGACGACGAGCGGACTGACGCCGAGTTTTTTGCACGCGGCAAACCAGTTTTTCCCGCGCGCATCGGCGATGCTGGTCTGCGTCTGCAATTGCTGCAGCGCCTTGGTGCAAATGTCAAAAACCGTCGGCGAAATCGAGGCGCACGTCGTGCTGCCGCCGCTGCCGGGGCCGGGCGGAAAATTTGTATCGCCGACCTTCACGGTGATCTGCTCCGGCTTGAGTCCGAGCATTTCCGCCGCGACGACGGCAATGACCGTTTTCGTGCCGGTGCCGATGTCCTGCACGCCGAGGCGGAACTCGATGCTGCCGTCGGGATTGATTTGTGCCTCACCTTGTGTGCTCTTGCTCGCGCCGCCGGCGGGCCACGCCGCGCCCGCGCAGCCGATGCCGGTTTTCACGATGCCGGGCGAACTGCCGGGCTTCTGATATTTTTGTTTCCAGCCGAATTTTTCCGCGCCGGTTTTGTATTCGCGCTGGCGTATTTCATTCGGGTCGTTTTTTAGCCGCAACTCCAGCGGATCCATGCCGAGTTTGACGGCGAGGTCGTCCATGGCGCTTTCCATGCCGTAGGACGCCGGCGGATTTCCCGGCGCGCGAAAGGCGCGGGCCGAACCGGCGTTGACCGCCACGTGCGTCTGCTTCACGCGGGTGTTGGGAACCTTGTAAATGTAGGGCGCGGGAATGTCCGCACCGCCGCCGCCGCCACCGGAGTCCCCGCCGGCACCGATGCCCGCCGTGCCGTAATTGTCCATCTCGAACGCGTGCAACGTGCCGTCGGCGAGCGCGCCGATTTTGATTTTTTGAAAACTCGAAGGCCGGTTGCCAACGGCCAGCGCCTGATCGAACCGCGTGAGCATCAGCCGGACGGGCGCTTTTGCCTCGCGCGACAGCCGCGCCGCCAGCACGCCTTCGACGCCCGCGCCGAATTTCGCGCCGAAACCGCCGCCCATGAAATCGGTGATGACGCGCACCTGGCTGTGCTCCAGTTTCAACGCGCCCGCGAGGCCGTCGCGCACGCTGGAGATGCCCTGCGTGGAAGACCAGGCCGTGACGCCGTCGTCCGTCCACGAAACCGTGTTGCCGTGCGGTTCCATCGGGTTGTGAATCTGCACCGGCGTCGTGTAAAAACCTTCGATGACGGCGGCGCATTCGGCAAACGCCTGGTCAACCGTGCCTTGTTCGCGCGATTTGCCGGGCGAGGCGTTGGCCGCACCTTCCCAGACTTTCGGCGCGTCGTCCTTTTTGGCGTCATCTTCGCGGACGACGAACGGGAGCGGCTGCGCCTTGACTTCAATCGCGCGCAACGCATCAAGGCAGGCCTGCCTGGTCGTGCCCGCGACCGCGGCAAGTTCCTCGCCGTAAAAATGGACCGTGCGTTCGCCGTCGCGCACGGTGATGGCCGCCTTGATGCCGGGAACCTGCAACGCTTTGTCCAAATTGATTTCGGAAATTTTCGCCGCCGGCCATTTCGAGCGGAGAATCATGCCGTAAAGCCAGCCGTCGGCCTGGATGTCGGAGGAATAACGTGCGCGGCCGGTCAATTTCGCCGCCGCGTCCACGCGCGGCGTGGATTGGCTGATGTATTTCGTGTTGGTTGGCCAGCTAGGCATAATCCAGCACCTCCGTTTTGCTTGCGGTGTTCACGCCGGCCGCCTGCAACACGGCCTGCAGGATGTGCGGATGCGTGCCGCAACGGCAAAGATTCCCGGCACACGCGTGCTTGACCTCGTCGGCGGTCGGGCGCGGATTTTTTTTCAGCAACGCCGTCACGCTCATCACAAAACCCGGCGTGCAATAACCGCATTGCAGCGCGTCCTTGTCCCAAAACGACTGCTGCACCTTGGTCAATTTTCCATTTTTCGCCAGTCCCTCGACGGTCGTGATTTCGCGGCCTTGCGCCTCGATGGCGAGTTTCTGGCAGGCATAAATCGGCAGGTCATCCATCATCACCGTGCAGGCGCCGCAAGCCGCGCGGTCGCAGCTCTCCTTCGCCCCGGTCAGGCTGGAATAATTCCGCAGCGCGTCGAGCAGCGTCACGCGCGGCTCCAGCATCAGCTTGAGCGTCTCGCCGTTGACCTTCAGTGTGACCGGCACCGTGCCGGGGCCGAGGGTTTTTTCCGCGTTGACCTTTTCGAGTTCCGCCGCGACCGATTGCGCGCGCGCGGCGGCGGCGGTGACGGCGGCGGTGCCGAGGGTTTTGAGAAACGTGCGCCGCGAATGAGCGCCGAAATTTTCCGGCTCCGGACTTTTCATATGCTGCTCAATTTGAAGTTGATGCCCGTTTGTAATCCTCCGGTGCATCCAAGTCAAGGGTCAGACCGTCATCATTTATGACACATTGGACGCGCCGGCACGGAACAAGTTTCAAAAAAATCTCCAAAGTCCCGGCCGGCGAACCCTTCAACCCGTCAAAGGCCCGTCGCGGCAAAATCACCGGATGCCGCGCGCGCCCGTCAAACTCCGGCTGGCAGACCGCGTCGGCGTGCGCGGAATGAAATTCCAGCAGCGCGCGCAGCGTTTCCGAACGCAGATGCGGCTGGTCGCCCAGCACAATCGCCCACGCGCCGATTTCACTTCTCCAGCCGCTCCAATCCGCCGCGCAAACGATGGAACTGAACATCCCGCGCTCCGGCTGAGGATTGGCGATGCGGTCTTGCGCCGGAAAATCCAATCGGTCGAGTTCCGCGCCCAGCGGCGCGTCGTTGGGCCGGTGGACGACGGCGATTTGCCCCGCGCCGAGTTCGCGCCATTGGCGGATGAGATGGCCGACGATGGTGGTGTCTTTCCACGGCAGCAGCAGTTTTGGCCGGCCCATCCGCGACGACGCGCCCGCGCCGAGAATAATGACGCCGAGCGCCGGGAATTGTTTTTCAAGCGACACGGTATTCATCGAAGAACTTGCTTCTACGAAAGACAGAGTTGGAGTTCACGCTTCAGCCATATCTATTCAATTTACCACGGATGGACACGGATTAACCCGGCGCGGCCAAACCGCAACCACCGATTTTGGACTGCGGCGGGAAGCAAAGCGCCACGCCGCTTTTGGGAAGCTCTTGTCATGCGGAAAGCGGTGTCGTCGCTGCGCTCTGCCACCGCACTCCAAATTCGTGCCATCCATGCGTGAACTTCCATGATCAATGTTTCACGCCGGCGAATTCGGCGCGTTTCTGGATGAACTGCGCCATCACGCTCACGGCGATTTCATGCGTGCCCACGGCCTGGATTTCCACACCGACCGGGCAGGCGATTTTGTCGAACTGCCCGGCCGACGCGATGTTTTGTTTCAAAAATTGTTCGCGCATGATGCGCGCCTTGCGGCGGCTGCCGATCATGCCGAGAAAAACGAACGGGTGATGAATCCAATCGGACAACACCAGCGCGTCGTGCTGGTGGCCGCGCGTGACGATGAGCCCGAATGCGGGCATTTTCGGCAGCGGCACTTTCAAAAGCTCGTGCCAGGGGCCAACCTGAAGCCGCGCGGCGGACGGAAAAAACTGGTGGTTGGCCAGTTCCGGCCGATCGTCGAAAATTGTCACTGCAAAATCCAGTTGCAACGCCAGCGGCGCGACGGCCTGTGCGACGTGGCCGGAACCGGCAATCCACAAGGCAAACGGCGGGGTGACGGTTTCCTGATAAAACCAGTCGCCGGCGTCTCCGTCCTCCACGCGTGCGATGGAAAAGTCCTTTTTGACGCCCCAGCGGAGCGGCTCGGTGACGGCGGCGAGTTTGCGCCAGAGTTCCGCCGATTGCCGGGCGTGCGGCAGGATCAGGCCGCTCACGCTGCCGCCGCAAATCAATCCGTCGTCCCAGCCGAAATTGTGGTCGAGCACCATCTCGAACGTGGCGGGCTGGCCGGACTTCAGGGCTTTTCTGGCGCGGGCGTGGACTTCGGCTTCGAGGCAGCCGCCGCCGAGCGTGCCGACGATTTTGCCGTCGGGGAAAAACAACGCCTTGGCGCCGATGCGTTGGGGGCTGGAGCCTTTCGTGCCGGAAATCAGCGCGAGCACGAACGGCTGGTTTTCCGCCAGCGCGGCGGCAAGTTGTTCGTAGAAGCGCGTCATAAAATTTTGCTCGCCGGCAAATTTAGACGATTCCGGGCGAATGGCAACGAAGCATGAACCAAGTCGGAATGCGCCGCTGGAACGGCCAATGGACCTGGGCGGAGTGCAGCGGTAACTCCGGTGGGCGATCCCGCCCCCAATGCGCCCAAGTGGTTTGCGGCGGTCGAGATGATCCGTTTGGCCGCTGACAAAGACTGGCGGCACAAACGCGAGCGGCGTCAATCTCCGCTACCCTCGCCACGCCTTAGCAAGCGTGAAACAATCAAATTTCACGCGGAAAGCGTCGCTTCACCGTATCCCCGGCTCGTGCCCAAGGACGCCGATTGCGCTGCCAAGCTAAAGAAGCGCACGCTCACGAACCTTTACAACGAGCGCCCCGCGTGGCTCGATCTCGCGCACAAGCAACTGGACGCCGCCGTCGCCGCCGCCTACGGCTGGCCCGCCGATTTGACCGACGAGCAAATTCTGGAAAAGCTGCTCGCCCTGAATCTTGCCCGCGCCGCCGAAGAAGCCAAAGCCGCGAAGGTGAAAAAGCCGAAAGGCCCTCGTGGGAAGCACGCGAAAGCAATGATATCCGGCCGTAGGTAACCGCTGATTACGCGGATAGCGCGGATTGAACAACCGGGGAACAAAGCAACAAAGCATTGAACCGCAAATGACGCTGATAAACGCGGATTTACAATTCTCGAATTAAACCAGAGGTTTTAGTAAATCATTATTTAGCTACAAACCCTTCATCAGCAGCGGGTTCTCGTTAATAATTTTCTCCGCAACACCGCCAAAATTCTCCGTGGGGGGCTTTTCCTCAAATTACGCCTTATCCCTCGAAAGAGGGATGACGGGTCTTCCAAAAATCTGTAAGAATGAGGACGAATTTTACATCAAGTAAATTTG
>DAIRTX010000123.1:0-7219 GCA_036803685.1 Verrucomicrobiota bacterium | reverse complement strand
CGACCGGTCCGGGTTCGAGCAGCCGATAGACTTGAGACAAGGGAAACGTTGTTTTTTTCATCCGGGATTGCAGGCGCTTCCGCGCGTCCACTTTCGCTCTATTCCGCTCTGGTTTGGCATTCATTGCATGCTCCGCAACCCCGCGCGCCGGGCGCGAATGGCCAGCCGTCTGGCTTTCCTCGACCCGAATTCCCAAAACGAAAATGCTTTTCGCCGGACTACATACGGTTCCGGACTCCAGGTCGCCATCCAATACTTCCGGACCTCGCCGTTGCGCCGCAGGACCTGCTTCTGCACGCCGACGATGCCGGACGAACCCTTGCGCCTCCGCATTTCCGCCCACCAGCGGCGCAACATCTGTTTGGGTGGCCCCAATTTCGCCAGCAACTTCCGGTAATGCCTTTGCGCGGCCGCCAGCGCCTGCTTGCGACCGCCGTACGAACAATCGGTAAAAAATGCGGAATGGATTTTGCCCCTGCGCTGCAGCCGCACAAAGAACCCGTGGTTGTGCTTGGCCGGCTGGTCAATCCGGCAGATGCCGGGGGTTCGTGAGCGCGTTTTCATAATTCTCCTTTGAAGGCGCGGATAATCATGAGGAAAAGGCTAAAGGCTGAAGGCTGAGGGCTAAAGGATAAAAATGCGACGATTCTGTTCTTGTCCGTTTTCATAAAATTTAGCCTTTCTCCTTCAGCCTTTTTGCGATGGCGGGGAGCAAGGCACCCAATTCGGCGGCGGCCTGCCCCGTGTTCTTTACGGCGGTCTTGGTCTTTAAGCGCTTCATTTGTTCAATTGCTCTTCGATGAACCACGCTTCGACCTTCTGGCGTGCCCAGGGTGTTTTGCGCAGAAACGTAAGACTGGACTTTACGCTCGGATTGAATTGGAAACACCGGACGGGGATGCGACGCCCCATCTCGCTCCAACCATGCCGCTGGACAAGTTGATTGATGATGCTTTCCAGGGTGATGCCGTGCAAGGGATCGCGGGGATGGATGGAAGGTGATGGCATGGCAGCTAGATTTTCCCGTCGGCGGCAGTTCGTGCATAATTTGCACATACTGCCTCCTCCACCAGTTCCCCTTCCCCGAAGATGTTGCGGATATGCTTGGTGATGACGGAGCATTCCCGCTGGAACAAATCCGATATTTGCGCCTGCGACAGCCAGACGGTTTCGTTCTCCAGCCGCACTTCAATGCGCGTGCGATTGTCCTCGGTCTGATAAAGAATCAGTTCGGATTTCACTACTGCGTCCGGCGTTTCCGCCAGCGTGTCGAAGTGTTGCTGGAGAAGTTGAGAGTTGAGCCCCGAAGGCATTCGGGGTGTGGTTGAGGGTTGAGAGACCATGCGTCAGCAATTTAACGGCGGCGGGAGGATTTGGTTTTCTTCCGTTTGCTTTTCACCGCCGCTGGTTTCGCGCCGGCCCGGGCGAGTTGTTCCATCGCAGCTTCGACCCGGGCGCGGTCGGTTTCGACAAAGCGCTGGAGCTGTTCGGCGGAGGGCAGCGCGGTGAGGTAGCGGGAGACGAAAAGTTTGTTGGCCATGCCGGCCGTGGCGAACTGGACTTTGGTGTGGTCTTTATCGCTGCACAGCAGGATGCCGACGGGCGGCTGTTCGCCGGCGTGCTTTACGTTTTGTTTCCACCAGTTCAGGTAAAAATTCATCTGGCCCGCGTCGCCGTGACGAAACGGGCGGGTCTTGAGGTCGAGCAAAACATGGCAACGCAAATGGCGGTGGTAGAAAACGAGGTCAATGTAGTCGTGCTCGTTGCCGACGGTGATGCGGCGCTGGCGGGCCTCGAAAAGAAAGCCGGCGCCAAGTTCGAGGAGAAATTTTTGCAGATGATCGAGCAGCGCCTTTTCGAGATCGCTCTCGGTGTATCGGGGCAACTCGGCGAGGCCGGTGAATTCGAGGACGTAGGGATCGCGAATCAAGTCTTCGATGGTTTCCTGCGGCTCTTGAGTGCGGGCGCGGGCGATGACGGCGGCTTTATTTTTGGAAAGACCGGTGCGCTCGAATAGCAGCGAACCGATCTGGCGTTGAAGCTGGCGCACGGACCAGTTGCCTTTGAGACATTCGTTTTCGTAGAAGGCGCGCTTGAGCGGGTCGTCAATGCGGATGAGTTCGATGAGTTGAGTCCAGGAGAAATGCAGCATCGCATTCGAGGACAGGGGGGTGATGTTGCCGGCAGATTTCCGCACCACTGGTGAGGAAATTGGTGGTGGCGGGTCCTGGTTGAATTTCGTCATCGCTGATGACGGAATCACCGAAGTCATTTCGGCGATGGATTTCCGCATCACTGATGCGGAAATTGGTGGCGCAATAGATTTAATCGCTGGCAAAGATTTCCGCATCGCTGATGCGGAAATCCATTCGCCTATTTGCGGATAGCACGCGAAGCATGTGCGCATGCGTTCCAACATGTCGCGACTCGCGCCCTTCACGCCGCGTTGCTTGAGGTCGCAGGAAAGGCGGGCGAGCAACATTTCGCCATACTTTGCGCGGTCTTCCCCACACTGCTCAAACTCCACGATGTAAGCGCCGATGATCCAGTTGCGGAGGACGAGCGACTGGTTGACGGCGGCGGCGGCGCGACCGAGCAGGTGTTGGCTCGTCGAGTCAATGGCCTTGATGAGTTGATTATATTTCATGGGCATTCACGCGTGCGGACGTAGCTGCGACCGGGGACGGTCGCACTCCGACAGTTTCGGCGATTGGCCAACCACCGGTTGGCCAATTCCGTAACCAGTGGTGACGGAATTCTGGCCAAATCAATTGCTTTGACGAGTTGGTTGTATTTCATGGGCGTCAGCGGGTGAGCGCGGTTTCGAGTTCTCGGCGGAGTTTCTCGCGCACTTCGGCGACGGCGGCCTGGGCTTTCTGGTATTCGGCCAGCAGCTCGGCGGGGTCGCGGTGGGCGTCGTCCACGGTGTGCGGGTTTTTCACGTCGAGGTTGTAGTGCTGCGTTTCGTAGGATTTGCCGTCCGCGGCAGTTATCCGGAATTTCCGGATAACTGAATCCGGCGACAACTCGCGTTCCTCAAAAATGTTCTGGATGTGCTCGTTGATGGTGCGGACATCCTTCTGGAAAAGCTCGGCCATGAGCTTCTGCGACAGCCAGACGGTTTCATTCTCCAGCCGCACTTCAATGCGCGTGCGATTGTCCTCGGTCTGATAAAGAATCAGTTCGGATTTCGGTTTCATTTGGCTGCACTCTTCACGATTTTGATTTCTTCCGGCATCAGTTCGTAGAGAGCATGGATATTCCAGTTCATTTTCTCCAGCGTTTGATTTTCAGGATGCGACCGAGGCGGATTTGGTTGGAGAATGAGTTCATAACCTGATGCTACCCGATGATTTTTCGCAAACAATTTTCTTTTCAGCGTTCAGCCTTTAGCCTTTTTACGATAGCCGGGGAGAAATATGCCAATATCAAGAACCGACCCGTTTTAGAACCGACCCGTTTTCGTTTTCGAACTTCGCAGCGAAATCGGCGCGGGTCTTGTTCCGGCGAATCAGTTTTTTCAGTTGGGCGCGGATTGCTTTCGTGATCGGGACGCCACACGCTGAGGATGGAACTAAAAGATTGACGACCGCCACGGCAGCGTTAGCGTGTGCGAAGACATGCAGGCAACAACCAGAAACACACACAACTTCTTATGAACAAAATCCTGTCGGTAATCTTGCCAGCATTCCTGGCATTGTCCTTCGGCTGCAGCAAGAGCGCGACCCACCAAAGCCCTGATGGCAACATCAAGGTCGAGCAAAAGGGCGATACTTCAAAAGTCGAGTTCACAACCAAAGAAGGGAAAACCTCCGTGACGGCGAGCGACAAAGGCGTCGCCATACCCGACACCTTTCCCAAAGACGTGCCCATTCCCAAAGGTGCGGTGCCCAAGCTGACCATGAGCCAAGGCAAGGCCGAGATGCTCCATCTGCACGTTCCTGGCACCGTTGCCGACGTGGTCAAAGCGTATCAGGAAATGCTGAAAGGGGAGGGCTGGGAGATTGAAACTACGATGAACATGGGTGAAGGCTCCATGCTTCAAGCCAAAAAACCCGGCCGCCAGTGTGCCGCCATGGTGATGAAGGATGATGCCGGGACGTTGATTCAGCTGACCGTCACCCAGGAGTAGGCCTCAAGGCGAAGGCGCTGTTCGCGCCGGGGATCTGGTGATTCTGCCCGCTGATTTTCACCAACCCGGCCTTGTGCTCCGAGAACAGGGTGAAGTTCTCTACCAACGGGTTTCATCCGCTGTCGGCAAACGATGCAACCCGTTCCGGGTAGAATAATTTGTGGAACGCAATCCCAAGGGAGCGGTCCGTGCCGGACGGGCCACTAGCGCAACCTGGGGCTGAATGATTCAATCCCGCTGGGATTGGATTACGCCACCCAATCCACACACAGCAATTTTGCTTGTTCTAAAACGGTTTACGACGTTGAATCAATTCCTGTCCTGATATCTTTGTCCAGGATGGCGGGGAGCAAGGCATCCAGTTCGGCGGCGGCCTGCCCCGTGTTTCGATTTACGGGTGTCTTGGTTTGCCGGCGCTTCATGGTTTCCATCGTTTGATTTTCAGGATGCGACCGAGGCGGATGGCCGGCTGGTCAATCCGGCTGGTGCCGGAGGTTCGTGAGCGCGTTTTCATCATTCTCCTTTGGAGGCCTTGTCCAAATTCATGCCGCCGTCGAGAAGATGCTTGCGCCTTCGCCGAAATAGTTCTCGTAAACATGCTCGAACACTTGCGAACACTTTCGGCCGTAAATGTCCCTGGTGTAAGCCTGCGGAAGCCCTCGATCCAATTCATCCTCAATCGCGAGACGAACTTGCGCCCGCGCCTGTGATTTCTCCCGCCAGTTAAGCACGAGCAGGGATTTCAGCCTGAGCAAAAGCTGGTGCGCGACCTTCTTCAATTCCGCCCGTTCCGCCGTGGACAAATCCGGGCCGGGCCGCGTGAGAATGTCGAAGACGGTCAACTCTTCCTCGCTCAGGTTCTCGCGGACGTGCCGCTGTTGCTCCTCGTTGAGCGACCGGCTCAAAGCCAGCAGTTGCTCGAACAACTCCTCGATGTTCCGGCTGCCCGCGTTGTAACTCTCAATCAATTCCTCGAACTTCGCGAGGTAATCGGCGCGGGATTTGTTCAATCGGATGAGCTTTTCGAGTTGGGCGCGGATGGCCGCCTTCAGCACTTCCAAATCCGTGTTCCTCCGCTTGGACTCCTTGAATCGCTTCCGCAACTCTTCAAAATTAATCTTCGATAAATCCATCACCGGCGCGGGCTTCGCGGGCATGCCCACGCCGCTGATGGAGGCATCGAGCAACTTCACCACGTCGCCCATGACTTTCGAGATGTCCACCGGATTCGGATTAAGCTTGGCGTTGATGGCGTCGGCAATCGCCACCAGGCACGCCGCGCGTCCGGCGAATTCCAGCACCACCGGATCGGGCTTAACCGCGTCGTAAAGCGTGCCGACAAGCCGTTGGTGCGCGAGGAAATCTTTTCGCAGCGGGTCGGGCGAGATCAGCGCATTCACCGCGTCGTCAATGCGCTCCAATCGCTTCAAGCTCCCGGCGGGCAATTGTTCAATGGCAGGCACGATGACGCCGTGCCGTGCGCAGAACACCACCGCCGCATCCACTGCTTTGCGCAATTCCGCCACGAGCTTCTGCTTGTCGCGCACCGGAGTCGCGCCTCCTCCTCCCGTACCATAGATGGCCAGCGCCTTTTCCAGAGATGCGAAGACGTTCGCGTAATCCACGATCATGCCGCTGTGTTTGCCGGGGAAAACGCGGTTGGCGCGGGCGATGGTCTGCATCAGCGTGTGATTGCGCATTGGTTTGTCGAGATACACCGTCGAGCAACTCGGCGCGTCGAAACCGGTCAACCACATCGCGCAAACGAAAACCAGCCCCAGTGGGTCATTCGGGTCTTTGAACTTCTCGTCCAGTTCCTCGTCGTTCATCCGTTTGCGATGCGGCACGATGTCGAGGCCGTGCTTCTTCATCTTCTCGACCTCGTTTTGCTCCGCCGAGACGATGAGCGCCATGTCGGTTTTTTGCAGCCGCTCCAATCGTTGCATGAGCGCGGCCTTCGTTTCTGCATCGAGTTCGAAGCGACCAAGTTCCCTATTCACCCGCTCGGTTTCCGCCTGCCAATGCTTCCGCACCTTGTCGTGCATCTTCAACGCGGTGGCCTTGTCAATGGACACCACCATCGCCTTGCCATTGAAGCCGCGCCCGAGGAAATGCCGCACGATGTCTTTGGCTACTGTCTCCAGCCGGTCATCGCGGGTGATGAGATGATATTGGCGGCTCAACTCCCGCTCCAGGCGTTCCTCTTGTTCCGGATCGAGTTCCGCTTCTTCAATCAAATTGTAAAGGTCGTCGTTGAGATTCGGGTTTTCCAGTTGCAACTCCGGCGTGCGGTTCTCGTAGTAAAGCGGCACGGTCGCGCCGTCCTCGACCGATTGTTGGAAGTCATAGATGGAAACGTAATCGCCGAACACGTCGCGCGTGCGTTCCTCGCCGGCAATGAGCGGCGTGCCGGTGAACGCGAGGAACATCGCGTTCGGCAATGCGCTGCGCATGTTCACCGCCAGTGTGTCGTATTGGCTGCGGTGCGCCTCGTCCGTCAACACCACCACGTCGCGGCGGTCGCAAAGGACTTCCGGGCTTTGAAACTTGTGAATCAGCGTGAAAACGTAGCGATGATTCTCGCCGAGCAACTGCCGCAAATGCGCGCCGCTCGTAGCGTGGCAGGCGTTGGCATCGCTGACGGCGTCACACGCCGCAAACGTCCGGGCAATCTGGTCATCCAATTCCACGCGGTCGGTCACCACCACGAACGTCCAGTTGCCTGGCACCTTGCGCAGCACCTTTTGCGCGAAGAAAACCATCGCGTAACTCTTGCCGCTTCCTTGCGTCTGCCAGAACACACCACCGCGACCGTGGCCGGCGGAACGCGCTGCCAACATCGCGCGGACAGTGTTGTTCGTGCCGAGATACTGATGATTCTGCGCGATGATTTTTACCAGCCCGAGCTTGTGCTCTGAAAACAAAGTGAAGTTCTCCACAATGTCCAGCAACCGGCCCGGCTCGCATGTGCCGCGAATCATCTTTCCCAACGACACCGCGCGCGGCTCGTCCTCGCGCTCGACGCGTTTCCACTCAAAGAACCGATCCCAATCCGCCGTGAGCGAGCCGACGCGGCTGTCCGTGCCG
>DAIRTX010000122.1:2445-7282 GCA_036803685.1 Verrucomicrobiota bacterium | reverse complement strand
CTCAGGTTCACCAGATTCGTATCCATGAAAAAAGCCGAGACATAAACATTGGTGGGATTGGCGTTCCCGATGTCAGCATCGCCGATGGAATTTCCAATCAGATACGAACCCGCCGGGATCAGCACCATGCCCGCCGGTGGATTGGTGTAAATCAGCCGGAAGAATTTGGCGGGGGTGGTGTTGCTGACGGTGCTGGCAGTCACTGGCACGGGATATTTTTCGGTCGTCCAATTGGGCGCGGCCAGATTGGTGGTGCTCTGCAAAATATAATTGTTATTCGTCGGGCTGCCCGCCGGCCAGTAAAGGAGGGATTGCCCGCCCGCGACCGGGGCGATGCCCAGATTGGTCACTTGCGCGGTGGCTTGGTGAAGGCCAGCAATGATCGCCAGCCCGATGAACAGGGAATGTAGTTTGATTTTCATGGAATTTCCTTTTGGCTTATGGGACGAGACGAAGAACATTCCCGGTTCCCAAGCGAAGTTCTGCTGCTCTGACTAATTGGCATTGAACCTTTCACAGCAATCTCGATTCACTCATAAATTAGTAAATCTGTCAATCCATATATATTGCTTTTTGATTATCTAATTATGGTGAGGTCTGAAACTCTTGCCCCCCTCACCAAATTCCCCAATAAAATGGGATAATAATAAGGTAACGGATTAGCCTTAACTAATCCGCCCCATCCTCTGCCTTTTGAAGTGCAGGGGATTTTTCATTTCCACCCATCAACAAAAAGGAATTCTATGAGTCCGCAAGCAGGTTGGATTTTACAGGAAGAAATTGTCCCACGTCTCAGATCAGCAATTCCAAGAAACGTAAATTAAGTCGGTTCAGAAGACAGTGAAGAATTGATCCAAGATTCAATAGTAATCGCTGCCAACCAATGGCGACCGATGCCACAACATTTATTTCAGGGAAAGTTTCAATAAATGGAGGTGGAAATGGTTCGTTCCGGCAGTCAAAAGCTGCTGGCATTTGAATTCTTGCAATCGCCACGCCAACCGGGAAATTTATGGCCATTCTAATTTGCCGGCGTTGCCCATGAGGAAGAAAGCCAAATCAATCCGCGCCCGTTCGGTGCTACCCCGCTTCCGCATTCTTCGTGGCGGCGACGTCGCGCTGGGACCGGGCAAGGTGGAACTGCTCGCGCTGATCGGGCAGACCGGCTCCATCAACCAGGCGGCCCGGCGGATGGGCATGTCCTATATGCGCGCGTGGTCACTCGTCCAGACGATGAACCGGTGCTTCAAGAAACCACTCGTCTTCGCCACGCACGGCGGCGAAGGCGGCGGCGGTGCGGAATTGACGGAAACCGGCTGCAAAGTCGTGGCTCTTTATCAGCAGATGGAACAGGCAAGCTTGCGTGCGACCGCCGTCACCTGGAAACAACTGCGGCGGCTTCTGTGTGTTTGACAACCCAGGGAAAAGATTCGTCCCGGCTCCTGACTGGGCAATTTCAGGTCAGCGTTATATTTGACAAAATATAACGCCCGGTGTTCCATTCCGTTCAACAAAAAATGCTTTTGGAACCTCCATTGCCTCCGGCCCATGGTTGATCTTTCGCCAATCCAAATCGGCTTGTTGCTCGCCGCCGTCTTTGCGGTGGCGTTTTTTTATTCGTCAGTCGGCCACGGCGGCGCAACGGGTTATCTCGCCGCACTGGTTTTGGTCGGGGTTGCCCCGGCATCCGCGCGCGTGGCGGTGTTGATTGCCAACGTTCTGGTCGCCAGCGTCGCTTGGTGGCGGTTTGGCCAGGCAGGACATTTCGACTGGCGCGTGCTGCTGTCGTTTGCGGTCGTCTCCGTGCCGTGCGCGTGGCTGGGCAGCAGGGTCCGCATTAGCCAGCAAGTTTACGAAATTGTGTTGGGCATGGTTCTGACCGCCGCCGGTCTGGCTTTGCTGCTGTGCTCGCGCTGGCAGACTGACGACGTGGCGCTGCATAAGTTTTTCCTGCCGCTGGCGCTGCTCATCGGCGCAGTGCTGGGATTCCTGGCGGGACTAACCGGCATTGGCGGCGGCGTTTTTTTAAGCCCGCTGTTGTATGTGTTCCACTGGGTGAAACCCAAAACGACCGGCGGCATCGCGGCGGGGTTCATTGTTCTCAACTCCATCGCCGGACTTGCCGGCACGGGCTGGCATGCCATCACTCACGCGGGCACATTGCTCTGGCTCACGCTGCCGGCCGTCATCGGCGCGCTGCTCGGCACACACTTTGGCGCGCGCCGGTGGAGCAGCGTCACCTTCAGCCGGGTGCTGGCGGGCGTGCTGATTTTTGCCGGCGGAAAATTGTTGATTGGAGCCGCTACTTGAATTCGTCCGGCCATGCGCGTTCTCTTTTTTGCCCAACTCAAGGATGCCACCGGCTGCAACGCTGTGGAACTCGCGGCCGCGTCGCCGCTGAACACTCCGCAGTTTTGGACCGAACTGTTGCAACGTTTTCCCGCACTGGCCGCGCATCGCCCCAATGTCCGGCTGGCGCGGAATTGGGAATACGCCGCCCCCGACGCCATTTTTGCCGATAACGACGAGGTTGCACTCCTTCCGCCCGTTTCCGGCGGCTGAAAAATTTGTCACATGGAAATTGAAATCCAACTCACCAACCGGCCCATCGCGGAAATTTTTTTGTCGCCGGGGCAACCTGGCGCGGTCGGCGCGTGGCTTGAATTTCGCGGCGTGGTTCGCGGCGAGGAAAACGGCCGGACCATCCGCGCCCTCGAATACGAAGCCTATCCCGAAATGGCCGGGCGTGAAATCCGGCGGCTGCTTCAGGAAATTTCCGCGCGACATCCTTGCCGCGCGGCGAAGGTGATTCATCGCGTCGGCGTCATTCCTGTCGGTGAAACGGCCATTTACGTCGGCGTTGCGTCGCCGCATCGCGGCGAGGCCATCGCGTTGCTCGCCGAATTCATGGACCGGCTTAAGCAGGACGTGCCGATTTGGAAACGCCGCGCGATTGCCGATGGAGCGGATTCGGTAGGGCGCGTCACTCCGTGCGCGCCGGTCGAAGTTCGACTTCCCACCAGCGGCGGGCAGAGGACTGCTCGCTCCACCTTAAAATCTCTCGACGAAGCGATGGCCGAAATCCGTTCACGCAGCCGGCCGTTGCCCGCCGTTCGCACACCGTTGGCGGAGGCGCTTGGGCGCGTCTTGCGCGAAACGATTTGTGCGCCGGAAGATTTGCCGCCGGTTGACCGCTCGACGCGCGACGGCTACGCGCTCCGCGCCGATGATGCGTCGAAAACTTTTTCCGTCGTGGACACGATTCATGCCGCCGACTGGAAACCACGCCAGCTCAAACCCGGCGAAGCTGTGCGCGTGGCGACCGGCGCGGCGCTGCCGTGCGGCGGCCTGCGGGTGGTGATGCAGGAACACGTCGAGCGCGACGGTGACAAACTCCACGTCGTGCGCCGGGAGAATTCGACGAACGTCCGATTGCGCGGCGAGGAGGTGCGACAAGGCCAGCCGCTTATGTCTGCGGGAACAAAATTGAATGCCGGCGCGCTGGCAATCCTGGCGACGGTGGGAAACGTAAATCCGCTCGTCAGCCCGCGATTGCGTATCCTCCATTTTACGACCGGCGATGAAATTGTGACGCCGGACCAAACGCCGAAGCCGGGCCAGATTCGCGACAGCAATTCCATCTTGATCCGCAGCCTGCTCCAGAATTTTCCGTGCGACGTGGAGCAGGGCCATTTGCCGGAAAATTTTGAGGCGGCAATGTCGGAAATTGCCGCTCACAAACCGGGAATTGAAAACGCCGGCGTGCTGCTTGTTTCCGGCGGGGCAAGCGTGGGCGAAAAAGACTTCACCCGCGCGTTATTGGAGCAGCTCGGCTTTGAAATCGTTTTTAGTCAGATTAACCTGCGCCCCGGACGACCGCTGATCTTCGGCGTGAACGGCCCGCGCGTGGCCTTCGG
Organism: Verrucomicrobiota bacterium; assembly: GCA_036803685.1. Taxonomy (GTDB): domain Bacteria; phylum Verrucomicrobiota; class Verrucomicrobiia; order Limisphaerales; family UBA11358; genus UBA11358. The sequence goes on along the minus strand of DAIRTX010000122.1, from coordinate 3,365 downwards.
GCTGCCGGGCAATCCGCTCTCGCATTTCGTCTGTTTCCATTTTGCCGTCGCCACGGCGCTGGCGTGTTTGACCGGCGGCGAACCTCCAAAATTTTTGCGCGGGCAACTCGCCGAAAAACTCGACGACAAACCGTGTCCGCGCGAAACACTCTGGCCGGCCCGATTGGAATGGCGTGTAGGGCAGACATTCTTGTCTGCCAGTTCAGGCGACTTTCCAGTCGCCTGTGCGGACAACGCGAACACGGGACAGGAATGTCCCGCGAACCAGCAGACAGGAATGTCCGCTCTACATCTGCTGGCCTGGGCGAGTTCCGGCGACATCACCTGCCTGACGGCGGCGAACGCGCTGGTTCGCGTGCCGGCAAATTGCGCGAGCCTGGATGACGGAGCAAAGGTGGATTTTTTGCCGGTGGCGGTTATGATTGGCGGCGGTTAAATTAGGCCGCGCGGCAGCGCGGCCCTACCTTTGTTGGTAGGGCGGGGCTGCTGCACCGCCTAAACTGAATGAAAAAAACATTTTCCCATCTCGATGCGGCGGGCGCGGCGCGCATGGTCAACGTCGGCCACAAGCCGGTGCAACGTCGGCGCGCGCTGGCGGAGGGCAAACTGGTCTGCCAGCCGGCGACCATCCGGGCGTTGAAAAAGCGCGCCCTGCCCAAGGGCGACGTGCTGACCGTGGCGCAAATCGCCGGCATTCAGGCCGCCAAACGGACGGCGGAGTTGATTCCGCTTTGCCATCCGCTGGGGCTGAACCACGTCGAGGTCAATTTTCGCGTTCACCGCGCGGCGATAGAAATTTCTTGCACCGCCGAAACCAGCGCGCAAACCGGCGTGGAGATGGAAGCGCTGACGGGCGTGAGCGTGGCCGCGCTGGCGCTTTACGACATGTGCAAAGCGGTGGACAAAACGATGCGCATCGA
>DAIRTX010000122.1:0-2345 GCA_036803685.1 Verrucomicrobiota bacterium | reverse complement strand
CCGCGCTGGCGCTTTACGACATGTGCAAAGCGGTGGACAAAACGATGCGCATCGAAAATATTCGCGTGGTTAAAAAGGAGAAACATGACCCGGAGTAAATTGCTCATGGTTCCGCCAGGTTTTGGAGTGCGCCAGCCCTCTGGCGCTTTTCGCTTGCGCGCGACCGATCTCAAAGCGGCAGAGGGCTGCCGCAGTCCAAGACGCTATCGCGCACACCGCAGTGAATATTTATGAAAATCGGCCGCCTCACCATCAGCGACCGCGCCTCGGCCGGGGGTTATGCCGACCGCAGCGGTCCGGAGATCGAGAACGTGCTGCGTGAATTTCTCGGCGGCGATGTGAAGTTTGAATCGCTCATCGTGCCGGATGAAGTGGAATTGATTTCGGCGGCGTTGAGAAGGTTTGCCGACGCGCAAAAATGCGATATGGTGGTCACGACGGGCGGCACGGGAATTTCCGCGCGCGATGTGACGCCGGAGGCGACCCACGCCGTGCTGGAAAAAGAGTTGCCGGGTTTTGGCGAGGCGATGCGGATGCAATCGCTGACGCGGGTGAAGACGGCGATTTTGTCGCGGGCGACGGCGGGCGTGCGCGGCGCGTGTTTGATTGTGAATCTGCCGGGCAAACCGTCGGCGGTGCGCGAATGCCTGGAAATTCTCGCGCCGGCCATCCGCGAAGGGCTGGCACATTTGCGCGGCGAAGACCCGCATGAGCAAAAATAAAATGGACCCGTTTGGACGAAAAATTGATTACTTGCGCATCTCGGTCACCGACCGGTGCAACGAGCGCTGTCTCTACTGCATGCCGGAAGGTTACAAGGGCTGGGAAAGCAAGCCGGACCATTTGACAGCGGAAGAAATCGTCCGCGTGGTGCGTGTGGCGGCGGGGCTGGGCTTCCGCAAATTCCGGCTGACCGGCGGTGAACCGCTCGTGCGCGGGGACGTGCCGGAAATCGTCCGCGCCATGACCGCGATTCCCGGCGTGGAATGCATTGGGCTTTCAACCAACGGAATGAAATTGTCCGCGTTTGCAAAACCTCTGCGCGATGCCGGGTTACGCACGGTGAACGTGAGCCTCGACGCGCTGGACCCGGCGATTTACCACCGCATCACCGGCGGCGACGTGGCGCGCGTGCTGGCCGGCATCCGCGTGGCGGTGGCGGCGGGTTTTGAACGCGTGAAACTGAACTGCGTGCTCATGCGCGGCGTGAACGAGGCGGAAATCTGGCCGCTGGTTTTGTTCGCCGCCGAACACGGCCTGCCGCTGCGGCTCATCGAATTGATGCCGCTGACGACGACGGAGGTTTTGACGGAGAAAAATTTCATGCCGGTCGGCGAGGCGATGCAATGGTTGTCCCGGCACGATGAATTGATTCCGCAGCCGGAGTGCCGCCTCGGTCACGGGCCGGCGAAGTATTTTCTGCTGAAACAAACCGGCGCAATGGTTGGCTTCGTCGGCGCACTGACGAACGAGCATTTCTGCGACAACTGCAACAAGATGCGGCTGACCGCGGATGGCAAGGTGCGTCCTTGCCTGGGCAACCACGTTGAAGTGGATTTGCGCGCGGCGTTGCGGAGCGGCGCCAACGACGGCGCGTTGAAGGAGTTGCTGGAAACCGCGCTGCGGGTGAAACCGCTGGAACACCAGTTCCGCAATCAATACCAGCCCTGCCGTCCGATGACCGCCATCGGCGGGTGAAAATCAGAACAAGGGTAGGGCTGCGTTGCTGCGCAGCCCAAATCACGGCGGCGCGGCAGCACCGCCTTACCAAATCAATAAACCGACACCCGCACCGCTGCCTCCCGCCGTAGCCGCCGACGTGAGTCGGCGCTTACCTGAATAAATTGGACACCCGATTTGCTTGCCTTGTTGAGTTCGGTGCGGATGTGTTCAATTGCGTGTTTTGCTTCCATAGCGTCCATCATTCAAATGCCTCTTGTCCCGGTCGTCCATCCCAAAATGATTTCAGGAATCCGTGTTCCCTTCCGCCCATTTCCAATGCGGAATTCGGATTGCGGATTTATTTGGTAGGGCGGTGCTGCCGCGCCGCCCCGATATTTGGGCTGCGGAGCACCGCAGCCCTACCAGAATAATGAGCGGACTCATCCCGCATTGCGGGACTGCTACGCTTTCACTCACAAAGCGCACGCTTTAAGCAGCGCGACTTTGACTTTTTTCAAATCTGTTTCCGGCACGATGCCGAGCCGTTTTTCAAATCGCACGGACGGCAGCGAGCCGATGGTCCCGCAACGCGGGATTGGCAACGGATTCGGGTTCGAGAAACGGCAGGTGGCCGAGCGGCACTTCGAGTTCGCTCCCGCGATTCTGCCGCGTGATGGGAATGT
>DAIRTX010000121.1:0-7777 GCA_036803685.1 Verrucomicrobiota bacterium | reverse complement strand
ATACAGGATGTTGCCCGATAAAATCAAACCGGCATACGGAACAGCTCCGTCGCTGGGAGAGCCGGCGAAACTATGCAGGTTCGTGAAGGTTTGCGCGGTCACCCGGCCCGCCAGTATCAAGTTGAGACCGGCGATCAGCGCGGGCAGGACCCGGCTTCGCATTGAAGCTACGCCGAGGCAAGCCCAGGCTGCGCACGAGGCTCCGCCGAGGCGAGTGAATAGATATTGAATGTGAGTTTTCATAAGGTTTTTATTGTAGGGTTGTTTTATTGTTCAATGAGCCGATAAAATCTTTGCGTCACGTTAGGCGCGGAATTCGTCACGGTTTTCATTGTTTCACTGCCCGATCAAAATGCGATAAAAGCGCTGTTTGTTGGTGGCGTTGGGGACAATCACAATGAAAGAGCGGGCGGGCGGGTTCTACAGCTTTTTTCCACGCTCCTACTTATGCTTATTTATGTTCACTATTAAGTATGTTAACATCCCGTCGGCAGCGCGGTCAACGGAATTTCGTCAAAAGGCAAAATCCACCCTGAAATTGCCAAAAAAGGGTTGATGGTCAGACAGGCGCTGAAAACCAAAAAGCCGCGGAGCATTTCCGCGGCTCGAAAAATGAGCGATTATTGCGGCATGGCGCGGTAAAATTGCTGCGGGTTCGTCGGCGAACTGTAGTCAATGTAAATGAAAGCTGCGTCTGGAGGGCGATGTTTGTCAACGTCGTCCAATTTGTGCGATGAAAACAGAGCCGCTCGGCGTGGTCAAAGGATTAATTATGATATGAACTGGTCGCAAATTGCGACCAGTTCGGATTATTTTCAGGGGCTTGAGCGGAACTCATCGCAATTTGCGATGAGTTCGCCGCATCTTCCTGTTTGGCAGCATCTTGCACTCTTGAAGTCGCAAGTTGTGACTTCAAGTCGGCAAACTCGGCGGCAGTAAGTTGAAACGCAAAATCATCGGGAAATCGCTGCCGGTTGCGTTTGAAAACCGCGGCGGAAGACGCGGATTGCGCCGATGCTGGCCAAAAGCCCCGGCGGGGCGAAAGAACTTCCCTCGCCAACTCCGCCATTGGCTTCCATTTGGCAAACGCGCTTCCCTACCCCCGGAGGCGCGTGAGATAAAATACGGGACGCTGGCTGGGAATTGTTTTAGGCGAGCGCTTCCACGTCAATTTTCCCGGCGAACAAATCGAAGTGCGGCTTGTTTCGCGTCACGATTTTGTCCGACTTCAATTCTTTTGCCGCCACGCAATGCAGCGCGTCGTAAATCATCGCTCCGGCGTGTCCGCCATCGGCCATTCGGCGGATTGCTTCCTTGTAGATTTGCGGCGTGCCTGGAGCCAGTTCCATTTTCCCAGCCAGATCGTCCAGCGCGGCGCGCGCGTTTTCCGGTGTCAGGGGATGTTTGAGCGTCGTCAGTGTCCGCTAACTTTCGGCCAGCGCATGACAACTGGTTGCCCGCGCGTCCGCCTCAATCCAAAAAGATTCTGCTTGGGAATGATGCGGCGATTGCCCGTTCAAGAGCGGAACCAAAACGCTGGCATCGAAGAAAGTTCTCATTTGTCGTGGGCGCGGTTGCGAATCACCGCGTCCGCATCGTCTTCGCCAACGTCACCAGTCCATTTCAGAAGTCCGGTGCGGGCGTCGCGCGAAAGTTTTCCCTTCGAGAAAACCGGACGCGCCGGTTCCAGCCGGGTTAAAATGCGCCGCTCGCCTTCCACGATGACATCAAAGCGGTCGCCGGGACTTGCCATCGGCAAAACCACGCGCCTTTTGTTATCAGCAATCACAGTCACAGTGGGATTATCCTACCCGGCGCGGATGCTGTCAAGCCGCTTGGGACGGACGCCGGGAAATTCACAAAACCGCCCGCGCCGCGCGCGGAAACCGGGCGGATATTTTTGGGCGGCAATAGATTTGGTCGCGTTCATCAACGGGTTCGCCAATCCAACCTGACGCGGAGCAAAGCCGAGCCGCTCGGCGTGGTCAAAGGATTTTGGGTGATTTTGGGTGACAAAAAAGCCGCAAAGATTCGGGAATGGATTCGGCATTACCCGTATGACTCTGGGTGGCATATCACACTTCTCCGCCGAGGAGGCAGCTAGTGTTGGGCTGAAATAATACGATTGTGAGGTTTTTCATTTGCGCACTCCGATCTTCTTGGCAATGGCCGCCAAATCTTTTCCTTCCGGCATCACAAACAAACATTTGCCGCCGCTGCGTCCTTCCCAAACTGCGCCAACCGCGCGTTTTTCTTCCGCCTCTGCAAACAGATGCTCGCCTTTGTATTCCACCACCAGCACGCGACCATCATTGAGTTGGCAAAGGAAATCGGGATAAAACCAATCCTTCGATGTTTGCAGCCGAAACGACGTGGCTTTGCGCGAAAGATTTCGCACCCAAAATTTTACCTCTGGCAGCCCGTCGAGAAATTGCGCGCACTCAAATTCTTCTTTGAGCTTTCCGCCTGGCGTCGTTTCCAACAATTCGCCCGGTTTTGGCCCAAAGTAATGATGCTTGAACTGGAAACCGCCTTCGTAATTCCAGCTCGGCTCATAGCTCATCGTCTTGAAATTGATCACGCGCTCGTCGCTGACGGTCAGCGCAGATTCCGGCGAAAGAAATTGCTGAAACGCCGCCTTTCTCTCGCCGTCACGATGTTGCTGAATGCGTTCTTCGATTTGCTCCCGCAAGCGGAAACGATCCAGCGCCAGCACGCCCATGTCGGCGATTCCAAACTTCGCCATAAGACCGTGAATCACCTGTCGCAAAAACTCCGCCGATTCACCGGCGGGAATATCCTGATGATCAATGTGCCGGTCAATCCAGCCGACCAAATCTTCCAACGTCCAGTCACCGGAATTGCCAAGCGCCATCACCTGATGGTGCAACTTGGCAACGAAGTCCGAGTCCGGCCTGTCTTGCAACATACTCGTTAGCACTTCGCCTTTTGCGCCAACGTCCAACAAACCCGCTTTGCCCGCAGGTCGTTTCAACGGATTGTAGCCCTCGGCCAGCGAAGCGTCCTTTGCGCTCAATTCCCACGGTTGCTCAAGGAGAAACGTGCTCTCGAACTCGAACAATATTCCGTTCTCACGCACGCAAAGCAGCGGCACGATGAAATCAATCTGCTTTTCGTAAGGCGACGGCTCGCGGGTCTTTCCAGTTCCACCGAAGGCTTTGTCCAGCTCGCGCACCAGTTCAACCGCTTCCGCAACCTTCGCCTTTGCTTCCGGCGTCTTCACGCAACTCGCCAGCTTCTCCGCTTCAACCTTGTCGAGCGGGACCAGCACGGTGATTGCGCCGCTGGCCGTATCAATGCGCGCCTTGCCCGCCAGTGCCGTCACTTGTGCTTGCGCCACCGTCGCGTCAATGTCCGCTGGCGACACCTGCACCGTCTTGGGTTGTGCGCCGAGTGGCAGTGCGCCTTGTGAAACTGGAATGATAATTCGCTCCGCTTCCGCTCGCGTGAATCCGTTGCTTTCCAGCGCCTCCCTCAACTCGTTCAAAACCTCCGGCAACGAATCCGAAACGGAAAACGCATACGCACAATTCAAATCGGGATGCTGCTTCGCCTGTGCGTTCGGCAGCCGGAGAATGCGTCCGACAATCTGCTCAATCGCCGTGGCCGAGCGCGTCTCTTTCAAACTGCAAAGCACATAGGCAAACGGACAATCCCAGCCCTCACGCAATTTTTGCACCGTGATGATGATTCGCACCGCTGGCTCTTTCGGCGATTTGATTTCCTCCGCGCTGGGAAGTTCGTCGAGCGCGCCGACGGAAATTTTCACCTGGTCTTTGGCAATGCCAAACTCGTCCGCCAATCGCTCGCGCAACGGCTCGCACGCATCCACCCGCTCCGCCTGAATCAACATGATTGGCCGCAAATACTCGCCGGTTTTTTGCGCTTCGGTAGTTGCGATTTTTTCCAAGTCGCCGCGCAGAGTGATGGCTTCGGACAACAATTGATCCCGCTGACTTGGATGCCGCGTGATGACGCGCAACGGCAGCTTCACCATGTCCGCCGCCTTCAATTCCGCCGCCGAAACGTGATGCAGCACATTCGACGGCGCTGCGCCGGTGCGGGCGGGCGTGGCGGTGAATTCCACGATGCACGACGGCAAAACATTTCCGAGTGTGGCAAAAGACAAGTCCGTCCGCGCGTTGTGCGCCTCGTCCACGATGACAATGGGACGACGCAACCGCAGCATGTTGACCAGCGACGGTTTTGGTTTTCCATCCGCGCCTGGTAGCAAATCCACGAGCCGGTCGGCGGGCACGTTCAATAAATGTTCCGAGAAACTTCCGTTCTGGTCATAAACCTTCCGTCCCGTTGTGTCTTCCACGCGGAAAGCCTGAATCGTCGAGACGATGACCACCGTTTGCCCGTCCACCGCGGCGCGCGGGAGTCGCAAGGCTTCTTCAATCGTCACCACTTCCACCGAACCGCACGCCAGTTCCAAGGCGCGGCGATACGGATGACGTGGATCGCGCAGCGCATCGGCGGTCTGGTCGAGAATCGTGTTGCTTGGCACAAGCCAGAGAACCACTGCGCGCTCGGCGCGCATGAAATCAGTCATGGCCAGTCCCGCCGCGTGACACGCCAGCAAGGTTTTTCCGCCACCCGTCGGCACGCGCAGGCAGACGTAAGGCATCTGCGGTTTCATCCCGGCGACACTCACCGGAATGTAAGGCAAAGCCGTCCCGAAAGTGCGCGCGGTGATTTCGCGGAAGGCCGGTTCGGGATTCTGCTTCCGCGCTGCGATGCGGAAGAAGTCCCGCAGCGAATCCAGCACCCGCGATTGATATGACTTCAGCGTGATCATTCGTCGTGGGGGTTGAAACCCTTGATGCGCCGCTTCGGCGGTTCGGGCGGCGGTTCGGGCGGCGGCGCGAGCAGCGGTTGCAGTTTCGTCCAGATGGTGCGCAACCCCGAGTCATGTTCCAGCAGCGTCTGGTCAATCTCCGCCAGCCGTTTGAGGATGGCGGCGTTGGCGACAAGTTGTTCGCGCATTTGCATGAATGCCCGCACCACAAACACGCTCATCGCCACGGCTTCGGGACTGTTCAACACCGTCGCCGCCATGATGGCGCCGTGCTCGGTGAAGGCGGTTGGCCGGTAGGCCGCTCCCCGATGCCGTTTGGAACTGGTCACAAATTGTGACCAGTTCGGCGTAACACCCTCTTTTTGAGTGACTTCCAAGCTTGAAGTCGCGATTTGCGACTTCAAAACCGTCCATTCCTTGTCCGTGAGTTGAAAACAAAAATCTGCCGGAAAACGATCCGCGTTGCGCTTGACCGCCTGGTTGAAAACTTTCGTCGGCACATCGTAAAGCTCCGCCAGATCCGCATCCAGAATCACCTTCTGATTGCGCACGTTCAAAATCAGCGACTCAATGGGTTTCTTTGGTTTCATGTTATCCGATGGTTGAAAACATTGTTCAAGGTCACAATTTGTGACCTTGAATTCCACCATGCCCGTTCCGGCAGGTTATCACAATTTGTGACATCCTCTGTTTTTGAACTGGTCGCAATTTGCGACCAGTTATTGTCTGGCCATAGTTTCATGACACTTTGATCTCGTAAGGCGTTTGCCGGACGATGATGCGTTCCGCTTGCAAGCGGTCTTTGCCCAGCAGACAACCGGCGCAATAAATCACTTTCTGTCCGTCAAACTTGGGCAACTGCGCCAACACGCTGCGGGTCAAAATGTTTCCGCCGTTCGCGCTCTTGTCACCGAGGATGCCGTTGAACAAAAGATAAATTCCCACGCCGCGACAGACGCCGACCAAGGGCGAGAGTGGAGCGCGGCCTTCAGGCCGCTTCAACTCTCGTGTGATTGAGCGCGTGGAATCATCCGTTGCCTTCATGGCTTGCGGACGGTGAAGCGGACTAAAGTCCGCGCTCCTGTCAGGTAGCGGCTCGCCCGTCTCGGTGAAATAGACGTGACGCGCCAGGTCCGCGAAGCGCACGGACGGTTTGATTTGCCCGCGCTCGTCAAACAACGGCTCGCCCAGTTCGCAAAAGCGGAAGCCGCCGCCCAAGCCTTCCACTTTCTCGCCTTTGGCGTTGGTGTAGCCTTGTGCCACGCGCTTGACGCGCTCGGCGGTGATGTCCCGCGCGATTTTGGGTTCCATTTCCACGAGGATGAAACGGCGGTTGCCGCCGTCAGCTTTGTTCGTTTTCAGCACGGCATGTCCCGTTGTCCCACTGCCGCTGAAGGAATCGAGCACAAGGTCGCTTGGATTTGTGGCGATTTGCAGAATGCGCTGGATCAAGCGCGTTGGCTTTGGGGTAATGAATACCGACTGCGAATCGGAGAAGCTCATCACGGAAACCAGTTCTTTCTTCGCATCCTGTGTGTGCCCAACGTCGCCATAAAACCACATCGTTTGAGGCACGACACCTTGCTTCACTTCGGAAAGGAAGCGTTTGATTTGCGGAATCGCGTTGCCGACTTTGCCCCACCAAATTCGCTTGTCTGCGTCCAGTTCTTGAAACTTCTCCTTTGATACTCGCCAATACATCCCAGTTGGTGGCCGTGGTATTACGCGGCCGGAGGGACACAGAATCTCATACGTCCCCTGACTGTAGAAATTCCGCGCCGACAAGTCACCCGTTTTCCATGGGCCACGGGGGTCATTGTCTCGGTTTTTGTAAGCCGAGTCTTGCTCCTCATTTCGTGGAACTAGGTTCGGACGCCAGATGTTTGCACTCTTTGCATAGACCACGATGTAATCATGGTCTTCGGAAAAGTGCCGTGCAGAGTTTTTTGGCGAATAGACCTTTTGCCAGAGGACTGTCGTGATGAAGTTCGTCTCCCGAAAATTTCATCCATCACATACCGCAACGCCTGAACTTCATTGTCGTCAATGCTGATGAAAATTGCTCCATCGTCGCGTAGGAATTGCCGGAGCAACACGAGGCGTGGATACATCATGCAGAGCCATTTGTCGTGGCGGGAGAGGTCTTCGGCTTCCTTGCCCACGGCTTTGCCGAGCCATTCACGGATGAGCGGACTGTTGACGCTGTCGTTGTAAATCCAACTTTCGTTGCCGGTGTTGTAAGGCGGGTCAATGTAGATGCACTTGACCTGCCCGGCGTAGTAAGGCAGCAGCGCCTTGAGCGCCACGAGATTGTCGCCCTGCACGATGAGATTGCCGCTGCCGGGATCGCCCGTGGAAAGTTCCGGCACGTCCTTGAGCAGATGAAACGGGACTTGGTGGTGATGATTCACCACGGCCTCTTTCCCAATCCAGTTCAGCGTCGGCATGAAGTTGCGGGCATCGTAAGCCGCAGAGGAGTTTTCGCAAATAGATTCTTGAAATCGGAAAACAAAAGCGACCTTTCCCGCCATTCGGGAGAGGCCGCTCGCGTGGGTTGAATTTGATTGGTTCGACCGGCGTTATTTCGTCGTCGGGGCGGGCGGCGGCGTTGGCGGTGTGCTGGTGCCGCGTATTTGAAATTATAATTATTGCTGCTGTTGCAAACGGAAAAATCTCGCGGGCGAGGTGTTGGTGACAGTGAAGGCGATTACCGGCACGGCGTCGCTGGCTGTCAACCAGTTTGGAGAAGCCTTGAGGTGGTGCTTTGCAAAATGTAATTCGTTCCTGACGCTGGCCAAAAAAGAACAGACTGATTGCCCACTGACGCAATAGTCAACACCGGACGGACGACCTGGATCGCCATATACGTTGGGTTGCTCAAGCCGCTGGCGAAGATACCTAGTGTAGTGTCTCATTAATAACTGGTGTTATATGTGATCTGTGGTATTTTTC
>DAIRTX010000120.1:0-7903 GCA_036803685.1 Verrucomicrobiota bacterium | reverse complement strand
CGCGGACCTTTGCGCGTGCGGGCGTTGGTCTGCGTGCGCTGGCCGCGCACCGGCAATCCGCGCATGTGCCGGATGCCGCGATAGCATTTGATGCCCTGCAGCCGCTTGAGGTTCATGCCGATTTCGCGGCGCAAATCGCCTTCGATGACGTATTTGCCCTCCTGAATCGCATGGACGATTTGGGAAAGCTGCTGCTCGGTCAAATCCTTCGCGCGAATGTCCGGGTTGATGTTGGCGCGCTCCAAAATCTCCTTCGAGTTGGACGGGCCGATGCCGTAAATGTAGCGCAGCGCGACGTCAATGCGCTTGTTCGGCGGAACTTCCACACCAATGATGCGTGCCATAAATCAACCTTGCCGCTGTTTGTGCCGTTTGTTCGTGCAAATCACGCGAATGACGCCGCGGCGGCGCACAATCTTGCAGTGCTCACACAATTTTTTAACTGACGCGCGAACTTTCATGTTCAAATCGTTTTTGTTTCAACCAAAATCCGCCCCACGGACAAATCGTAAGGCGCCAATTGCAATTTCACTTTGTCGCCCGGCGCCAGACCGGCAAAGCGCTGTTTCGCCCTGCCCGCCACAAACGCCAGAAGCCGGTGTCCGTTGGCCAACTCCACACAAAACGTGCGGTTCGGCCTGGCTTCAATCACGACACCTTCAACGATGAAGGCATCTTTTCCGGCCATGTCAAAATCTCCGGTTCACTTTCGGTAATCAGCACCGTGTGCTCAAAATGAGCGGACATTGAACCATCTTGGGTGACGACTGTCCAGCCGTCTTTCAAAATTTTTACGCCCGGCCGGCCCGCGTTGACCATCGGCTCAATCGCCAGCGTCATGCCCGGCCGGAGCTTCTGGTTGCTCTTCGGATCAACAAAATTCGGCACCTGCGGCTCTTCGTGCATCGAACGGCCAACCCCATGCCCGACAAATTCCCGCACGACGCTGAACCCGTTGCCTTCGACGTAATTTTGGACCGCGCGCGAAATGTCCGTCACGCGATTTCCCGGCACGGCCGCCGCGATGCCTTCGTGAAGCGCGCGCTCCGTCACGTCCATCAAACATTGCGCCAGCACGCCGCAACCGCCCACCGCCACCGTCCGCGCCGTATCACCCACAAAGCCCTTGTAAATCACGCCGACGTCCACGCTCACAATGTCGCCGAAGTGCAATTCGCGCCCGCCGGCCAGTCCGTGAACGACCTCTTCGTTCACCGAGATGCACGTGTGGCACGGATACTTGCGATAGCCCAAAAACGCGCTTTTCCCGCCGTGCGACTTGATGCGCGCCGCGGCGAACTCATCCACCTGCCGTGTTGTCAGTCCCGGCTTGATGAACGCGGTGATTTCATCCAGCACCCTGCCCGCCACCGCACACGCCGGACGCATCAGTTCCAGATCGCGTTGGCTTTTTAAAATAATCATGCGTGTTGCGTCGAGCATTTCATCGTGGTCCGCCCGCTGCTTGACGGAACACGCAATCCGCGGCACGAAAGCCGCTCCGGTTCAAAACCGCCCTCTCAATCTGCCCTTTTTCAAAAACCCGTCATAATGCCGCATCATCAAATGCGATTCGACCTGGCGCATGGTGTCCAGCAAAACGCCGACGGTGATCAAAATGCTTGTGCCGCCGAAAAATTGCGACACGTCATACGGAATGTTCATCTGGCGCGACAATATGATTGGGATTACCGCGATCACCATGAGGAAAATCGCGCCCGCCAGCGTGATGCGGCTCATGGACTTGTGCAGATAGTCGCTCGTGCCCTGCCCCGGACGCACGCCCGGGATGTAACCGCCGTTCTTTTTCAAATCGTCGGCGATTTGCAATTCATTGAACTGCGTGGCCACCCAAAAATAGGCGAAGAACAAAATCATCAGCGAATAAATCACTATGTAAAGCACCGAGCCGGAATTGAGGTTTTGCGCGATGCCGAGGAAGAGATTCTTGAGGAATGGCACGCTGACAAAATTCCCCAATTGCAGAAAAATTGTTTGCGGGAACATCAGGATGGATTGCGCGAAAATAATCGGCATGACGCCGGAGTAATTCACGCGCAACGGCATGAACGACGTGCCGCCGGAGTACATCTTGCGCCCGACCGCGCGCTGCGCGTATTGCACCGGGACTTTCCGCTGGGCCTGGGTGATCGCAATCACGCCGCCAATGACCAGTACCAGCAAGAGCACCAGCATCAAACCCGTGCCCAGAAAATGATAGCTGGATGGAACACCGCCGGCGGGCCAGAACATGTCCTTCAATGCCACCAAGGCCTGCGGCAGCCGGGCCACAATGCCGATGGTGATGACCAGCGACACGCCGTTGCCGATGCCGCGGTCGGAGATTTGCTCGCCCAGCCACATCAGCAACATGGTGCCCGTCGTCATGATGAGCACGGTCTGAATGCGATACCACCAGATGTGGCTGGTATCGAACACGAGATTCCCTTGAAACCCGTGAAAGATATTTTGGGGATGTTCCCAACCGATGGCGAAAAACAATCCCTGCCCCAAACACAACAGCACCGTCAAATAGCGGCCGTATTGAATGATTTTGGTCCGGCCGTTTTCCTCGCGCGCCAGTTTGCTCAATCTGGGCCAGACCGCCGTGAGCAATTGAATGATGATCGTCGCGCTGATGTAAGGCATGATGCCGAGCGACCCGATGGCGCAATGTTCCATCGCGCCGCCCGCAAAGGTATTATACATGCCCAGCAATCCGCCGCCGGTTTGAGCAGTGTGTTTGAAGTAATCAGTCAGCGCCGCGCCGTTCAGATTCGGAATGCGAATCCAGGCCATCAAACGACAGATCGCCAGCACGCCCAGCGTGAACAAAATCCGGGACTTCAACTCCGGAATTTTGAAGCAGTTGGCGAACGTGTTGGCGATGGAGCGGAACATGCGTCAAAAGCTAATCCAGGCCATCAAACGACAGATCGCCAGCACGCCCAGCGTGAACAAAATCCGGGACTTCAACTCCGGAATTTTGAAGCCGTTGGCGAAGGGGTTGGTGATGGAGCGAAACATGCGTCAAAAGCGCGTTCAGGCCTTGGCCGGTGCGGCGGGTTTGGCCGGTGCTGCAGGCTTTGCCGGTGCTGCAGGCTTTGCCGATGCGGCGGGCTTCGCCGGTGCGGCGGGCTTGGGGCCCACCACCTCGCACGCGCCGCCTTTGGCTTCGATTTTCGCACGGGCCGACGCACTGAACGCGTGCGCGCTCACCGTGAGTTTTTTGGTCAACTCGCCGTCGCCCAGAATTTTGACGCCGTCCCCGCGGCCATTGGCCAGACCTGCCGCGCGCAACGCCGTTTCATCCACGCGCGCGCCGTTGTCAAACTGGTTCAAATCGTCGACGTTCACGCTGAGATAGCGCGTCGCGAACCGCGCGTTGTTGAAGCCGCGCTTGGGAATGCGGCGGATGAGCGGCATCTGGCCGCCTTCAAAGCCGATGCGGATCGAGCTGCCCGAACGCGCCGTCTGGCCTTTGCCGCCACGACCGCTGGTTTTGCCGTGGCCGCTGGATTCACCCTGGCCAAGGCGCTTGGTACGATGTTTCGCACCCGGACGAGGTTTTAGATTGTGCAGTCGCATAAAAATCAAGCCGTTGCCGGAGCCACTTCAGGCATCTTGGCCGCCTCCACTTTTTTAATTTCCAAACCGCGGCCCTTGTAAATTTCTTCGCGCAACCGCATGCTCAACAAACCCTTGAGCGTCGCCTTGACGACATTCGCCGCGTTGTTTGACCCGAGCGATTTGCTTAAAATGTCCTTCACCCCGGCGGCTTCCACAACCGCGCGAACCGTCCGGCCCGCAATAATGCCCGTTCCGGGCGAGGCGGGACGCAACAGGATTTTTGCGCCGCCGTACGCGCAGAAAACTTCATGCGGAATCGTCGCGTCTTTGAGCGACACCGGGACCATTTGATTGCGGGCAAGCTCGCCGCCGCGACGAATCGCGTCCGCCACTTCGCTGGCTTTGCCAAGCCCGACACCGACACGCCCCCGCCGGTCGCCGACGACGACGAGCGCGCTGAAATTGAAACGGCGGCCGCCTTTGACGACCTTGGAGGAACGGTTGATGAACACAACCTTCTCAGTTAATTCCTGGGACTCCTGTCCGTCCATGCCGAGTTCCGGCGCGGCACCGGGGGGTTTGTTACGACGCCCGCGCCCGCCGCGCGGCACTCGATCTTCGGGTTTGGTTTTGGTGATTTCTGCCACAGTTTTCTATCTCCGTTGTTTAAAATTTCAAACCAGCTTCACGCGCGGCTTCGGCCAGGGTCGCCAGTTTGCCGAGCACCAGCACCGGCTTGCCATCCTTGCCCTTGACCTCGTTCCGGTGATACCGGGCGCCACCGCGATCAAACACGACCGACTTGATGCCCTTGGCGAGCGCAGCTTCCGCCGCGAGTTTGCCGATGGCTTTGGCGCTGGCCACATTGGCCGCGAGCTTGTCACGGTCAGGCGTGGCCTTGCTCTTCGTCGAAGCCGCCGCGAGCGTCACGCGCGCATTGTCGTCAATGAACTGGACGTGGATATTTTCGTTGGTGAAGCAGACGCTCATGCGCGGGCGATCCTTCGTGCCGCCAAGTTTTTTGCGTATCCGCCACTTGCGGAGCTGCTTTAATTGATGCTTCTTTTCCGTTCTCATTTCAATGGGTCACGGGTTTGGCCGTGAACAAAATCAATTGTTACTGAACTGTTTTGCCTTCCTTGCGCTGGACATGTTCGCCCGCATAGCGCACGCCCTTGCCCTTGTAAGGCTCCGGCGGATAGAAGCCGCGAATCTCGGCGGCAACCTGCCCGACAACCTTTTTGTCCGGGCCTTCGATGGTCAGCTTGGTGTTTTCCTCGACGGTCACCTTGATCTGGTCGGGAATCGCGTAATTGATGGGATGCGAAAAACCGAGGGCCAGGTTCACGACCTTGCCTTGAACAGCGGCCTTGAAGCCGACGCCCTGGATTTCAAGTTTTTTGACAAAACCTTCGGTCACGCCCTTGACCATGTTGTTGACCAGGGCGCGGCTCAGGCCGTGCAACGCCTTGGACTGCGCGTCATCGCCATCGCGACTGACGACGATGTTGCCGTCCTGCACCTTGAGGCTCGTGCGGCGCGGCAATTCCCAGTCGAGCTTGCCCTTCGGGCCTTCGACAAAAATTTTCTGTCCCTTCACCTCCACCTTCACCTTGGGAGGGATGGCAATCGGTTGTTTTCCAATTCGCGACATAAATCAAATTTTTACCAGACGTAACAAAGCAATTCGCCGCCCAGGTTTTTCTTGCGCGCCTGCGTGCCGGTCATCACGCCTTCCGGCGTGGAAATCACCGACACACCCATGCCGCCGAGCACGCGCGGGATTTTCGTTGCGCCGACATAGTGGCGCAGACCCGGCTTGCTGATGCGGCGCAATCCTTCGATCACGCTCTTTTTGCCCTGATACTTGAGCTTGAGCTTCATCGTCTTGGGCATGCCGGCCTCAACGGTCACCTCCGCAACGTAGCCTTCCTGTTTGAGGATGTTCGCCAGACTTTCCTTCATCCGCGAGTGCGGCATTTCCACCGTCGGCAGCAATGCGCGGCCGGCGTTGCGGATGCGGGTCAACATGTCAGAAATCGGATCGGTCATAAATTTACCAGCTGGCTTTCACAACGCCGGGGATTAAACCGTTCAAGGCGGCCTCCCGGAAGGTGAGGCGCGACGCGGCGAACTTGCGCAGATAACCGCGCCGGCGGCCGCTGGCCGAGCAGCGGTTCACCAGCCGCGTTGGGCTGGCGTTGCGCGGCAACTTCGAGAGACCGGCGTAGTCGCGCCTGGCCTTCAATTCCGCGCGGATCGCGGCGTATTTTTTTACCGTTTCAGCTTTGCGCTTGTTGCGCTCAATCCATGCTTTCTTGGCCATAAAATTTACTATTTTTCTGCGAGCGGGAAACCCATGAGTTTCAGCAAATCCAGCGCCTCCGCATCGTTGCGCGCGCTGGTCACAACCGTGACGTCCATTCCCTGCGTCCGCTTGATTTTGTCCAATTCGATCTCCGGGAAAATTGTCTGTTCCGCAATGCCGAACGTGTAATTGCCACGCCCGTCAAATTTGCGCGGCGACAACCCGCGAAAGTCACGGATGCGCGGCAGCGCGGTGGCAATCAGACGGTCGAAAAATTCATACATCGCGTCGCGACGCAGCGTGACGCGGCAGCCGATGGGCTGGCCTTCGCGCAGCTTGAAATTTGCGATGCTGTGGCGCGACTTGCTGATCACCGCCTTGCGGCCGGTGATCAACGCGAGGTCCTTTGCCGCATCCTCAATCGCGTTCTTTTCCAGCGACGCGCTGATGCCCATGTTCACCACGATTTTCACCATGTGTGGAACCTGGTGCACGTTCCCGTATTTGTGCTTTGCCTTGAGGGCGGGCACCACGTCGTTGACGTATTTGTTATAAAGTCTGGCTTTCATCACTCTGGGTCACGGATTTTGCCGTAACTATGGTTTGTAATCGTGTTGGTAATCTTTCAGGTCTGGGCCGGCACCGCCGCCCCGCTCCGCTTGGCCACGCGGGCGTCAAATTGATCCACTCTCATCACGTTCGAAAGGTGGATGGTGCCTTCACGTTCGACAATCGCGCCCTGCGGATGGTCCTGGCTCTTGCGCATGTGGCGCTTGATCATCTGCACGCCCTCGACGATGACGCGCTGCTTCTTCCGCAGAACGGCGATGATTTTGCCGCGCTTGCCCTTTTCCTTGCCGGCCAGCACGACCACTACCTCGCCTTTTTTCACATGAAATTTTGGCATAACCTCAAATCACCTCCGGCGCGAGCGAAATTATTTTCATGAACTTTTTTTCACGCAACTCGCGCGCCACCGGTCCAAAAATACGTGTGCCCTTCGGGTTCTGTTCCTCGTCAATGATGACCACCGCGTTGCTGTCAAAGCGCAGATACGAGCCGTCGTTGCGGCGGATGATCTGGCGCGTGCGGACAACCACCGCGTTGTGCACCTCGCCCTTTTTCACCTGGCCGTCGGGCGCGGCGACCTTGATGTGCACCTTGATGATGTCGCCGATCCCCGCGTAACGCTGGTTGCGGCCCAGCACGCCGATCACCCAGGCGATTTTTGCGCCCGTGTTATCCGCGACGTCCAAATGGGAACGAATTTGCAGCATATTTCCTCGCTATTCCGCCGCCACCGGCTCCACGCCCCGGCTGCGTTCGACGACTTCCATCAGCCGCCAGCGTTTGATTTTTGAAAGCGGCCGGGTTTCTTCAATCCGCACCCGGTCGCCCACCTTCGCCTCGCCCTTTTCGTCGTGGGCGTATAATTTCTTGTAGGCGGTCATGACTTTCCGCAGCTTCGCGTGCGGGAACCGGCGCTCGACGCGCACAACGATGGTCTTGGCCATCTTGTTGGAGATGACCTTGCCGACGCGCTGTTTGCGATGTCCGCGCGCCGCTTCCGTTGAATTCATAGTGTCAGCCATATCAAGCCGCTTTTTTTGGCAACTCCGCTCCGCGCGAGCGGAGCTGGGAGATGCGCGTTTCCAGCCGCGCGATGTCCCGACGCAGCGTCCGCAAGCGCGCCGGCTTCTCCAGCTGGGCGCTCGCCTGCTGCAGACGCAGGTTGAACATTTCATGGCGCAGGTCCCGGCTCTTGGCCGACAACTCCACCAGCGTCATGTCTTTCATTTCCAAAAATTTCATAAACTCGATTCCGTCTAGCGCGAACCCCGATGCCGCGAGATGAACTTGGTCCGGATGGGCAGCTTGGTCGCCGCCAGGCGCAACGACTCGCGCGCCACCACTTCCGTCACACCGTCCACTTCAAACAGCACGTTCGCCGGGCGGATCACCGCCACCCACGATTCCAGCGGGCCTTTGCCCTTGCCCATGCGCGTTTCCAGCGGCTTCTTCGTG
>DAIRTX010000119.1:0-7949 GCA_036803685.1 Verrucomicrobiota bacterium | reverse complement strand
CCCAATGAGAACTGGGCGCCTTGGCGGGTGTGGGCGATGTTAACTCGTGTGTGATTGCCGCACCCGCCAACCTTTTTGGCCAGGATTCAAGCGGAGGGTTCAAATTCCCCTCAGCCCTCATTCTAAAATAAAAATCTCATGGCCCGCGGGTCGTGGGATTTGCCCTCAAAAATCAGCGGCTCAATCGCTGACGGTGATCTTGCGCGGCTTGACCCGCTGAATAAATGCAAATGATGAGCGGTGGGCAACGATCTACGCCAGCATGACCCAAATTTGCGCCACAATTTACGTTCGAGTTGCTTCTGGTTTTGAAAACAAAAAAGCCCCAAGCTGGCAGCTTGGGGGTTGGTGGAGAATCTGAGTTTTAGTCAAACGCATGACCGGCGCAGCAAAGCACGTCTTTGAGTTTGTGCCGGACAAGGTCTTTAACCGCTTGACGGGCCGGGCCAAGATATTTGCGCGGATCAAATTCCTTCGGATTTTCCGAGAATACCTTGCGGATGCCGGCGGTCATGGCCAGGCGCAGATCGGTGTCAATGTTGACCTTCGTGCAACCCACGCGCCGCGCGACTTCGATGTCCGCTTCCGGCACGCCTTGGGCATCGGGCATCTTGCCGCCGTATTTGTTGATCTCGGCCACGAGATATTGCGGCACGCTGGAAGCGCCATGCAGCACCAGCGGATAATCACCCATGCCGGCGTCCATGAGCGCTTTCTTGATCAATTTCAAACGGTCCAAATCCAGGTGCTGTTCCCCTTTGAACTTGAAAGCGCCATGGGAGTTGCCGATGGCGACGGCGAGCGAGTCACAGCCGGTTTCCTTGACGAATTTGACAGCTTCTTCCGGGTTGGTGTAGTGGCCGCTGGTGGAGTGTGCGCCGCCTTCTTCACCTTCGTCGAACTGCGCTCCGACGAGATGGCCGAGTTCGGATTCGACGGAGCAATTGTTTTTATGGGCGTATTCCACGACCTTGCGGGTGATCTCGGCATTTTTCTCGAACGGCTCGTGGCTGGCGTCAATCATCACGCTGGTAAAACCTTCATCAATGCACTGTTTGCACAGATCGAAGGTGTCGCCGTGGTCAAGGTGGACGGCGATGGGGACGTTGGACAGGCTGACCGCCGCCTCGATGAGTTTTTTGAGATAGACCGGGTTGGCATATTGGCGGGCGCCTTTGGAGATTTGGAGGATCAACGGCGCTTTTTCCTCTTCGCAGGCCTCAACGATGGCCTGGATGAGCTCCATATTGTTGACGTTGAACGCGCCGAGCGCGTATTTGCCCTTCAACGCCTTTGCAAACAACTCTTTGGTATGTGTCAGTGGCATAAGTTTTCGATTTTGATCGTCGTTATCAACCAGCCGGGATTTTCCCGATGGGAAGGAATAATAAAACGACTTTTCTAAAAAGAAACAAAAAACGCGGCCACCCACCCACCAACCTTTGCCAATTTTTAACAATAAATTGCTTTGCGATTGGGCGTCTTTGCGCGAAAAGAAGTCCGTGCAAGCGCATTTTCTCCTCGGCCCGGCCGGCAGCGGCAAGACCTTCCGCTGTCTCGCGGAAATCCGTGCCGCCTTGGCGGCATCGCCGGAAGGACCGCCACTGGTTCTGCTCGCGCCCAAGCAGGCGACGTTTCAACTCGAACGCCAGTTGCTCGCCGATAGCGCTCCGCAAGGTTACACGCGCTTGAACATTTTTTCGTTCGAGCGGCTCGCGCGGTTTGTCCTGGACGCGCGCGGCGTCCCGATGCCATCGGGATTGCTCGCCGAGGAAGGCCGGGTGATGGTTTTGCGCGCCCTGTTGATGCGGCACGAAAGCGAATTGAAATTGTTTCGCCAAAGCGCACGCCGCCCTGGTTTTGCCCAACAACTCAGCCAGTTGCTCGGCGAACTGCAACAGCATCAATTCACGCCCGCCAAACTTCGTTCGTTGTCCCAGCGCACCGGCTTGCGCCACGAACTTCAGGACAAGCTCCACGACCTTGCGCTGCTGCTCGACACCTACACGCACTGGCTCACCGAACACGAATTGCAGGACACGAACCGCCTGCTCGACGTGGCCACCGAAACACTGCGTTCTGCTTTCGACGCTCGACGCTCGACGCTCGACTTTCAAAGCCTGTGGCTCGACGGCTTTGCGGAAATGACGCCGCAGGAACTGGATTTGCTCGCCGCTGTCGTCCCGTTTTGTGGTCGCGCGACACTGGCGTTTTGCCTGGAAAACGAACCCGAAGCCGAAACTTCATGGCTCTCAATCTGGTCGCCCGTCGGCAAAACATTTCAACAGTGCCGCCAGCGAATCGCAAATTTGCCGGACTGCAAAATTGAAACCGAACGGCTCAAACGCGACCGAAAGCAAAATCGTTTTACCGACACCCCGGTTTTGCAACGCCTGGAAGCGCGCTGGCAAAGTGGCGCCGGCGTCCCGCCGGCAAAGACCCGCGCAGACGAGAAGTCTGCGCTACATTCCATCCGCATCGCAGTTTGTTCAAACCCCGACGCCGAAGCAGCACGCGCCGCGCGCGAAATCCGGGGCTTCGTTCGTGGCGGCGGACGTTTTCGCGATGCCGCCGTGCTCGTGCGGAATCTCGACGGCTATCACAAGCCGTTGGCGCGGGTGTTTCGTCGTTACGGGATTCCGTTCTTTCTCGACCGGCGAGAATCTGTGGCGCATCACCCCCTGGCTGAACTGACCCGCAGCTCGCTCCGCACGGTCACGCTCGACTGGCCGCACGATGACTGGTTCGCCGCACTGAAGGCCGGTTTTTCGTTCGCGGATGAAGCGGAAACACCGCTCCGCGCGTGCGGAGTTGACCGGCTTGAAAATGAAGCACTCGCCCGTGGCTGGCACGGCGCAAAATGGCGAGAACCCCTTCAAATCGTGGAAAACCCCGAATTGTCCGAGTCCCTCGAACGGCTGCGCGAAATAATTTTGCCGCCCTTTCAAAATTTTGCCGTGCAACTCGCGCGTTGGAAAAACAAGCCGAACGGCGGGCAACTGACCAACGCCCTGCGTGAACTGTGGAATGAACTCGGCGTGGAAAAAACTTTGGAACAGTGGAGCCTGGCCGGCCCGGAAAAATCGTCAATCGTCAATCGTCAATCGTCAATCCACTTGACCGTTTGGGTTCAAATGAACACGTGGCTTGACAACGTCGCCCTCGCGTTTTCGGACGAGGCGCTGCCGTTGCGCGAATGGCTGCCGATTTTGGAAGCCGGCCTCGCGAACCTGACCGTCGGCGTGATTCCGCCCGCGCTCGATCAAGTGCTCATCGGCGCGATTGACCGCGCCCGCAATCCCGATTTGAAACTGGCGCTCGTGCTCGGCGTGAACGAGACGATTTTTCCCGCCGCGCCTGCCGCGCCAACGATTTTGACGGACGCCGACCGTGATGAATTGAGTCAACACGCCGGCGCGCCCGGTCCCGATTTGCGCGAACGCCTGGCGCGCGAGCGTTATCTCGGCTACATTGCCTGCACGCGCGCCAGCGAAAAACTCGTCGTGACTTTTTCGCGCCACGACGCAGACGGCAAAACGTTGAATCCATCGCCATTTATCGCACACTTGCGCCGGATTTTTCTCGGACTCGAAATTGAAGAATTCAGCGGAGAAATCAAATTGGCCGATGCGGAACACGTCAGTGAAATCGCACCGTCTTTGATGGCGGTTTGGTCGTCGGAACAGGAGCGCCGGCCTCCGGCACGGCTCGATGCGGATGATTGCCAGCAACACGCCGGGCCGGAGGCCGGCGCTCCATCGCCATTGCTGGCCATGAATCAGGCGGGAGCGCATATTAAAAACTGGCGGGAACTGCTTGAACTCCCGGCGGTGGCTGAATTGGCGAAAAACCTGGCCGCATTGCGCGAGCCGGATTCGACGGAAAGTTTATCGCCCGCGATCGCGGAAAAGCTTTTCGGCCCGACCCTGCACTCCTCGGTGAGCCGGTTGGAGGAGTTTGCCGCGTGCCCGTTCCGGTTTTTCGTTCATTCCGGACTGCGCGCCGAGGAGCGGAAGGTTTTTGAGCTGGATGCGCGCGAGCAGGGCAGTTTTCAGCACGAGGTTTTGAAAATGTTCCACGAGCAATTGAGCGCCGAAAGCAAACGCTGGCGCGACATCACACCACCGGACGCCCGTGAACGCGTGGGCAAAATCGCCGCTGTTCTCGCGCTGAATTACCGCGACGGCTTGTTGCACACCGGCGAGCAAAGCCGGTTCACCGCGCGCGTGCTGGCGGAGTCGTTGCAGGATTTTGTCGAAACGCTCGCAACCTGGATGCGCGGACAATATGAATTTGACCCGGCGGTGGCCGAACTCGAATTTGGTTTCGGCGCCGGCGGCGCGCCCGCGTGGGAAATTGATTTGGGTGCCGGACACAAGCTCACGCTTCGAGGCCGGATTGACCGCATTGATTTGTGCCGTGAAACCGGCGACCGCGCGTTGTGTGTGGTGATGGATTACAAATCCGGCCAGAAAAAACTCGACAAAATTCTGGTCGAGCACGGCGTGCAATTGCAATTGCTGGCGTATCTGGCGGCAGTGCGTCATTGGCCGGATCCGCACGCGCTGTTTGGCGTGCAACAATTGATTCCAACCGGCGTCTTTTACGTGAACCTGCGCGGGCAATATGAAAGCGGCGGCACACGCGACGAAGCGTTGGCGGACGCAGCCGGCGCGCGCAAACGCGCGTATCGTCATACCGGACGCTTTGACGCAAGCGCGTTATCCAGACTCGACCGCATAAACGCGGCGGATCAATTTAATTACAAGTTGAACAAGGATGGCGGCGTGCGGTCGAATTCGGTGGAAGCATTGCCACGCGCGGAATTTGAAGCATTGCTCGACCACGTTGGGGCACAGTTGAAGGAAATGGGGCGGGCGATTTTTTCCGGTGCGGCGCAGGTGGATCCCTATCGCAAAGGCCGCGAAACGCCGTGTGAATTTTGCGATTATCGCGCCGTGTGCCGGATTGATCCGTGGACGCACCGGTATCGCGTGTTGCGCGCGGCGGATGCATTGTAGCGGCGGTCTGTGACCGCCGCATTAAAACGGCGACGCTCATGGAGCGCTGCTACAAATTTGAACGATGAAAAGGATGTTTTATCCATGCGCGCTGGCTGCGGCGATGCTCGTTGCAGGCTGCAACGCCTCGCCCACCAACAATATCGCCGCCACGCCCAAAACCGCCGATTCAACAACCACGAATCAAACCATGAAATTTCCAGTCACCAAAACCGACGCGGAATGGCGCCAGGAATTGACGCCGGAACAATATCGTGTGCTGCGTCAAGCCGACACGGAGCGGCCATTTACAGGTCTTTATTGGAACACCAAAGAGCCGGGGGTTTATCGCTGTGCGGCGTGCAAACAAGTCTTGTTCACTTCAAAGGACAAATTTGATTCCGCTTGCGGCTGGCCGAGTTTTTCCGATCTGGCGTCGGCGAAGATGGTGATTTTGCGCAACGATGACAGCCTCGGCATGCATCGCACGGAAGTGATTTGCGCGCATTGCGGCAGCCATCTCGGCCACCTTTTCGACGACGGTCCGAAACCAACCGGCTTGCGTTACTGCATCAACTCGGCGGCGCTGAATTTTGAAAAAACCAATTCGTCTTCGCTCCGCTTCGGCGCGACCAGCGCGCCTCCGGAGCACGCTGACGCGACCAACGTGCCACCGGCTGGGAAAAAATAATCTGGCCTTGCTGTTCACCAAAAAATGGAGGGCAGAGCAATCGCATTTGCGCGGGCGGATAGTTGAAACGACAGTCAAAGTGGGACAGGCATCCTGCCTGTCTCTGACTTGTGAATATGGAGACAGGCTGGAAGCTTGTCCTACTCTTTGGCGTTCGCCGCCGCGCGGAAAATTCTGAGCCGGCCATAATCGCAGGCGCCGCCCAGCGATTCAAACACGGCGGTGAGGTTGCCGAAGCCATTTCTTTCAAACGCCACCGCAATCTTCTGTTGCTCCGTATCCGTGAAGAAGCGTTTCAATTCAACCGGCTCGCCGCCTTCGATGGCCTCCAGCAGATGGCTGTAAATCGTCCCCGTCACCAGGTTCCGTTCCTCGGCGATTTGCTCGACGGATTGCCCGGAACGGAAGCGGCGCAGGGTGTCCCGCGCCGAATCCCCAAGGCTGTTTCGGACAGGCGGGGCCGGCGCGGCGAACGAATCGTCGGCGAAAATCTGGCGCGGATTGGTTTGCAAATAGGTGGCGATTTCGGCGAGAAACACATCGCCAAACTCGCGCAGTTTCTTTTCGCCCACGCCGCTGATGCGCGCAAACTCGCGCTCGCTCGCCGGATAATCACGGGCCATCTGCCGCAGCGCCACATCGGAGAAAACAATGTAAGCCGGCACGTTGCGCTCGTCAGCCAATTGCTTGCGAAGTTTGCGCAGCCGGTCAAACAACACCTCGTCGCAAGCGATTTCGCCCGCGCGATGCACTTTCGATTCAGGCGCCGTCACGGGTTTGGTGAGGGTCACTTTCCGGCGTTGCTTGAGCGCGGCCAGCCCGTCATTTGTCAACTCCAGCACGCTGAATTTCTCGGACGTTTGCCGCAAATGGCCAAGCCGGATCAACTCCCGGCCAATGGCCGCCCACTCCGGCCGGCCATGTTCCTTGCCGATGCCGTAGGTCGAGAGTTGCTCGTGATTCCACTTGCGAACCTTCTCCGTGTCCGCGCCGGTCAGGACCTCGATGACGTGGTTCAAACCGACACCAAACCGGGTTTTCTCGCGGATGCGATAAACGCAGGAGAGAAATTTTTGCGCGGCAACCGTGCCATCGAACGTTTCGCGCGGCGAAAGGCAGTTGTCGCACGCGCCGCAGTTGGGAACGCCGGCCTCCGGCACGGCATGATGCGATTGTGCGGACTCGCCGTGCCCGAGGCCGGCGCTCCAATCCTCTCCAAAATACGCCAGCAGTTCCCGTCTCCGGCAGCCCGCGCATTCCGCGTAATGCACCATCTTCTGCAATTGTTCGCGCGCAATCTGTTGTTCCTTCGGATCCGGCTTTTCGTCAATGAACCGGGTTTGCTTCATCACATCGCCCGCACTGAAGAGCAGCACGCACTCGCCGGGCAGGCCATCGCGACCCGCGCGACCGGTTTCCTGGTAATAGCCCTCGATGTTTTTCGGCAGGTCGTAATGGATGACGAAGCGCACGTTCGGCTTGTTGATGCCCATGCCGAAGGCGATGGTCGCGCAAATCACGCGGACGTCGTCGCGCAGAAAAAGTTCCTGATGTTCCGACCGCTCCTTCGGCGTCAGCCCGGCGTGATAGGGGCAGGACTTCACGCCATCCCCGTTCAAACGCAAAGCCACGCTCTCGGCGGTCTTGCGGGAGTGGCAATAAACAATGCCGCTTTCCTTCGGTCGCGCGCGGACAAACTCCAACACCTGGTCGTAAGGTTTGTTTTTGGCCAGCACGCGGTAGGTGAGGTTTGGACGGTTGAAGCTGGCGACATAGCAGCGCGGCTCGCGCAGCTTGAGCAGTTTGACGATGTCTTCGCGGACGCGGCCCGTGGCGGTGGCGGTGAGCGCCATCATCGGCGTTTCCGGAAACAGCTTCCGCAACTCCGCGAGCTGGCGGTATTCCGGACGGAAATCATGTCCCCACTCGCTGATGCAATGCGCCTCGTCCACGGCCAGCAAACGCACGTTCCACCGCTGCAAATCCGAAAGAAATCCCGAAAGCATCAGCCGTTCCGGCGCGACGTAAAGCAAACGGAATTCGCCGTTATGCAGGCCGCGCAGCCGCGCCCGCGATTCGTTTTGGGTGAGCGAGGAGTTGAGAAATGTCGCCGGTATGCCGCCGGCTTGCATCGCGTCCACTTGGTCTTTCATCAATGCAATCAACGGCGACACCACGACCGTCAAGCCGGATCGTATCATCGCGGGCAGTTGAAAGCAGAGCGATTTGCCGCCGCCGGTGGGCAGCAGCGCGAAGAC
>DAIRTX010000118.1:0-8155 GCA_036803685.1 Verrucomicrobiota bacterium | reverse complement strand
CCCGCTCCCGCCGCTGTACTGGCTGTATCTGGCCATCATGCTGCTGGGCTATGCGCTGCTGACCCAGGTGGTGAAGACCTGGTTTATTCGCCGGTTTGGCGAATGATGGCGGTGGCGAGTAGAATGCATTCATGGAGCAAGAAACCACAACGAACTGGTAGCGAAGACACGTTCGGGGCAACAAGAATCGGCGGATATTTCTCCGGCAACGGCTTGCCCTGCTCAATCAATTTGACGAGGTCGCGCTTCTCGGCGGGGGAAAGCTCGTATTTTTCGGAATCGGGACGTGGCATGGTCAGGAAAGTTACGGGTGAAATTTGGGGATGGCTCGCACCATGAATTGATCAAACAAAGGCACGGTGAAGGCCATGTCGCCGTGGGCGGGGCTGTAGATCATTCCTTTTTTGATGAGCTTGGCGCGGACGGGGCCGAGGCTGGTGACTTTGACCTTGAGCACGTCGGCGATATCACCGGTGCGCTGCGCGCCCGAACCGAGCTGGGCCATGGCCCGCAAAAAATTCTTTTCGCTGGGCGTCAGCCGGTCGAACCGCACGCGGAAGAAATTCTGGTCGAGACGGGGAACGACCGTGGTGGTGGCGGCTTTTACGATGGACAAGGTAATCGGGCTGGCGGCGGCCAGATTCCAAGCCTGATAACCCCACTCCTGAAGGAAATAGGGATAGCCTTTGGTCAGGCGAAACACCTCGGCCAGAGCGGGCGCTTCAAAAACAACGCCGGCAGCCTGCGCCGGTTCGCGCAGCGCCTTCGCGGTATCGGCCGCCGAAAGCGCGCCGATGTCCGGGAAATTAAAAAGCCGTTCGGCATACGATTTTGATTCGCCAGCCAGACCGGGCAGGACCGGCAGGCCGGCCCCCAGCAACACAAACGGCAGTTGCCGCTGCTGAAGTTTGTGCATGGCCATGATCAATGCGCCCAGTTCCTTTTGGCTGAAATACTGGATTTCATCAATCAGCACGGCCACGGCGGTTTTGCGTTCCTCGGCGGCTTCCGCCACCGCGACAAAGAGGTTGGGCAGGTCAATTTCCAAGTCCCCGCTGTCCGCCGCGCCCTTTTCCGGCTCGATGTCCAAGCCCAACGAGACTTCGCCCAAGCTTACCTTTAATGCCCCGACAAAACTGCGGAGGACGGCCAGCCCGCGTCTGACTTTGTGTCCCGCGCCGGCAATCCGGTCCAAATCGTATAAGAGCATTCGCAGATGCGGGGCGATCAACGGCCCCAAAGCCTTGCCTTCGTGGGCTTCGATGGCAATGGTCCGGTATCCGGCGGCTTTGGCCTGCCGTTCGATTTCGTTGAGCAAAACCGTTTTGCCGACGCCCCGAAGCCCGGTCAGAAGCATGCTTTTTTCGGGCCGTTTCAACTTGATCCGGCCCAGCAAAACCCGGGCTTGCTCCAGAATGGGATCGCGTCCGACCAATTCCGGCGGCGGCGATCCGGCACCGGGAGAAAATGGATTATTGATGGGATTCATTTATGTCCATTTATACATAATTATAGCGCGAATCAAGTATAAATGGTTAAACTTGCTATAAACCGTTTTGGCCATGCTTGAACTCCGTAAAACTGGCCGCGAGCGCGGCAAAATTCTTCGGCGCGTGTTTTTCAAAACCGGTTTGATCCACAAAAATGAAATCATATCGCTGCCAGTTTTCCTCGGCGGCGGTGGCGTCGGCGCACCATTGTTTGAGACGCGCCATCTTTTGCGGCAAATCGAGTTCGGCACGGCCCTTGGTTTCCACCAGCCAGATCATGCGGTCGGCGGTTCGGACAATGAAAGGCGAAGTTGGAAAATTAGGATGCAGTGCCATTTGATTATCGCGGTTGAGAGTAGCGGAGCGAGCGGTGGTTGCAAAGCGGAGTTTGATGGAGTTGCGCTTTGCGTTCTCTGCGTTGAAAAGATAGCGTCCGGCGAGTCGCCGGACACGGCAGGTGAGAGCAAAATCTTCGCCGCGCACACACCGCGCTCGACTTGACGAAAACAACCGCGCAGATTTCATTTCCAGATTCTGAAATTGAATGTGAACTTCTTTCGTTGCAGCAACGCGCGCCAGTCGAGAAACAGAAATCCGGCAATGACCACGGAACCCAAGACCAGCGTCACAATTGCCTTGGGGGAATAGCTGCCATGCACGAGGTCCTTGAAATTGGCAGCGGCGTAAAGCCCGGTGAAGATCATCACCGCGTGTAAAGCGTCTTCCACAATTCCGGGGAAGCGCGAAAATTGGTTTTACGGAGAAGGTCGAGGGCGGCAGGAAGTTTGAGGAGTCCGGCTTGAGCGGCGTCGCACAAGACGCCCAATGTGCCTGAAACTTTCAGGCCGCGCTGAACCGCGAACGCACGAGCGGCAGATTCATCGAGCAACACCACGTCGGAGCGGAGTTGCTCGGACAGCCGCAACGCGGTGCGCTCGCCGGGGTCAAGCGCAGCCAATGTTTGGTCAGGCTCTTCCGGGTTGGAATGAATTTTTAACCACTCGGGCGGAGTGGTTGCCCAATTACGAACTGACGGCGGCGCGTCGGGATGGCGAAGTTCCTCCAAAACCTTTTGTGTGGTGTGAACGTTGCCGTAAAGTTTCGGCAGAATTTCCGCGTGGCCGATGAGCGCAAGATAGCAAAGCGGCGAGGTGTTGCTGACGAGGGTCATCAGCCGCGAGCGGCGCGCAAGGCCGCGAGGTCGCGCTCAAGGTCGTCCTCGCCGTAATGCAAGTAGGCTTGAACCCGCTTGAGAAACGATTCGGTCTCCCAACGCGAGCCGTGGCCGAGCCATTCACCGACTTGATGCGCGGTGAGCGCGCCGGAACGATAGGCTTCAGCCGCAACGGCTTCGAGCACGCGCCGGGGAACATCCTTCCAACGCAAGCGCAACGGGGCGGAGACGTTTTCAGGAATTTCAATTGCGACGTTCATTGCAACCAAACAATAAGGCCAATGTGATGCCGTTGCAAGACGGCGTTTGAATTTCCAGCAACCGCTAAGATTTCATTTCCAGATTCTGAAATTGAATGTGAACTTCTTTCGTTGCAGCAACGCGCGCCAGTCGAGAAACAGAAATCCGGCAAGGACCACGCAACCCAGGGCCAGCGTCACAATTGCCTTGGGAGAATAGGTGCCGTGCATGAGGCCTTTGAAATTGGCGGCGGCGTAAAGCCCGGCGAAGATCATCACCGCGTCGCTCAGGAATTTGCCGCAAAAGTACGGCGGCAACGTGCGCGAGGGCTTCACTTTCGCCACCCCGGCGGCCAGGAACAACGCCGTGGTGGACAGCGGCGTCACGGAGTAAATAAAGACGAAGAGCCAGCTCTGCCACAGGCTCTCCGACAGTTTCTTTCCCAGAAATTTCAGTTCATCCGTTTTGTGCCGTTTGATGAACAGGCCGGCGAAGCGGGGGATGTAGAGACTCATCAGGTATCGTCCCAGGGTTGAACCCGAAGCGCAGAGCGGCACCACGATCCACGGATGCAAGTGGAACTTGACCAGCAGAACCAGCCCGACCATCCAGGCCGATGGCGCGATCAGTGGAATGACATCAACGGCGAGCGCCGAAAGAAAGACGACCCCATACAGCCACATCATGCCGACAACCTCTCCAGCGCCGAAGCCGCCGCGATAATTTGCACTCGAAATCGTTTCAGTTTCATGT
The DNA here is from genome assembly GCA_036803685.1 of Verrucomicrobiota bacterium. Classification (GTDB taxonomy): domain Bacteria; phylum Verrucomicrobiota; class Verrucomicrobiia; order Limisphaerales; family UBA11358; genus UBA11358. Next base: position 4,498 of record DAIRTX010000118.1, on the reverse strand, counting down.
GTGTGGTCCTTTCCTTAACTAGCGCAAATCCGCGAGGCTGAATTGGATGTCTTTGAGTTCGGTGGCGGTGATGCCCCAGATTTCCGCCGCTTTCTCGTCAATTTCTTCCTCGGCTTTTTTCAGGTCTTTCTGCGCGGACTCGGTGGCGGCGGCGACGTGTTCGTGGGCGGCGGCGCTGAGTTCGGCCAGCCGTTGATGCCGCTTGTCCGCCGCGTCGAACTTCGGCAGCCGGACGTACTCCAAAACATGCGTCGAAGTTTGTGTCTCGATGCCGTAGCTTTTGACTATGAGCACGGCAACGGCTGAGTTGAGCATCGCGCAAACGTAATGCGCTTCCGTCACGTCGCGGAGCGGTACGAACATGAGCTTGTGGTCGGGAATGACAACCTTGCTCTTGCCGGCAACCTTTGCATTGCCAGTCACGGCGCACGTGAAAAACTCCGCCTGCTCGCGCCAGCACACCTTGTACGGCGCGAGGGTGTACTCGCCAATTGCGAACATGCTGTAGAACGCGCCGCGTGCCATGAGGTCACGGACAACACCGCTCAATCGCTTCGTTCGCAAATCGCTCTCAAACTCTTTTAGGTAGCCGTAAGTCTTTGGCAACTTCTGCTTCATCAAGTTCTCTTCGAGGCCGATCCGGGTCTTGGGGTCTTGTGCAAGTAGGATATAATGCGAACCTACGGCAGACCAGCGTTCAACTTCGCGGCCGCGCACCAGCGGGTAAATGAGGTCTGGTTCGATTGCCATCTCGACCGGCTTCACCTTTGTCTTGCCGACATCGTGGAGATTGCGAATGAGCACGAGGCCATCGCTGCGTTTCGGTTGCTGCGGAATCTCCATCCAGTACACGCCGTTGAGACCACCGGTAAACGAGCCGGCATAGGCCCGGTAAGCGGATTGGCCGACGGCTTTCTGGACAGCGGTGAGCGCCTTGGGCCGGGCGGTGAGCCATGGGCTTTGCTGTTCGACGGCGTTGATGGGCTGGGCTTGCCAGCGTTTGACTTCGACATTAGCGAGCGCTTCGTCGAGGTCGTCGTCGAGACCGATGGATTGTTTGGGTTGCTTACGCCAATACAGGTACTCAACGGGATACTTTGTCGGCCTGCCTTTTTCAAAGGTGACGACTGCGGTTCGATTTGTCGCGCCCTCGAATGGCTGGAAGTCGCTGAGATCGTCCACCTGCATAACCTTGAAATGCTCACGATCTCCCAAGCGGAACCGGCGGAAGCCATCACCCGCGCCTTTGCTCTTGAACAGCGTCTGCGTGATGATGAACCCAAGTCGCCCGTTGTCTTTGACGTAGTTGTCGAGGCAGGCGTAGGTGAACAGCATCGCCAAGCCTTTCTTGCCGCCGCCGAGCCGCGCGGCTTGGCCGCTGAGAGAGAACAAGCCATAAGCTTCCCAGAGTTTCCAAGTCTTGGCGCGGTAGGAGTCGGAGAGACTTTGCCAGTTGACCCACGGCGGATTGCCGATGACGAAATCGAAGCGGTGTTTGCCGACGAACACGGGTGCGAACTGGTTTTTTAGAAAGCGCGCCCAGATGCCGTTGCGACCGTTGGCGTTGAGCTTGCGGATTTGCGCGAAGACCTTCTTGAGAACTCTTTCCGCGTAATCATCAAGGCCGCGGACGGTGGAGTGAAGTTTTTCGATGAACTGGTCTTCCGTCCGGTTGAGCAGCACGGATTCCTCGATTACTGCGCAAACGGCTTCGATCTTGTCCTTATCAATGACGATGGCGGGGAATGTGAACCGACCTTCAGTTGTGTCCACGTAGCGGTCTGGGGCGAAGCCCTTCATTTCAGACAAGTCTCTTTCCTGGGCAAATTCGGATGGCGTAATGATGGAGTCACAGAAATACACCGGGATTTCGATGCGCGGCACTTTTTTGATGAGCGTGCCAAGACTCAAGAGGAAGTTGGTCCGGGCGGCGATGACGGCCAGCGGGTTGAGGTCGAAGCCGACGATGTTGGTGAGAAGTTTCCCGGCAAGCTCCTCAGGCCGGACCAAATGCTTGTCGGCGTATTCAAAGGCTTTGCGGATGCAGAGGGACAGGAAGCGCAGCGAGTACAGCAGCCAGTCAACACTCGCTTCGTCAATCGGCATCGGACCGACGATTTGAAAGCCACCGCGCCTGAGTCCTTTGTGGCGGAAGAACTCGAGTTGCGTTTCGAGCGAGACGGGCTGAAAGAATCGGGCGCGGTTCTCAGAAGCAGCGTACCGGAGATACATCACCTTCTGGCCGTCGATGCCAATGCCAATCATTCGCTTGGCGGCTTCGATGGGTTTAGTCGGGGCGAGTTCGCGCGCCTTGCTAGCGAGGTAAGAGGAAAGCTGTTCGACGACCTCCTTAATTCCTGCCGGCTTTGAGAGTTTGCCGGGACGTTCGTACTCGATCACGCCGAAGCCGTACACGGCATCGGCGCGGCCTGTGCCTTGGAGCAGTGTGAGGCGTTGCTCGTACCGGGCTTCGGTGGAAATGCCGAGTTGTGTCAGGACGGGCTTCAAGGCGTGCTCGACATTAAGGCGAACGTCTTCTTCGCTAATGGCTCGCTTCCCGATGGCGAGGATGTCGCTGGCGAGCTTCTTGGAGACGGCAGGAGCGATCTTCCCGGAGGCAGTCATGTCCGCGCAGTGTAGCAAGTCTGTATCGGCAAGCAAGCGTCGCTGCCTTCGGTCAAAAAGGCCGGCACGTCTGCCGGTACGACTGCGCCGCGATTCGCTCAGGACGATTGACTCTCTCCCGCTTGAACTTCGGCCACGGCCTGCTTGACGCCCGGTTTGCGTTCGCTACATACTCCCATAAGATTTTATGAAAACAACCGGCTCCGAACCGGCCGACGGGCGCGGCCAACCCCAGCGCATTCTCCAAGGCAAATCCACCGACCGAGCCACCCTTGTCGCAATCGCGCGCCAGGCAATGATCGAGCGCGGCCTGGAGCCGGACTTCCCGCCGGCGGCGCAGCAAGAGTTGGCGGCTATCAGCGGACCGGCCGGTGCCACCGCCGATGTGCGCGACGTGCGCGATCGGCTCTGGGCGTCCATTGACAACGACGACTCCCGCGACCTCGACCAGCTCACGGTCGCCGAGTCGCTCGCGGGCGGCCGGGTCAGAATCCTCGTGGCGGTCGCGGACGTGGACGCCCTGGTGCGCAAAGGATCGGCGCTCGACGGCCATGCGTCGCGCAACACGACCTCCGTTTATACGCCCGCCGCGATTTTTCCCATGCTCCCCGAGGCGTTGTCCACCGATCTGACGTCGTTGAACGAGGACCAGGACCGGATCGCCGTCGTGGCCGACATGGTGTTCGAGGCCGACGGCTCGCTCGCCACGTCGGACCTCTACCGGGCCCGCGTCCGGAACCACGGGAAACTGGCGTACCGCAGCGTCGCGGCGTGGCTGGATGGCCAAGGCGCGGCGCCCCGGCGAATCGTGGAGATTCCGGGACTCGACGAGAACCTCCGCCTCCAGGACAGCGTCGCGCAGCGGCTCGTGGACCTGCGACACCGACACGGCGCGCTCAGCCTCGAGACGATCGAGCCGAAGGCGATCTTCGACGGCGATGTCCTTTCCGATCTCGACCTGGATCGTAAGAACCGGGCGACGCAGTTGATCGAGGACTTCATGATTGCGGCGAACGGAGTGACCGCGGCCTACCTTGAATCGAAGAAATTTCCGTCCCTCCGCCGGGTTCTGCGGTCCCCGGAACGATGGGACCGTATCGCGCAGCTCGCGTCCGGGTTCGGTGACCGGCTCCCCAACGAGCCGGATGCCATGGCCCTCGAAGCTTTCCTCGCCCGGCGACGCCAGGCCGATCCGGAGAAGTTCCCCGACCTCTCCCTGGCCGTGGTCAAGCTCATCGGGAGAGGCGAGTACGCGCTTGATCTCCCCGGCGGCGAGCCGCCCGGACACTTCGGACTGGCGGTGAAGGACTACACGCATTCCACCGCGCCGAACCGGCGCTTCCCCGATCTCATCACGCAACGGCTCCTGAAGGCGGCGATGGTGGGAGCGCCACTGCCCTACACCATCCCGGAGCTGACGGAACTTGCGAAGCACTGCACCGATCAGGAGGACGCCGCGACGAAAGTCGAGCGCCGGGTCCGGAAGTCGGCGGCAGCGCTGCTCCTGTCCGGCAGGATAGGGGAGCGATTCGACGCCATCATCACCGGCGCATCTGACAAAGGCACGTGGGTCCGGGTCTTCCAGCCGCCGACCGAAGGCCGGCTGGAGCGCGGTTTCCAAGGTCTCGACGTGGGCGACCACGTCCGCGTCAAACTAATCCACACCGACGTCGAGCGCGGTTTTATCGACTTTGTGCGCGACTGATCCACCTCCATCAGCAACCGTCTGAACTGATTAATTGCCGGACGGCACCCAGAACACAAGGAGTCGCACAACACGGAGAATGCGCCGGTGATTTCTGCGCAAACCGGTAGCGTCACGGTTCGCGTCATTCGCACGGACGAAGAACTGATGATTGCGCGCTCGGTGTGC